>CAMFLH010000166.1 GCA_945957295.1 uncultured Uliginosibacterium sp.
CGCGATAGGCTCCGGTCTCGTGGGCTCGGAGATGTGTATAAGAGACAGGACCACACCAAGACCAACAACAACACCGTGGCACAGGAAGTCTCCGTCTTTCTGGCCGGACGACTCGCCGACAAACTCGGCGCCTTCGTCCAGACGACCTATGCTGGCGCCGAGCGGAAGACATCGATCGACAACGCCGAGCTGCGCGCGGCCGACACCTTCACGCTGGGCGGAAAAGACCTGATCGCCGGCCTCTCGCTGAACAACAACCCGACGGTGTCGGACCCGTTCAACACCGCCCCAGCGTGGCGCTTCCCGTACATGGCCACCGAGCTCGCGCCGGCCCCGGCGTCACCGCTGATCGCCGGTGGCCTCGGCCAGCATGTGTTAGGCGTGTCGGCCTATGGCATGTACGACAACCACTACTACGCCGAGCTGGGCACCTACAAGGCGCTGTCGGCTTCGACACTCGACAAACTCGGGCTTCAAGATGAAGTCGGTCGCCTCACGTCGAACGCGTACTGGCGCCTGGCCTACTTTGGCGATCTGAAGAAACAGGCCTACCACGTCGGCCTGTTCGGCCTCAACGCAGGCGTGCAGCCCGATCGCACGCAAGGCCCGGCGAACCGCTACAACGACATCGGCATCGATGCGTCCTACCAGTTCCTGGGAACGCGCGAGCACATCGGCACCGTGTACGCGAGCTACATCCACGAGAAGCAGAAGCGCGACGTGGCCTACGCCAACGGCGAGGCCGAGAACCAGAGCGGCACGCTGAAGGAAATGCAGCTCAACGCGTCCTACTACTACAACCAGACCTGGGGGCTGACCGCGAGCACCTTCCGCACCAAGGGCAGCAGCGATGCGCTGCTCTACGCCCCGGCGCCGGACATGGGTAGTGCGACCGGATCGCCCAATACCACCGGCTACATGCTGCAGACAGACTGGACGCCGTGGGGCAAAGAGTCGTCGTGGGGATCGCCGTGGGCGAACCTGCGGCTGGGCGCCCAGTACACCTGGTACACCCGCTTCAACGGCGAGAGCAACAACTACGACGGATCAGGCCGCAACGCGCGTGACAACAACACGCTCTACCTGTTCGCCTGGACCTCGTTCTAAGCCACGGAGCCCTAGATGAAAACCACCCGCTCAATCCTGGCTGTCGTGCTGCTCGCAGTGACCGGCGGCCATGCATTCGCGGCCGACGCCAAGCACGGCGCCGACGTATTCGCCGAAAACTGCGCCGAGTGCCACAGCGTGAAGGAAGGCAAGAACAAGAAGGGGCCCTCGCTCTTCGCGGTGCTCGGACGCAAGGCCGGCGCAGTCGCCGACGTGGCCTACTCCGACGCAATGAAGCAGTCCGGCATCAGTTGGACGCCCGACAAGATCGACGCCTACATCACCGACCCGCGCAAGGCGGTGCCCGGCGGCAAGATGAAGTTCGACGGCCTGCCGAATGCAGCCGAGCGCGCCGACCTGATCGCGTATCTCTCCACCCTGCACTGAGCGACATCGTTCCCAGCCATGCCGCGTGACGCCGGGCCCTGCCCGGCGTTTTTCATCGCACGGGCCCAGCGGCCGAGCGCGCTCAGCCGACGTACTCGGTGTCGCTGACCTTCTCCATCCAGGTCACGACGCTACCGCCCTGTTGCTCCTGGATTGCGATGTGGCTCATGCCCATGGTGGGCGCAGCGCCATGCCAGTGCTTCACGCCGCCCGGAATGCTCACCACGTCGCCAGGGCGAATCTCCTGCACCGGGCCACCGAGCTGCTGCACGCGGCCGCAGCCCGCGGTGACGATCAACGTCTGGCCGAGCGGATGGGTGTGCCAGTCGGTGCGTGCACCGGGCTCAAAGGTCACCAGCCCACCCGAGGCCGCGGCCGGTTCAGGCGCGGTGAACAGCGGGTCGACACGCACGCTGCCGGTGAACCAGTCGGCCGGGCCGGCGTACGAAGCCTGTGAGCCCGCGCCGGCCACCGAGAGGACGGGGAGAGTCGTTTGCGATGCGTGAGTCATGACGTCTGCTTTCTGTGGATTCGGAGGTTGCCCCGCTTCGGCATCGCGAAACGGGGCTTCTAGAGCGGGCTTTGCAAGCGGTCTACGGGCATTCGGCGTCTGACGCGTCAGCCCGCAGATCGGCTTGTTGCCGGTCGCCCCGTGATCGGCGCCGGCGGCCGGGCGGCGTCGAAACAGATGTAGCGGGCCGACACCAACCAGGCCACGAGTAGGAAGCCGGCTGCCGCCAGCAGCGCCAGCCCGGTGCGCTGCGCCATACCGACGGCGTCGTGCGCCGGCGCCACCCCGCCGACATTCGCACCGGCATACACGACAACCAGCAAGGCCAGGCCCAGCGAAGCACCGAGCTGGTGGGCCACGTTCAGCAGGCCCGACGCGGCCCCGGCGTGGTGGTTCTCGACACCGGCGACGCCGGCCATCGTCAGCGGCGCGAGCACCCCGCCCTGGCCTAGCCCGATCAGCAACATCGGGCCGACGACACCGCCCAGATAGGACATGTGTGGCGCCGCCAGCCCCAGCCAGAGCAGGCCAAGCATGCACAGCGAGAGGCCGGCGAGCAGCAGGCGCCGCGCGCCGAAGCGGCGCGACAGCGCCGGCACACAGACCGACGAAACGAACTACGGCAACGTCACCGGCATGAAGGCCAGCCCCGCCTGCATCGGGCTGAAGTGCAGCGCACCCTGCAGGTACTGTGCGGTGAAGAACCAGAAACCCGACATGCCGGCGAGGAACAGCAGCCGTGCAGCATAGGCGCCGTTGCGCCGGCGGTTGGTCAGCAGGCTCAGCGGCAACAGCGGTTGCTGCGCGCGCGTCTCGACCCACAGGAAAGCCGCCAGCAACGCGAGGCCCGTTGCGATGCTCGCCTGCGTCAGCGTCGAGGCCCAACCGGCCTCGGCCGCCTCGACGATGCCGAACACCAGCGCGCACATGCCCAGCGTGGAGCTCAGCGCGCCGGCGAGATCGAAGCGGCCAGCGTGACGCGGCGTCTCGCGGATGTAGCGCAAGCTGCCAGCGATCAGTGCTGCGCCGATCGGCAGATTGATGAAGAAGCCGGCTCGCCAGGAAATCAGGTCGGCGAGCAGGCCTCCGAGCACCAGCCCCAACGTAGCGCCGATACCCGCCGCGGCGGCATACCACGCCAGCGCATGGGAGCGTTCGTGGCCTTCCTCGAAGTGCGTCGCGATCAGCGCCAGCGTGGACGGTGCCAGCACCGCAGCACCGAAACCCTGCACGGCGCGGAAGACAATCATCCAAGCCGGCGATTTCGCGGCACCGATCGCCAGCGAAGCGAGCGTGAAGATCGCCAGGCCGGCGATGAACATTCGCCGCCGCCCGAGGATGTCACCGGCGCGCGCGCCAAGCAGCAAAAAGCCACCGAAGGCGAGCGTGTAGGCGTTCTGGATCCACGACAGGCCGGCCGGCGTGAAGCCCAGCGCAGCCTGAATCTTCGGCAGGCCGGTCAGCACGATCGAGATGTCGATCACGATCATCAGGTAGCTCGCCATGATGATGGCGAGCACCGCGCCGCGGCGAATTGGAGCGGGAGTAGAAGACATGGATAAGCTCAAACTGAGGGCGGGGCGCAGACCGGACCCAGGCACCGCCTGCGACCTGCCCATACGGGCGCGCCAAGGGAGTCGCGCGGCAAGCGGACTCTTCGTCCGCTTGCCTGCGCCACCGGGGCGAGTTACAGCGCGTTCTTCAGGATCGTGGCGACGACGTCGCGGGTGTAGACCTCGGCCAGGCCGAACCACTGCGCGTTGCCCAACACGTTGTCGATCGTCGCGGGCAAGTCGACCTCGGAGATGCAGAGCTGTGACAGACGCGTCGGCGTGCCGATCTTGTCGAACCACTGCTCCAGCGCGGCGATGCCCTGCTCTGCGGTCGAGAGGCCGAACACCTGCTTGGCGAAGCGCTCGAACTGCGCGGGGTTGCGGCTGCGGAACCACTTCATCCAGGCCGGCATCACGACCGACAGGCCAGCGCCGTGCGGCACGTTGAACAGAGCCGACAGCGAATGCTCGATCATGTGGTTCGGGTAGCCGAAGCCTGCAGTGCCCGCGTAGGTGACGCCGTTGAGCGCCAGCGTAGCGGCCCAGGCGAACTCAGCGCGGGCGTTGTAGTCCTGCGGATCGGCGAGCAGCACTTCCGTCGTCTCGATCACCGTGTTGATCACAGACTCGACCAGGCGTGACTGGATCTTCGGCTGCACCGTGGCGGTGAAGTAGCCCTCGATCGAGTGCGCGATGATGTCGGCCGCGGAATACACGAGGTAGTCGCGCGACACCGTCTGCATCAGCGCCGGATTGACGATCGACACCTTTGGGAAGGTGTGCGGCGACTGGATCGCGAACTTCTCCTTGGTCGCTTCGTTGGTGACGACCGCGCCGGCGTTCATCTCGCTGCCGGTCGCCGCCAACGTCAGCACCGCGAACACCGGCAGCGCGGCCTCCACCGGTGCCTTGCGCAGGAATAGATCCCACACGTCGCCTTGGTACAGCGTGCCGGCCGCAATGGCCTTGGAGCTATCCAGCACCGAGCCACCGCCCACCGCAAGCACCGCATCGACCTTGTGCTCCCGCGCCACGGCAATCGCGTCACGCACCTTCGACAGCAAAGGGTTGCTGACGATGCCTCCGCATTCAACGAAGGCGATGCCGTGCTTGTCCAGGCTCTTGCTGATCGTCGCGAACAAGCCATCGCGCTTGATGCGCTCACTGCCGTAGGTCAGCAGCACCTTCTTGATACCGTGCTCGTGCAGGATCTGCCCGGCGAGTTGTTCCTTGCCCTTACCGAATTCGATACGCGTCGGGTTGTAGAAGCTGAAGTTGTCCATCGAGGTCTCCTTGAAGGGGCGCACGCACGCTGCATGCCGATGGAACGCACTTTAGTCAGTCGATAAACATCCAACTAGACGCAAGACCGTTGAATGATTTACAACCAAGTGATGCAAATACTCTGAATAGGGCCCGGCATGTCGATCAACGAACTGCGCTCGATCACGACTTTCGTGCGCACGGCCGAATTGGGCAGCCTGAGCCGTGCAGCCGAGGCGCAGCAAATCTCGCCACAAGCAGCGAGCAAGGCGCTGGGGCAACTGGAGGCTTACCTAGGCGTGCGGCTGTTTCACCGCACCACGCGCAGCATGTCGCTGACCGAGGAAGGCCAGCGTTTCCTCGAGGCCGCTCGCCCTTCGCTAATCGGCCTGCAGCAGGCGCTGCACGGCGCGCGGCAGACCCGCGAGGAAATCGCCGGGCCGCTGCGCATCGTCGGGCCGCGTTCGGTGCTGCAGCCGGTGATCAGCCCGGTGCTCGAAGAGTACTGCCGGCTGTACCCGGAAGTGCAGCCCGATGTGCAACTGGACGACCGCATCGGCAACTGGGTGGAAGACAGGGTCGATGTCGGCTTCCGCATCGGCGCCTCGCCGCAGGAAGGGCTGATCGCGCGCCGTCTGTTCCCGCTGCAGCTGATCATCTGTGCCGCACCGACCTACCTGCGCAAGCACGGCCTGCCGGAAAACCCGTCCGCACTCAACGGGCACCGCTGCAGCGTGTTCCGGCACCCAGGCAACGGCCGCCTCGTGCCCTGGCACGTCAAACTCGACGACACGATTCAGGACTGGCCAGTGCCGCCCGCCTTCTGCACCAACGACGAGATCCTCGAATTGCGCACCGTGCTCGCTGGCGAAGTCATCGGCCAGCTCGCCGCGCCAACGGCCGCAACGCATATCCGCGCCGGACGCCTGGTGCCGCTGCTGGTCGACCATGTGGCAGACGCCTACAGCCTCTTCCTCTACTACGGCAGCCGCACCGCCCAGCCGGCCCGCGTACGGCGATTCATCGACCTTGTCGTGGAGCGACTGACCGACAGCACCGAGTTCGTGCTCAGCCGGGAGGAACTCGCGAGCGCTCAGACCCGCTCGGTCACCGAGCGTGCGAGATGAAGAGGTTTCAAGCGCAGAAATGAAAACGCCCAACCGGTAAGGGTTGGGCGTCTGAATCTGGTGGCCAGAGGCGGAATCGAACCACCGACACGCGGATTTTCAATCCGCTGCTCTACCAACTGAGCTATCTGGCCGAAGAGCTAAGCATTCTAGCTGAGATATTCAGAAAGTCAAATACTTCGTGAGTTTGGGGCGCTCCATCAGGGTCCGCGCAAAAAAACGCCCCTCCGCAGAGGGGCCAGGGATGGAGTGACACTAACTGTGTTCTAGTGCGCAACGGCCTTCGCGGCAAGGATGCCGGTGTTCTGGCGCACATAGAGTTCGTCCCACATGTCTTCGGCGCGCTTGTCGCGGTACAGCAGCGAACCGAGGATCACCGCGAGGAAGCCGAGCGGGATCGAGATCAGACCCGGGTTCTTGAGTTCGAATAGCGGCTTTTCGAGGCCGACGATCGAGGTCTCCTGGCCTTCAACTTTCTTGATGTCGTCGTTGGCCTTCTTGACCGCCTTGTCGAGTGCTGCGGTCTGTTTCGTGGCCTTCGCGGTGGAGGCTTCGTCACCGGCAGCAACGAGCTTCGCGATACCCGCACGCTTCTCGGCTTCGCCGTCGAGCACCTTCTGCGCAGCGGCACGCACGGCCTTCGGGTAGGTCATGTTCGGCGAGACCAGCACAAGACCGATTGCCACCACGGTGCCGACGATCATGCCGGCGACGATGCCACCGGTGTTGCAGCGCTTCCAGTACAGCGTCAGCAGCACGCACGGGAAGTTGGCCGAGGCCGCCACGGCGAAGGCGAGCGCAACCAGGTGGGCAACGTTCTGGCCCTTGGCGGCGATACCGATCACGATGGCGAGTGCGCCGACGAACACGGTGGCGATGCGCGCAGCGCGCACCTGCTCGGCCTGGCTGGCATGACCACCCTTGACGACGCCGACGTACAGATCGTGCGCCACAGCGGAAGCCGCTGCGAGCACGAGGCCGGCCACCACCGCAACGATGGTCGCGAAAGCGACCGCCGCGACGAAGGCGAGCATGAAGTTGCCAAGGAAGCTGTTGCCGCCGCCACCGACGAACTGGGCGAGCAGCGGGGCCGCCATGTTGCCGCCGGCATCGACCGCCTTGATGCCTTCCGGGCCGACCTTGATCGCGGAACCCATGCCGAGGAAGATCGTCAGCACATAGAAGCCGCCGATGATCGCCATCGCCCAGATCACGGACTTGCGGGCTTCCTTCGCCGTCGGCACGGTGAAGAAGCGCATCAGAATGTGCGGCAGGCCGGCGGTACCGAAGACCAGCGCGATACCGAGCGAGATCTGATCGATCGGCGCCTTGAAGTACAGACCCGGCTCAAGGAAGCGTTGGCCAAGTTCAGCCGGCGACATGTTCTTCGCCGGATCACCCAGCAGCGCGGCAACCTGTGCCTGCACCTTGGGGTCGGACGTCACCGCATCAAGGAAGCCTGGCAGGCTGAAGCCGTACGGTGCCCACACGAACGCCACCAGCACCAGCGACGCGCATACCAACAGCACCGCCTTGATGATCTGCACATAGGTGGTTGCGACCATGCCGCCGAACAACACATAGGCGAGCATCAGCACGCCCACAGTGATCACCGACACTTCGTAGTCGATGCCGATCAGCGTCTTCACCAGCACGCCACCACCGACCATCTGCGCGGTGAGGTAGAAGGTGGACACGGTGATGACCGAGATCGCGCCGACAACGCGCGTCTTCTTCGGATCATTGCGGTAGGCGAGGATGTCGGCGAGCGTGTACTTGCCGATGTTGCGGCACGGTTCGGCGATCACCAGCAGCACGGTGATGTAGGCGACGAGCCAGCCAACCGAGTACATGAAGCCATCGTAACCATAAAGGCTGATGAGGCCCGCGATACCGAGGAAGGACGCGGCCGACAAGTAGTCACCTGCGATCGCCCAACCGTTCTGCAGGCCCGAAACGCCACCGCCCGCGGTATAGAAGTCCGACGCCGAATGCACCCGCTTCGACGCAAGGTAGGTCACGAACATCGTCAGCGCGATGATCGCGGCGAAGACGAGGAAGGTCAGCCAGCGCCACTCGGGCGCAACGGCGCCCTGTGCGAGCGCCGGGCCGGCCGCCAGGACCGCGGCGAGACCAAGCGCGCCAGGAAGAAGTTTGCTGCGCAATTCCATGGTTCAGCCCCCGATCCGTTCTGCTTCACGCACGAGTTCTTCGGCCATCGCGTCGAACTCGGTGTTGGCCTTCTTCGAGTAGTAGAAGGCGATTGACCAGGCGACGATGAATTCCGACAGCGCGAACAGCAGGCCGACGTTCACCGGCCCGAAGACCTTGATCTTGTAGATATCCTGGAAATACGCTGCACCGATCGGCAGCAGGAAGTAGTACACGACCGAGAAGATCATCAGCCCCATCAGGAATGATGTCTTCTTGGCGTGCAGTCTCTGGAACCGCGGGTCGGCATCGATTGCCGCCCAGTTGATCGCCTTGCTGCTCATTGCCCCTCCTCCTTGTTTTCGCGCTTGTCACAGCGTGATGGCGGAGCGTAGGCGCAGAGGCTGACTCGGCGCTGACGGGGCGCTGACGGTTCGCTTACAGCGGCGCGGCTCCAGCGTTAGCGCGGGCGGACGATGGTGACGCTGCAGGGCGCGTCGCTGATGACCTTGTCCGCCACCGGCGGCAAGATGTTGCGGCCGACCAGATTAGGCGGCGGCGCGCCGATCAGGATGTGGTCGACGCTGTTGCCGCGCGCATAGTCGAGCAAACCGTCGGCGGGGTCGGCCGCCTCCAGCACATGGAAGGTGATGCGGCTCGCCGGCAGCGCGATCGGTTCGGCCCAGTGGCGCAGTTGAACCAGTTGCTGCAAATGCTGGCGCGGGCCACTGGTCGCTTCGTCGGACGTGCCCATCACCGGCTGCGGCTTGCTCACCGTCACACACGCCACGCGCGCATCGGGCATCGCCTGAGCAAATCGGCGCACTGCGTTGCGAATCGCCTGCTGATGCTTCTCGTTGGTGTAGGCGGTAGCGACCGCGACCATGATGATCGGCGCGTCGCTGGCGCGGGCGGCCGGTGCGACCACCACCTCCGGTTCGTAACCAAGGCCGAACACCCAGTTACGCAGGCGCTGCAGCGCGCCTTGCCGGCGGGTACGGCGGCCGCGCTCGGTGATCACAACCTGATCCGGATGTTGCAGTTCGAAAGCGAGCTGTTTTGCGCTCGGGAGCCGACGCTCGACGTTCACCTCCAGACAGCGGTAGATCGTTTCCTGCAAGGCTTCGGACAAGCTAGGCGCGCGTGCACGCGGCGGTACCGGGCTTTCGCGCAATCGCTTTCGCATGCCACCGGGCGAGGTTGGCGCGCCGAAGGGGTAGCTGCCGGTGGCGAGCTCGTAGAGCATCACGCCAAGCGCGAACACATCGCTGCGCGCCTCGCTGCGGATACCCAGCACCTGCTCGGGCGCGATGTAAGGTGCGGAGCCCAGCGGGCGACGAAATTCCTCGGCGAGCAGATCGGGCAGGTGGGCGTGACGCGCGAGCCCAAGGTCGATCAGCACTGCAGCACCGTCTGGCCGCAGGATGATGTTGGAGGGCTTCAGGTCGAGATGGATGACCTCTTGCTCGTGCAGCTGCTGTACCGCGTTCGCCACCGCCGCACCGATGCGGCGAAGCTCCGGTTCGGCGAGCGGACCGTGATCGAGCAGCGCGGAGAGCGTTTGCCCCTCGACATGCGCCATCACCAGATACGGATTGCATTCCAGATCGCCCACGGCGTAGAGCTTCGGCACCGGGCCGCCGTCGAGCGCTTCGAGCACCATCTGCTCGACTTCGAAGCTCACCACGGTGGCGCCCGGCTCACCCTGCCCCAGGCGCGGCACTTTCATCACCGCAGGGCCGGGCAGATCGCTGCGCGAAACGCGGTAGATCACCGCCATACCACCGGCGTGCAAGCGCGCATCGATGCGGTAGCCGTCGATCTCGTCGTCCGGCGAAAGCTCGGTCGCCAGCATCAGGCGAGACCTTCGATCTGCAAGGCGAAGCGTTCGGCCAGCCCGGCACGTCGGATCTTGGCCGCTGCGCTGGCTGCGTCATAGGCCACGCGGTGGTAACTCAGTCGCGCACGAGCGCGGTCGAACATCGCATACCACGCGCCTGTGCGGCCGTCGCGCGGCTGGCCACAGGAGCCGACAATGCCGAGCCAGCTGCGGTGGCGCCCAACCGGAATCGCTACGCCCGGTGTCGGCCAGAAAGGGGTCAGGCGCCCGTCGGAGCCGACGTAGTACAGCGTGGGGTCATGCACATGGCCGCAGAACACGTAGCGAGTGTCGGCTGCGGCGAGGCTCGCGCGCGCATCCGCCGCGCTCGCCACATAAGGAAACTGTTCAGGGCAATCGGCGCTGGCGTGCACCCAGGTGACGTCGTCGTCGCGCACTACCAGCGGCAGTTGCGCGAGGAAGCCGCGTTGCTCCTCGTTGAGCTGCGGTGCAGTCCACACGATCGCGGCCTGCGCTTCGTCGTTCATGGGCTCGTCGCTGCGCCCCACCGCCGCCGCATCGTGGTTGCCCAGCACCGCAACATGCAGCGCCGCCCCCAGACCGAGAATACGGTCGACCACCGGACCCGGGTCGGCGCCGTAGCCGACCAGGTCGCCAAGCACCGCAAAGGCCTCCGCCCCCTCGCGCTGTGCATGCGCGATGCAGGCATCCAGTGCCTCGATGTTGCTGTGGATATCGGCAAGCAACGCGAGTTTCACAAAGCCTCCGCGACGAAGACGCCGGGAATCACTTGTTCATCAGTTTGACCACCAGCCACAGCGCGATACCGACAACCACGACGCCGCCGAGTACCAGCATCAACTGGCTGCCCGTGATCTCCATTTCGCCCACCGCACCGGTGCCGGAATCGCCCCCCGATGCGAACGCCATCATCGGCGAGGATAACGCCACCGCCATGCCCATGCGCAGCTTCTTTGCGCCCTCTGCGATTGATTTCATCAAACGAA
>CAMFLH010000167.1 GCA_945957295.1 uncultured Uliginosibacterium sp.
GCTCAAGGGGATTCTGGGCCGCTGAATGAACGGCTGACCCGCGCGAGTTCGCCGTCCCACCCAAAACGCTGCAGCAGGCTCGCATAGTCACCACTCAAGTCTGCCTGCAGCGCGAGCACCTGCCCGCTGCGCGGGTGCTGCAGCCGCATCGCAGCGCAGTGCAGCAGCAGGCGCGCACAGCCGAGCTGCTCGGCGAACAAGCGGTTGTGGCGGCCCTTGCCGTAGGTGGCGTCGCCGATCACCGGATGCGAGATGTGCTTGAGATGGCGCCGGATCTGGTGCCGGCGCCCGGTCTCGGGGGCAAGCTCCAGCCACGCGTAGCGGCTGGTTAGGTGGCGGTCGTCGGGCACCGGTAGCTCGATCGTGGCGAGGCGTCGGTATGCGGTTCGGGCCTCCTGCGGCGGCGCGAGGCCGTCGATCGGCAGTTCGTACTCGTCTCGCACGATCTTCAGCGGATGCGCGATCACGCCGGCTTCATCAGGCCATCCACGCACCACCGCGAGGTAGCGCTTTTCCACGGCTCGGGTTTCGAACTGCGCCGCCAGTGCCGCAGCGGTGTCACGTTCGAAGGCGAAGACGAGTACGCCGGAAGTACCCTTGTCGAGCCTGTGCACCGGAATCACGCGGCGGCCGATCTGGTCGCGCAGGAGTTGCACCGCAAAGCGGGTCTCATGGCGATCCAGCATCGAGCGGTGCACCAGCAGGCCCGGCGGTTTGTCGATGGCGACGATGTCCTCGTCGATATGAAGCAGTTTGAGCATGCGGCTAACACTCGGATACAGAGTGCCGATGTTACGGCAGCAACAAGCCTTGTCGGTGCCCGGCGCTGGCGGGATACTCGGCACATCATCATCCGCGGAGGCCCACGCCATGAACGCAGACTTACCGAATCTGGCCCGCCGCATGGCGCTTGGCCTGATCACGATGGCCCTGTTGGCCGGTTGCGCATCAACCCGCCTGACCAGCGCCTGGCGCGATACCGACTACGCCGGGCCGCCGCTCAAGAAACTGGTCGTGATCGGCGTATCCGACGAAATCGCATCGCGGCGCGTGTTCGAAGACGATTTCGCGAAGGCCTTGTCCGATGCAGGTGTCGAGGCGATCCCCGGTTATCGCCTGCTACCCGACAAGCCGCAACGCAACGTGGAAGAGCTGCGCGAAGCCGTGGCGAGAAGCGGTGCCGACGGCATTCTGGTCGCCCGCGCCCTGCGTGTGGAAAAGCGCACCCAGTACTCGCCCGGCACGATGACGGTTATGCCGGCCTACGGTTACGGCTACCGCAGTTTCTGGGGCTACTACGGCGCCGGCGCAATGATCAGCGAACCACGTTTGTACCAATACGATGTGGTGACGATCGAAACCAACCTGTGGCCTGCGCCCGAAGGCAAAGTGATGTGGTCCGGGCTCTCCGAGACCACCGATCCTGCCAGCATCCAGAAATCGACGGCAGAACTGGCCAAGATCGTGATCGGCGCACTCAAGGAGCAACGCCTGATCGTTGGCGGCGTTTCAAAGTAGCCAACGCGCTTTCCCGCCTTCAACAAGGCGCCAGTTAGGCGCCTTGTTCGCTTGTGGCGCCCGGTATAATCCCGCCCGCGGTCTGAGTACCGCCCCAAAGCAAGATCCCAACGAGTAAACCCGGCGCAAGGCCCCGTGCCGAGGTGGATATTTCTGGAGCCAACATGCTGACCCAATTCCGTCGCCACGCGCTGCGTGGCCTGGCGGCGTTCGCCTTTGCGGCGCTCGCCCTCCCCGCCTTTGCCCAGATGAAGGAACTCAAGGTTTCCGCCATTCCGGACGAGGCGCCCACCGAACTGCAACGCAAGTTCGCGCCGCTCGGTAAATACCTCGAGAAAGAAATCGGCATCCCGGTCAGCTTCGTGCCGGTGACCGACTACGCAGGCGTGGTCGAGGCCCTCGCCGCCAAGCGTATCGACATGGCCTGGCTGGGCGGCTTCACCTTCGTGCAAGCCAAACTGCGTACCGGTGGCACGGCAGTGCCGCTAGTGCAGCGCGCCGAGGACGAAAAGTTCACCAGCCGCTTCATCACCGCCGACCCGGCAATCAAGTCCTTCGCCGACCTCAAGGGCAAGACCTTCGCCTTCGGCTCGGCCTCGTCCACCTCGGGCCACCTGATGCCGCGCTACTTCCTGCTGCAGGCGGGCCTCACGCCGGAGAAGGATTTCAAGACGGTCGCGTTCTCGGGCGCACACGACGCCACGGTGGCCTTCGTGGCCTCCGGCCGCGCCGACGCCGGCGTGCTCAACGCCTCGGTGTGGGACAAGCTGGTCGAAAGCGGCAAGGTCGATACCAGCAAGGTGCGCGTATTCACCACCACGCCCGCCTACTTTGACTACAACTGGACAGTGCGCGGCGACCTCGACCCGGCAGTGATGAAGAAGCTGCGCGATGCCTTCCTGAAGCTTGATCCGGCCAACCCGGAGCACAAGGAAATCATGGCGCTGCAGCGCGCCACCCGCTTCGTGCCGACGAAGCCGGAGAACTATCACAGCATCGAACAAGCCGCGCAGTCCGCCGGCCTGCTGCGCTGATTCTCCGACACCGCCCCGGCTACGCATGCGCGTGGCCGGGCTTCGTTTCACTCCGAGTCCGGTAGCCCTTCATGGACCTTCGCATTTCCGATCTGCGCGTTGACTACGGTGCGGATCAGCCGGGCCTTGCCGGCATCGACCTGAACATCGCCCGTGGTGAGCAGGTCGCGATCATCGGCCCCTCGGGTGCGGGCAAAACAAGCCTGCTGCGCTGCCTCGGCACTGCGCTGAAGCCCAGCGGCGGCGCGCTCGCAATCGACGGGGCGCAGCCCTGGCAGATCAGCCGCAGCGCGCTGCGCACGTTGCGCAGCCGCATCGGCACCGTGCACCAGGCGCCACCACTGCCACCGCGGCAACGCGTCGTCACTGCAACGCTGGCGGGGCGACTTGGCCAATGGCCGGCGTGGAAGTCACTGCTGTCGCTACTCGCCCCGCAGGACATCGTAGGCGCGCGCGCCGCGCTTGAACGCGTCGACCTGCAGGACAAACTTTTCGAGCGCTGCGATCAACTCTCCGGCGGGCAACTGCAGCGCGTCGGCATTGCGCGCGTGCTGTACCAGGTACCGGCGCTGATCCTGGCCGACGAACCGGTCTCGGCACTCGACCCCGCCCTCGCCGATCACACGCTGGCCGTGCTGTGCGAAGACGCCCGTCAACGCGGCGCAACGCTGATCGCCAGCCTGCACGCGGTAGAACTGGCGCTCGCTCGCTTTCCGCGCATCGTCGGCGTGCGCGATGGTCGCGTCGCCTTCGACAAGGCCGCCAGTGCGGTGACTGAAGACGACCTCAAATCGTTGTACGCGTCCGAGCGCGTGACCCCGGGCGAGCCCAGCGACACTCATGTGATGACGCCGCGCGTCACCGCTACCGGCCTGCCATGCTGCTGAAGCACGACTCACGCGACCCAGCGCTCGCTCAGCGACTGTTGCTGAGCCTTGTTGCGCTCGCGCTTGCGTGGCCGATTGGCCATATTGCGGGCGTCAACCCCGCCGCGCTGGTCGAGCCCGCCAATCTCCGTGTCGTCGGCAGCTTCGTGGCCGGTTTCTGGCCGCTCGCTCACGACAGCTTCTTCCTTGGCCTGCTCGGCGATGCCGTTGTGCAAACGCTGGCGATCGCCACCGTCGGCACGCTGCTCGCGTTGCTGATCGCAATACCGCTCGCGGTCGGCAGCACCGCAGCACTCTCGATCACCGCCATCGGCCCTGCGCCCCGCAGTCTGTGGCGCCCTGCTTTTCGCCAGGCGCTGCGTGCGCTGACGCTGCTGCTGCGCGGCGTGCCGGAACTTGTGTGGGCGCTGCTCTTTGTTCGCGTGTTCGGTCTTGGCCCGAGCGCGGCCGTGCTGGCACTGGCGCTGACCTACGGCGGCATGCTCGCCAAGGTGTTCAGCGAAATTCTCGACTCGGCCGACCGCCGCCCTGCCCGTGCGATTCTCACGGCCGGCGGCAGCCGCTTCGATGCGCTGATGTATGGCCTGCTGCCGGTCGCGGCCGCTGAGCTGCTCTCTTACTCGGTGTATCGCTGGGAGTGCGCGCTACGCGCCGCGGTGGTGATGGGTCTGGTCGGTGCAGGCGGGCTCGGCCAGCTGATGGATCAGTCGATGAAGGCCTTCAACGGCGGCGAGATCGCGAGCATCCTCAGTGCCTTCCTGCTGCTGGTGCTCTTCGCCGACATGCTTTCCGGCGTGCTGCGCCACTGGATGGCGAGCACCCGTGCGGGTGGCCTGCGCGCCGCAGGCGGGTGGATGCTTACCCTCTCGGCAGCGTTCGCCTGCGTACTGGCGTGGCGCCATATCGGGCTGGACCTGGGCGCCCTACTGGGCGACCGCGCTGGCAGCGATATCGCGCGCTTCCTGCGCGAATTCCTGCCACCTGCGCACGACGCCGCGCTACTGACGAAAATCGCCAGCGGCGCCATCGAAACGCTCGCCACATCGCTTGTCGGCACCGTGCTGGCCGCGCTGATCGCAATCGCACTCGCGTTGCCCGCCGCCGGCCGAGCCGGCAAGATCGCGAAGTCGCTGACGCGCTTTCTGCTAAACCTGCTGCGCGCGGTGCCCGAGCTGGTCTGGGCCACGATCACGGTACTGGCGGCCGGCCTTGGCCCTTTTGCCGGCGCCTTGGCGCTCGCGTTGCACACCGGTGGGGTACTCGGCCGCCTGTATGCGGAAGCTCTGGAAAACGCACCGCCCGCGGCCGAAGCCTCGCTGCACGCCAGTGGCGCACCACGCGCGCTGGCCTTCCTCTACGGTGCGCTGCCGGAAGTCGCCCCCCAGTGGCTGGCCTATACCCTCTACCGCTGGGAAATCAACATCCGTATGGCTGCCGTGATGGGCTTCGTCGGCGCGGGCGGACTCGGCCAACTGCTCTACTACGAACTGTCGCTGTTCCGCCTCGACAACGCCTGCAGTGTCATCGTCGCCATGCTGATCCTTGCGTTGCTTGTGGATCAAGCCAGCGCAATCCTTAGACGCAAGATGGGTTGAGTCCCGTATCGGGCCCCCGATCGCCCCACAAGCGGGGGTCATGCCTGCAAGAACCCGGTCGCGTGGCGCCTCGGCATGCGATGCTGCGCTCCGAGGCGAAGCAGCGCATCCTGCCGCGCCGCCAGCGTGTGGAAGCACGATATCGGACGCGGCAATCAACCGAGTGATCGGCGGGCCGATCCGCTTCATGACAGCTTCATTTAGCGGACTCACCGAACTGCCAACAACTGCCAAGCACTGCCACCTCATGCCAAAAACACAGCATAGGCAGCCTCCGTACTTTGAAATCATTCTCAATGGCCGTGTAAACCATTGATTTTTAGCACACCCAAAAGACGATCCTGAATTTGCCCGATTTTTGCTTAGAGACCAATACACCCGACCAATGAGGTGTGTCATGTCGTGCGCGCCGTAGGGTTCGCACCGACAAGAGACTCACCCATCGGTCGTCGTCGCAGCAGAAACCGGATTCTCTCGAATCCACAAACGATGCTCGCGCCGGTCGAGCGCACCGTGCAGCAGTGGAGTCAGAGGCATGCCTCTCCAGATCGTGCAGGCCAAGCCCCCCGCCAAGCTCAGCCGCCCATGCGGTATTCGCCGCATTGCGCGCGGACAGTGCATCTATTTCGAAGGCGACAAAGGCCTTCCGTGGCATCTGATCTCTGGCATCGTGCGGCTCGACCGCAGCGAGCAAGGTGATATCCAGTTCGCGAGCCTCGCGCTGGCCGGCGATGTAATCGGCAGCGAAACACTGCTCGATGCGGACTACGCATTCCAGACAACAGCGCTGACTGAGTGCGCAATCGAGCCCTGGAGCCTGCCACAGGCCGATGCAGGCCGCCGTGCAGTCATTCGGGCCCTTGTTGCCGCCGAACAGCGTGCGGCGGATCTGATCGCAATCCGCACGGGCCAACCCTTGGAACGCGTGCGGCGCCTGATGCTGTTGCTTGCGGG
Organism: uncultured Uliginosibacterium sp.; assembly: GCA_945957295.1. GTDB lineage: Bacteria > Pseudomonadota > Gammaproteobacteria > Burkholderiales > Rhodocyclaceae > Niveibacterium. The sequence goes on from CAMFLH010000167.1 coordinate 5,989, forward strand.
GGGCAGCAACGCCGGTCTGATGCCGACGAAGCTGATGCTGCCAAAGCTATGCGACATGGCCGACATCACCGGACTTGCCGCCGAAACGGTCTGCCGCTCGATCAGCGAGTTACGCCGCCAAGGGGTGCTGACGCGCGAGGGGCAGCGCAGCGCGCTCGTCTCGATGGTCGACCTATCCGAACTGGAATGTCCGACCGAGCAATAGGCGCAGCAGCCGCACGCAGGATTCGCCGGATCAGTTAGCCGCTGCGGAATCGCTCAGCAACTGCCCTGCCGCCAGGCGGATTACTCGGTAACAACGCGCTGCAAGGCGCTCATCGTGCGTCACCAGCACGAGCGTCGTGCCCGTCTCGCGATTCATGTCGAACATCAGGTCGGCGATCTGTTGGCCGGTTGCGGCGTCGAGATTCCCGGTCGGCTCGTCAGCCAACAGCACGGCCGGCTGCACCGCGAACGCGCGCGCAAGCGCAACGCGCTGCTGCTCGCCGCCCGACAGATGTTTCGGGTAGTGGCCAACGCGATGAGAGAGCCCGACGCGCTCAAGCCAACGGGTCGCCAGCGCCTCAGCATCGCGCCGCCCGGCCAACTCAAGCGGCATCATCACGTTTTCCAGCGCGGTCAACGCGGGTAACAACTGGAACGACTGGAACACAAAACCGAGCGCCTCGCCGCGCAGGCGGGCACGGTCGTCTTCGCTCAACTCGAATAGATTGGTGCCACGCAGGCTGACATACCCTGACGTCGGCATATCGAGCCCCGCGAGCAACCCCAGCAGCGTGCTCTTGCCGGAACCCGACTCACCGACGACAGCCACCGTCTCGCCAGCGCCCACTGCGAAGCTGATCTGCTGCAGAATCGTGAGCTCGCCGTCGACACCGTCGACGCGCTTGAGCAGATCAACCGCTTCCAACACCAACGAGGTATTCGGGTTCATGTTGCGTTCCATTATTGCGCTTGTCTTTCTGTGCTCCGGAGTGTGCCACGCGGCCACGATTCTGGTGTTTGGCGACAGCCTGTCGGCGGGCTTTGGTCTCCGCACGCAAGACGAGGCATGGGCAAGCCTGCTGCAAAAGCGGCTCAGCACGGCGGGTTACCGCTATACCGTCGTCAATGCCAGCGTCAGCGGCGAAACGTCTGCTGGCGGTCGCACGCGTTTGCCGGCGGCACTGAGCCAGCACAAACCCGCAATCGTGATCCTCGAACTCGGCGCGAACGACGGCCTGCGCGGCCTGCCGCTCAAGCCAATGCAGGAGAACCTCGGCGAAATGGTGCGTATGGCAAAAAAGGCCGGCGCGAAAGTCGTCGTGGTCGGCATGCGCTTACCGCCGAACTACGGCCCCGACTACACCGAAAAGTTCCGCACCAGTTTCGCGGATATCGCAAAGGCAGAGGGCACCGCCCTTGTGCCCTTCCTGCTGGAAGGCTTCGCGCAGACGAATGAATACTTCCAGGCAGACGGCCTGCACCCCACGGCCTCTGCGCAGCCGCGGGTGCTCGACAACATCTGGCCAGCGCTCAAGCCGCTGCTCAAGCGCTGAGCCGGTCACCACAGATCAGGCGATCCTGACCAGAGCAGGCCCTTCGACCAGCTGGCCGATCACGGCGGCCTCGCCAAAGCCATCGGCGCGGAACGCAGCGAGCACCGCCTCTGCGCCCTCAGGCGCACAGCTCACCAGCAAGCCGCCGGAGGTCTGCGGATCGGTCACCAACGTACGCTGCCAGGGCTCGAAACCATCTGGCGTCAGCACATCGGCGCCGTAGCCGTTCCAGTTGCGGCCCGTCGCGCCGGTTGCCATGCCCTCCTTGGCGAAGGCAACCGCTTGCGCGACCAAAGGTAGCGCGTCGAACGCCACCATCGCCGCAAGCTTCGAGCCACGAGCGATCTCAAGCAGATGACCCGCAAGGCCGAAGCCGGTGACATCGGTGAGCGCATGCACGAAATCCATCTTCGCGAGCTGCACACCAACGCGATTGAGCTGCGTCGTGTGGCGGATCATTTCTGCGTAACCCGCTTCATCGAGGCGCCCTTTCTTCAGCGCCGCGCTCAGAACCCCAACGCCGAGCGGCTTTCCAAGGATCAGCACGTCACCCGCGCGCGCGTCGGCGTTGCGTTTGACTTGATCCGGATGCACCAGGCCCAAGGCGACGAGGCCGTAGATCGGTTCCGGAATGTCGATAGAATGTCCGCCCGCGATCGGAATGCCCGCTTCGCGACACACCGCCGCGCCACCTTCGAGGATCCGGCCAACGACCTCCAACGGCAGTTTGTCCAGCGGCATACCGACGAGCGACAAGGCCATGATCGGCTGGCCGCCCATCGCATAAACATCCGAGATCGCGTTGGTTGCCGCGATGCGACCGAAGTCGTACGGATCATCCACGATCGGCGTGAAGAAATCGGTCGTCGCAACCAGCGCCTGCTGATCATTGAGGCGATAGACGGCCGCGTCGTCGGAGGTTTCGTTTCCGACCATCAAAGCCGGCGGCACGATGCCCACCGGCGCGCTGGCAAGCAGGCGCGACAGCACCGCGGGCGCGATTTTGCAGCCGCAGCCGCCGCCGTGGGAAAATTGCGTAAGTTTGATATCCATATCCGGACCCTGGCGGAGAAGCCCCGGATTTTACCTGCGCGCCGCTCACCTGCTTTCCGGAGTTTTCATGCAGACACCCCGCGGCATTGCCCGCATCACCGATCTCGCCGACTTCGACGCGATCATCGACGTTCGCTCGCCCGCCGAGTTTGCCGATGACCACATCCCGGGCGCGATCAACTGCCCGGTGCTGGACAACGAACAACGCGCGCGGATCGGCACGATCTACAAACAGGTTTCCGCGTTCGAAGCACGCAAGCTCGGTGCTGCCATGGTGGCGGAGAACATTGCGCGGCATCTGTACAAGCAGTTCCAGGACAAACCCAAAGATTGGCGCCCGCTGCTCTACTGCTGGCGCGGCGGCCAACGCAGCGGCAGTTTCACGACCTGGATGCGGATGATCGGATGGGATGCCTGCCAGCTTGAAGGTGGCTACAAGGTATTTCGTCGCCACGTAATCGACCGCATCGCCGAACTGCCCGCGCAACTCCGCTTTGTCGTAGTGTGCGGCGCAACCGGCAGCGGCAAGACGCGACTACTCGACGCGCTGACCGCGCAAGGGGCGCAGGTACTGGATCTGGAAGGCCTTGCGCGCCACAAGGGCTCGGTGCTCGGCCGTCTTCCGGGCATCGACCAGCCGAGCCAGAAGGCCTTTGAGACCGAGCTCTGCGCTCAACTGTCCCGCTTCTCGACCGACCGCCCGGTGTTCGTTGAAGCGGAAAGCCGAAAGATCGGCGTGATCCAGGTGCCGGAGCCGCTGATCGAGCGGATGCGCGCGAGCGAGTGCGTAGCGGTCGAAGCCAGTCGCGATGCGAGGATCGATTTCCTGCTTGGCGACTACGCTTACCTGGGTGACGACGTGCAGGACCTGCAGGAGCGCATCGAATGCCTGCGGAGCTTTCACAGCAACGCAACGCTGGACGAATGGAAAGCGCTGGCTGCCGCAGGCAACCTGCCGGAATTGTTCTCGGCCTTCATCGACGAACATTACGACCCGCTCTACAAACGTTCGCAGAACAAGAACTACGCTCGCTTTGCAGATGCGCGCCCCATCGCGCTGAACGACCTGGCGCCAGCCAGCCTCGCCGAGGCCGCTGGCGACCTGATCCGGACGATCACATGATCTGAACGCTGATCGTCCGCTCTTTCCAGAACATGCCATGCAGCCGCTTCTGGAACTCCTGCAACACGACGTTATTGACGTCCGGGAAGATCAGTTGTGCCGCCGGGCGAGAACCGTCGCCCGGCTCCCGGCGAATTTCCGGCACTTCAATGCCACAGTACTTCCGCACCAGCTCGCGGATGTCGTCGTCAGTGGCTTCGGGGTTGATATTCGCAATCCATAAGCTCATCGCATCGCTCCGTGGTTGAAATGTGTCGCTTGCTCAAAGCATAGCCTCATCAATCGGGCGGCGCGCACAGATCCGCTGCACGCAGGCCATGCGCGACGCACGCTGTTCACCTTGCTCAAACGCGAGCACTTCCAGCCCGTATGCTTGCGCCCACTGCTTCAGCTCGTCCGGCGCGAGCAGAAAGTCCGGATTGCTGGGCCGGCCGAAACGCTCGTTGCCCTGCATAAAAGTCTCGTAGATCACGACGCCACCGGCACGCGGCAGGCTCGCCAGTTGTGGCAGATTGGGGCGATGGAGGTAGTTCGTGACAACGACACCGTCGAAAACCTGCCCCGCGAGCGGCCATTGCGCGGCCTCCAGATCGCAGCAAACGGTCGTCACGCCTGCGACATTGCTCAGCTCACCGAGCGCCGCGGCATCGCGATCCGCCGCGAGCACACGCCAGCCCTGCGCTGCCAGCCACCGCGCATGACGGCCGCGGCCACAGGCAAGATCGAGCACTTTCCCGCGTGGAAGATGACGCGATTGAGCGATCACCCACGGCGACGGTTCGCCTGCGTGCAGCGCGCCAACACCGCGCCCTGAATCCTTGTTTGACATTGTTGTGTCCGTTTCTCCTTCAGCAGGACGCACGCCGGGCTTCGCAAGCGTGAGCCAACCGAAGACAATAGGCTTGCGTGGCCGACCCGGCACGCAAGTTCGGCCGGATGACCCATCGCAAGTGTGCTGTCAGCCGCGCCGCCTACGATGCCGCCAACTATCGGATCGGGTGTCACCATGGACGAGCAGCATTACCT
>CAMFLH010000168.1 GCA_945957295.1 uncultured Uliginosibacterium sp.
CCCCTGAAGTACGCATCGGGCACGTAGATGTTCATCGCCTGATAGCTCGCGTCGACCGGCTTGGCGACGTAGACGACGTTTTCGTAAGCACGCACCTTGATGCGCTGGCCGCGCAGCGCGACCTCGCGTTGCTCATAGCGCTGGGCGTCGAAGACGAGCTCGGCGCTGGCGGGTGCCGCGTGAGCTGCGTTGAGGCCGACTGCGCCGATAGCGGCGGTCAGCAGGCTGCGAAGGCGCATACGGGACTCCAGCGGGTCAAGCAAAGACGCCTATGCTCGCAGAACCCCAAGCGCCTGGCGATGGCGCGTCACAGCTTGCAATGACTGTGCGTGATCCGGTAGCGCGGGAAGGCGTTCCTCGCCAGAGATTTGACCTCAGACCCGCTCGCGCACGATCAGGTAAGCCCCTGCGACGAGCAGCGCTGCGCCGAGTAGCGACGGCAGGCCGAGGCGCGACAGGGGGTTGTCTGCCTTCAGGGCGTCGGCGGCGAGGCCGGCGATGAGCTGGCTGGCGACCAGCAGCGAGATCGTCGCGGCGGCGCCGACCTTCTGGTAGCCGTTGATGCCGGCGAATACGAAGAAGGAGCCGAGCAGGCCCGGCACCAGCCACCACCAGCGCGCGGCGCCGAGCGCTTCGGTGATGCCTGCGGTGCCGTTGCGCGCGAGCAGCGTGCTGACCAGCAGCGCCAGCCCGACCGCCGAGTTGGCGACCAGCGTGATGACGATGGTGGAGACCGACTGGGTGATGCGCACCATCAGCAGGTTCTGGATCACCAGCGCGGCGCCGGCGGCGGCCAGCATGGCAAGCGTGAGCGGGGCGTTCATCGCGGTCGACCGGGTGCGCGTTCAGCCGTCCACCGGCTGGGCCGGGGTGTCGAGCAGCAGCTGGTAGAAGGCGAGATCGAGCCAGCGGCCGAACTTGAAGCCGACTTCGGGCAGGGTGCCGACATGCTTGAAGCCCAGGCGCTGATGCAGCGCGATGCTGGCGGCGTTGGCGGCATCGATGCCGCCGATCATCGCGTGCACGCCGTTGCGCCGAGCGGCCTCGATCAGGGCTTGCATGATCGCTGGGCCCAGGCCCTTGCCGCGGTGCTCGCGATGCACGTACACCGAGTGCTCCACGCTGTACTTGTATGCCGGCCAAGCGCGAAAGGTGCCGTAGCTGGCGAAGGCGAGCAGGCGGCCCTCGGCGTCTTCCAGCCCCAGCACCGGGAAGCCGCCCCGCCGCTTGGTCTCGAACCAGGTGACCATGCTTTCGGGTGGGCGCGGGGTGTAGTCGTACAGCGCGGTCGAGTTGACGATTGCGTCGTTGAAGATCGCGAGGATCGCCTCGGCATGGCGCTCGAAGCTGCATTCGACCAGGGTGGGGCTGCTCATGGTGCGGGTCTCGTGGCGGGGGTGGGTTGTGGGGCGCTGGTGCTCAGCGCGAGCAGGTAACGGGCGTCTTGCTTACCCGGGTTGTGGAACACGACGCGGTCGCCCAGTGTCATCGCCAGGCAGTCGCCTGCTTCGAGCTGCCAGTGCTGATCGCCGGCGGTGATTTCCATCGCGCCTTCGAGCAGCCAGAGCTGCTGGTGGATCGCGATGCTGCGCGTCGGGTTGTCGAAGCTCACGCGCTGGCCGGCCGGAAAGCGCAGCTCCACCAGCTCGATCGGCGACGGCCAGCCGGCAGGCGAAAGCTGACGGCGCACATAGCCGGAGCCGGGGTCGGTCCACACTGGCTGGTCTGCCGCTCGGGCGAGCGGCTGCGGTGCGGCCGAGGGCGAGTCAGGCGCGAGCAGCGTCGGCAGCGACACGCCCAGCGCATCGGCCAGCTTGTTCAGCACCGCGGCGGTGGGGCTGGTCTCTTGCCGCTCGATCAGCGAGATCATCGAACGGCTGACGCCGCTCAGATCAGCGAGCTGGTCCAGCGTGAAGCCGCGCGCCTTACGCTGGGCGCGGACGCGGGCGGAGAGGGCGGCATCGAAGTCCATTGTTCCAGTATATTGGAATCTAGCTCCATCTCAACCGCTCTGTGTTGGCGCCGGGGGCGCGGCGCTCAGGTGGCCGTGTTGTCGACGGGCGGGTAGGCGCGGCGCGCGGGCTGGAACACCACCTCGAAGCGCTCGCAGGCGACCCGCATGTCGGGCGTGAATTCGCGGCCCGCCCGCGCACACTCGCGCTCGAAGTAGGCGCGGTGGGCGTCTTGCCAGTAGCGCAGCGAGCCGTCGCCTTCGCCCTCCGCCGCGGCGAACTCGGCGGTCACTTCGTCGAAGCGCATGACTTCGACGCTGCGCGTTTCGATGATGCACAGCGGGGTGCCGGCCGCATTGGTGACGATGCTCAGATCGCCTGGGCGGGGTGGGCGGCAGCCTTCCGCTTCGTAGGCCCACATCGCACCGGCGGTGGCGCGCTTGGTACCACGCAGGACCAACTCGGCGAGTTCGTCGATCAACTCGGCGCTGTCGCCGAAGGTGCACACCTCATAGAACTGCGCGTCGCGCACGTCGCTGCGGCTGTGCTTGAACGCCTCCCAGAAGGGGCGCAGGCGGACGGGAATCGTCATCGGGCTCTTCTCGTCTCCGGCACCGTGCCTCAGGGCGTCGCTGGCGCCGCAGCCGTGCGAGTCAGCATCGGCAGCCGATCCCGTAAGCGCAGGCCGGGGCGTTCCACTGCGTAGTGCAGCGCAGCCCCGGCCGCGAGAGCCGCTGCGCCGTACGCTGCGAAGGCGATCAGCCCGCGTCCTTCCAGTTGCGCGCCCCATTGGGTCTGCACGATATGGTAGATCGCCTTGTGGACCAGGTAGAGGCTGTACGAGATTGCGGCGAGCCAGCCTGCGCCGGGCACTTGCCAGCGGCCGATGAGGCTGTCGCGCCCTGCACCGGCGAACACCAGCAGCCCCAGCCCGAGCGAGAGCACCGGCCAGCCGATGCTGTTGCCGAGCAGGCCGACGCGGTCGTGGAAGAGCCAGAACGACAGCGCGACGAGGCACAAACCGGTTAGCGTGGCGGCATTCGCATGGCGGCGGGCGTGCGCCCAGTGTTGCGGCCGGAAGCACTTCCACACGGCGAGTGCGACGCCGCAGAGCAGGCCGTCGAGCCGGTTCCAGGTGGGGTAGTAGAGGTCTTCGATGAACCAGTTGCGCTGGAAGTTCGGGTCGAGCGCGGTGTTGTGCAGCCAGACGCCGGCGCGCAGCGCGATGCCGCCTGCGACGAGCACCGCACAGCAGGCGACGAACTTCCAAGCCGCGGGGCGGCGCATCAGCAGCACCGCGAGCACAGGGAACAGCCAGTAGAAGTGCTCTTCGACGCAGAGTGACCAGGCGTGCGAGAACGCGGCGTTGCGGGCGTAGTCGATGCTCAGGTTGGTGAGGAAGGCGAGGAACTTCCACGCCGGCTCCATGCCCGGCGCCTCGCGAAAACCCGGCCACGCGAGATACAGCGCGAGCACTGCCCAGTAGGCAGGCAGGATGCGGAAGGCGCGGCGCAGGTAGAAGTCCGCGAACGACAGTCGCTCGCCGCGCGCAAGCGGCTGCAGCACCTGGGTGCCGATCAGGAAGCCACTGAGCACGAAAAACAGATCCACGCCCATCCAACCGAACCGCGACAGCCACTCCCAGTCCGGCCCGAGGCCGCCGAGCAGGAAAGAGTGGAACAGCATCACCCAGACGATGGCGATGCTGCGCAGCAGGTCGAGGCCGGGCAGGCGGTCGGTGGTGTGGTGCATGGCCACGTCAGAGGGTCTTGAACGACATATAGCGCACCGAGAACGGCAGATGCGCGAAGTGCTTCTGCTCGCGGGCGACGAAGCCCAGCTTGGCGTACCAGCGCTGCAGTTCGGCATGCTCGCCGATCACGCCGATGCTGACCGTGGCGATGCCGTCGGCGCGTGCGAGTGAGAGCACATGCCGAACCAGTTGCTCGCCGAGTCCTTGCCGGCGATGAGCGGGCAGCACCGACAGGCGGTTGAGGTATGCCACGGACGGGTTCGGCACTTCGTAGGCCACGCAGGCCATGGGTTCGCCGTCGCGCTCGGCGATGAAGTAGCGCTCACCGCGCGCGAAGTCGGCATGGACCCATGCCGCGGTGCAGAACGAGGGGTGTTTCGGGCAGTTGTCGGCGTTGAGGCCGAAGCGGGTGGCGACGTCCTTGTTCGCTTCGCTGATCAGCATCGCGAGGGTGGCGTCATCTTCGGGGCGGGCTTCCCTGATCTGCATGGTGGCTTCGCTTGGTCTAGAGGGTGAGCGGCAGGGGCCTGCGCTCAAGGCGGCAGATTCTGCTTGAAGAATTCGACGATGGCCGCGTTGATGCGTGGCACCTCGCGCGCGCGATCGAATTCCGGCGGGTCGGCAACCAAGGAGCCTGGGGCGGCGGCCGCTTGCGGCATCGGGCTCAGCAGTGCGCCATGGCCGCCGTTCGGCCGATCCAGCAGCCGGACGCAACGCGGGCAAGCCTGCAGCACTTGTTCGCTGTGGTAGCGCGGATTCAGCCAGCGGTCCCGCTGCGCGGAGATGATGCCCACCGGCACTGCGATCTCGCGCAGGCTTTGCGGATCGAAGTGGGCCGCGAAAGGCACGCCAACCACTGCAGCGGCTACCCGCCGGTCGCGCCCGCCGTAGGCTCTGGCATCGTCGAGTTTCCACGCCAGTACGTTACGCACGATCCAGCGCTTCAGTCCATCGAACGCGCCGCCGTCGAGCGACATCGCAGGGCCGGCGCAGGCGTGGAAGTCGTCGCTGAGGTGGTGCTCGCAATGGGCCTTCAAGCGCGCGGGGGACCAGCGCCCACCGGCGAGCGACAGCGCGGTGAGGCCGCCGGCGGACATGCCATACACACCGACATGGGCAAAATCCAGCGTCCGTGCGAAGCGGGCATCGGCGGCGACGCGGTCGAGCGCGGCGGATACCTCCTGCGGCCGACGCTTCCAGCTCTCTAGGCCAATGGCGCTGCCATCGTGCGGGTTATCGCCGGCGTGCTCGGGCATTACGACGACGTAGCCGGCATCGACCAGCGCACGCGCCAAGTCGAAATACACCCACACCGGCGCGGGCGAGCCATGCGAAATGGCGATCAGCTTGCCGTTGCCCGCGGTGGGCGCGGCGTCGACTGCGACCTGCAGACGGAAGCTGGATCGTTCAACCGTACGGGCTTCGGCGCGCGTCGGGTAGAGCAGCGTGAGCGGCCCGCTGGCGGAGGTCGCGGGAAGCTCCGACAAGCCGACCGCGGCGAACACCCCGCCGGGCAGCATGAGGATGCCCGCGCAGAGCAGGGCGACTGTGGTGCGCATGGTGGATTAGCGTGGCGGCGACGCGGCGCTCGGTTAGACCACCCAGCCGTCGTTCCAGCGATAGACGTTTCGCCCGGTGCCGAGCGTGTAGCTGTCCGATTGCTTGTCGGTGATGCTCTGCGGGAAGTCGCACGCAAGGCAGAACGCGGGGCGCATGTAGCGGTAGGCGCTATGCGTGTCGCAGGCCTCCCACACGGCGTATTGCGCCAACCCTTCGACGCGGATGCCGAGCACATCGCGCGCCGCGGTGATGCAGAAGTCCCAGTAGCAGTCGGCGGCGCCGGGCTGCGCGCTGGTCCACCAGTCGCACACCGTTTCAAGCGCGGTGTTTGCATCCTGATCGTTCTTGAAGATTGCGGCGGCCAGTGCGCGCACCCAGGCATCGACATGGCCACGCATCAGGTCAGTCAGTACCGAGTTGCCGAAGTCGTCCTTCATCGCGTCCTTGATGGCGTTCGCCATGTCGCGCAGCGGGTCGTAGTCGAAGGTCTGACTGATGGCGGTGTAGGTGGGGCGATCAAGCGCATCGGCGATCAACGGGTCGACGCGCGCGTAGGTCGCGCCGAGTGTGCAGTCGCAGGCATTGGTGCGCGGGTCGGCTGCCGGGTCGGGCGCGGCATTCACCAACACTTGGCCGAGGGTGCTGATCACTGCGCTGAGCAAGGGTCGGTACTGCGCATCGCAGGCGATCGTGTCGGCCGCGGGCAGCGGCAGCACGCTGGCGGCGCCACCGGGCAGATCTTCCAGAATGAAGCGCGCCAGGGTGCCTGCGACCGCCATGACACCCGGGCTGGATGCGACCACCACCACCGGTTCGCGCAAACCGGCGAGCGCATATAACTGTTTGACGAGGGTTTGGATCTCCGCAGCCTCAATCGGCCGAGTGCGCGCTGCGCGATCAGCCCACAGGCGGTGGTGCTGCGCGAGTTGCTCGCGTTCGGCTTCGGTCAGTCCGCCGGTGGCGCTGGTTTGGGTTCGGATCTTTTCCATGGTGTCGGGGCGGCGTACTTGGCGGTGGGGAAGTGAGGCGCCGATTCTATGCGTGGCGGCGCTGCCTGCTTGTTACACCGAGGCGAAGCTATCGCGCCCTTTTGCGTGGCTTGGCGGATTGGTTCAGCGCAACGGCCGCAGCGATCAGCGCCTTGAAGGCTTCGGCGTCGATCTGCTCGCCTTCGGCGATGTCGATCGCGCGCCGCACGTTGCCATCGAGGCTGGCGTTGAAGAGGCCGGCCGGGTCGGGCAGGGCGGCGCCCTTGGCGAAGGTGAGCTTCACTTTTGCCTTGTAGGTCTCGCCGGTGCACAGGATGCCGTCATGCTCCCATACCGGCGTGCCCATCCACTTCATGGTTTCGACCACTTCCGGGTCGGCTTCCTTGATCAGTGCGCGTAGCACGGCGAGCGTTTCACCGCGCCAGTCGCCGAGTTCGGCGATCTTCCGGTCGATTTGCTCGGCGGCCGATGCGCCGTCGCCAGTGTCGGTGTGTGTCATGGGCGGTCCTCCTGGGTCGATCTGATCAGCATAGCCGCGAGCCACGCTCAGACAATGCTGAACACATCATTCTGCATGGCAGACCGCCTCGATGTTGTAACCGTCTGGATCGAATACGAAGGCGGCGTAGTAGCCGGGGTGGTAGTGCGGGCGGGGGCCGGGCGCGCCGTTGTCGCGGCCGCCAGCCGCCAGTGCGGCTTGGTAGAAGGCGCTTACCTGCGCGGCGTCGCGGGCGCGGAAGGCGATGTGACTACGCGGTACGAAGGGTGTGCCGGCGGCGATCCAGAAGTCGCCGCCCGGGTCCGCACCCAGGGCCGGGTCGCCATCGCCGAAGCCGACTGCGCCCGGCAGTTCGAGCCGAACGGAATAGCCCAGGCTTGCAAGAACGGCGGCGTAGAAGCGTTTGCTGCGGTCGAGGTCGGTGACGTTGATGCCGGTGTGGTCAATCATGGTGGCGCTCGCTTGACGAGGGGCGGTGGGCGCAACGGCTGCGGCATTTGCGCGCAGCGTGGGCGGTGGGGCGGATGCTAACCCCGCGGCGGGGTGGGGGGCCCTTGCGTGCCACGGCTGCCTGTTTTGTCCATCAACGCGAACGAAAGGTCCACTTGACGCCTTCGCCGGTTTCCTGGAATATATATCGCACGCGATCAAATCGCAGTCGATAACGAAACGGAGAATCCCATGAAAGCCCTTTACGAAGCCCATGCCGCAGCAACTGGCGGCCGCAATGGTCGTGTGACCACCGACGACGGCGTGATCGATCTGCAACTTGCAATGCCCAAGAGCCTTGGCGGTGCCGGTGGTGCTGCCGCCAACCCGGAGCAGCTGTTCGCCTGCGGTTACGCCGCCTGTTTCGACAGCGCGCTGAACTTCGTCGCGATGGGGCAGAAGATCAAACTCACCGGTACGCGCGTCGACGCCACCGTGGGCATCGGCCAGAACGGCGCGGGCGGCTTTGCGCTGGCGGTGAAGCTCGAAGTGACCATTCCGGACGTGTCGCGAGACGTGGCCCAGGCACTGCTGGAAAAGGCGCACGAGGTGTGCCCGTACTCGAACGCGACGCGCGGCAACATCAACGTCGAACTCGTGCTGCGTTAAGGTTTGCGGGAGCCCGGCATGAGCGAATTCCACACGCTGAGCGCCCGTTCGCTGCGGGGGGAGGAAATCCCCCTGTCGCGCTACGAAGGCAAGGTGGTGCTGGTGGTGAACACCGCCAGCCAGTGCGGCCTGACCCCGCAGTACGAGGGGCTCGAAGCGCTGTACCGCAAGTATGCGAAAGACGGCCTGGTGGTGCTGGGCTTTCCGTGCAACCAGTTCGGTAACCAGGAGCCGGGTGATGCCAGCACCATCGAAGGCAGTTGCCTGATCAACTACGGCGTGAGCTTCCCGATCTTCGAGAAGACCGACGTGAATGGCCCGAACGCGCACCCCGTGTTCAAGTGGCTGACCGCGAAGCTGCCGGGCCTGTTGGGCAGCAAGGTGAAGTGGAACTTCACCAAGTTTCTCGTCGGGCGCGATGGCCAGCCGCTGCACCGCTTTGCACCCACCACGCAACCGGCGAAAATCGAGGGCGAGATCCGCAAAGCCCTTGGAGTTTGAAATGACTGATGTGTCGCAGCCGCAGGCCCCCAACCCCGACGACTACCTGCGGCTGGACCGTCAGCTCTGCTTTCCGCTCTACGCCGCATCGCGGCTCGTGACGCGCCTCTACCAGCCGTTGCTCGAACCACTCGGGCTGACTTACCCGCAGTACATCGTGCTGATGATCCTGTGGGAAGACGCCCCCTGCACCGTGTCGCACATCGTCGAGCGCGCGATGCTCAACACCAACACGCTGACGCCCTTGCTCAAGCGGCTCGAACAACTCGGCTATGTGCGCCGCACCCGCAGCACGGCCGACGAGCGCGTCGTGCAGATCAGCCTTACCGACGCCGGCGCCGAACTCAAGGGCCGATGCGGCTGCGTGCCGACCGCGATGTTCGAATCGCTGAACCTGCCGATCGAAAAGGGCATTGCGCTCAAAGGTCTGCTCGACGAACTGATCGCTCAGCTCAGCAGCGAGCCGACCAACGGCGACGCGAGCGCCGATTGAAAGACGGCGCGTCCGCGCCTTAGCGGGTCATTACTGCGTTCAGCACCCGCAGGCGGCTTCTCGCCCCGCGAGTTGCGCGGCTTTGCGCAGCAGTTTTCCATCCTCTGCGCCGGATGACAGGTACAGCCGCTCGTCGAAGCCGCAGTTGTCGTCGGGGATGCTGAGCAGCAGATCCAGCATCCCGTCGCCGTCCAGGTCGCCCACCCAGTGGATGATCGGCGTGGTGTCGCCGCCGTAGTGGCTTTCTGCCTCGATACTGAAGAGGAACTGCTTGGTTGCGCCATCGCTCACGTGGTAGCGCTTGTAACCCTCGGGCGTCTTGACCCACGAAATGGTGAGCGGCCGCGTACCCCATGGCATCACCCATTTGCCCAGTTTGCTCAGCCGCGGCCCCGGCGAAGACTCGGTGCCATCCCGGCTGGCCCAGTACCACGACACCACCTTCCCCGCGTTCAGCGCCATGTCTGGAAACAAGGCCTGCGGCGTGCCGTCTGTCGCGAGCACATCCAGCGTTTCGTCTTCCTCAAGCACGTTGCGCGCGGTCGCCGTCGTGATAAGCGGTTGCGTCGGTTTGAGCACGCATCCCGATTTGTCGCAATAAAGCCCCTGCCATTTTGCCGCGCGCGGGAAGGTGCCTTGCCCGTACTGACGACTCGTGTCGATGACAAGGCGCGGCAGGCCATTGTCTGGCACCTGCGGCAGTGCCGGGGCAGACGCCAGCGTCAGCGCGATACCAAGAAGCGACAAGGTTCTGCGGTGCATTGTTGATCCTGCTGATTGGGTGTCGGGCCGGGTTCGGCCGCGGTTGTGGTTGCGGGGCCGCGCGCCATGGGTGACACGGCGCGGCCTCAACCCGGTTGGCTCTGCGCAGATGTCGTCATCGCTCGTACGCGACACGCTTGAACATCTCAAGCGCCGCATTCTTGTCCATCACGCCGCGCGGCACAACGAATGTGGTCGCGGACACGGCGGCGGTTTTCGTTGGCGACACCCCCAGCGTCACCGTAACGCCATCCTCAGAAGTGCTCAGTTCTGAGATGTTGCGCACATTCACGAGCAGCGTCTGGCGCATCAGCGGTGTCGACGACACCAACACTTCTACGAATCCGGGCCAATTGCTCGGTTTGATGTCGTCCCTGGTGGTCGCTCGGATCGTTCGTATCGTCGCACTGCCGTTGGGGGTTTCCGATATCTGCGCGTCGGCCCAGGCGGCCGACGACAGAAGCAGTACAAGGCAAAGAAGGGTTTTCATCGCGCTATCGACTTCCCAAAAGGAGCTTGCATTCGCACCACCACGCCTCGCGTTGTGCGCATCGCTGCGCGGTGGGCGAGAGCCGGGTGGTGGACAACGATAAATAGGCTTAGGCGTTTGAAGGCCCTGTGGCCTTGAACGCCTCGTGGAACTCAACCTCGCCGCGCGGCGTTTCGCCGTTGAACGACAGCGCAAAGAAGACGTCCGGCGGCACGCCGGCGACCGAGAGCCCGGACGGGTTGCTGAAACCGAAGCGCGGGTAGTAAGCCGGGTGGCCCACCAGGCAGCACCCACTGGCGCCGATTGATCGCAACCGTGCCAGCCCCTCCGTAATCAGCGCGGTGCCGATACCCTGCCGCTGCAAGTCAGGTGCCACCGACACCGGGCCGAGCCCGTACCAACCCACGCTGCCGTCAGACAGGCGCACTGGCGAGAAGGCGATATGGCCGACGATGCGTCCAGCGCGTTCCGCAACCAGCGACACGGTCAGTGCTCCTGAAGCGCGCAGCGCATCCACGATGTAGTGCTCGGTGTGACTGCTGATCTCCAGCGGGGCGAAGGCGGCGAGGGT
>CAMFLH010000169.1 GCA_945957295.1 uncultured Uliginosibacterium sp.
CGGTCTCGTGGGCTCGGAGATGTGTATAAGAGACGGGGCACAGCATGTGCCCAGCGGTGGACGGCCACACGATGTAGCGGGTGAAGTTGATCAGGTAGGCGGCTTTCACCTGCGCATCGAGCGGCGCTGCGTGGGCGACGACGCCCTGCACTGACAGGGCCGCGGCGAGAATGCCGATGCGGATCAGGAGCATGCAGCGTGACATCGTGTTAGCGGCAGGCGAGGCGATGCGCGCGTGCCGGGTTGCGCCTGCAAGGGGGAAGAAGTCTTGGGCCGGTGTCAGAAGGCATGACGATAGGTCAGCGCCACGGCCGGAGCCTCAGCGCGGTAGTTGCTCACATCGATCAGGTACATGCGTTTGTTGTATTTCGAATCGACCCAGCCAAGCACGTTGTAGGCGTTGAGTGCCACCGTGTCGTGGCCGAATACGCGGCACGATGCGCCAAGGTCCAGGAATACCGCTTCCTTGAAGCTGTCGGTATAGCCGGGGTCCGACACTGCCGTGCTGGAGTAAGGGCCGGGGATGATCTTGTTGTTGATGTCGTTGGTGGCCTGTGTGGTGTCCTGCGAGCCGGGGTAGCCCCAGAACACCCGCACGGCACCGCTCAGGCGCCAGTCTGCATTCGCCTGCCACACGGCGGCGAGCTTGCTCATGTGATTGCTCCAGTTGCTCAGGTCATTGCCATAGCCCAGATTGGCCACCGAGATCTTCTGCCGCGCGCCGGGCTCGACCTCGAAGTGATCGAGTTTGGTGTAGGCATGCGAAAAACTCAGATGCAGCGCGTCGGTCTTGTATTCGAGCTCCAGTTCGATGCCGCCGTAAGTGAAATTGGCGACCGCAGTGGGCGCCAACGTCGCGGAATTGAATCCGATCACTTCGACATCGTTGTAGTACGCCGACAAGTCGAGCTTGAGGGCGCGCGAGAAGGCGTGCTGGTAGATCAGCTCGACGCCTTGCAACTGTTCCGGCGTCGAGAGCTGGCCGGCCAGGTGTTGTTTGCGCAGCTCTTCCGCATTGTTTTTGCGTACGGAGCGGCTCACCACCGACTTGAGCGTGTCCGTTTCGTTCGGCGCATACACCAGAGACCAGCGCGGCGACCACATCCACTCGGTGTAGTCGTCCTTGTCGGCTCGCAGGCCGAGGAAGTTGGTCAGCGTGTCCGACACCTGCCACTGGTGCTCGGCAAAGACGCCGTAGGCTGCGGAACCCCATTCGCTCATCAGCCCGAGGGACGAAGAGTAGGGGGCGGCGTCCGGATAGCCCGGGCTCTTCAGCCCGTAGCGCGAATACGCGTACTCGACCCCAGCTGCCAGCGACTGGCTCTCGCTGGCCTGGCCGCTCAGCGTGGCGCGCAGCAGGTACTGTTCTTCGCGGTGGCTCTCGACCTGGTTCCACGGTGCGGCGACGTTGGCGAACACGCGCTCGTAGTCGAAACTGTCGTAGCCGCCCTTGAGTTCGAGTGACATCGCCGGGCTCAGCGTCCAGCGTTGCGACATGTCCAGCGTGAGCTGCTGGTAGCCAACGCCCTGATCGGGTATGGCTGATTGCGGTGTCCCGGGCGCCGCAGAACCAATCGGTTTGGTGCCAAACACCTTGTGTTCCCACGCCAGTTCTTCGCCGCCACGGGTGTAGCGCAGCCAAGCGCGGAAGTTGTCGAGCTGATAGTCCGCATGCAGCTTGAGCTTGGGCTGGTCGCGGAAGGCGGCGTGGTTGTTCGGATAGTCGAAGGGGGCAGCTTCGCCGGCGTTGACCTGTTGTCCCCACGCGGTGTTGAAGGTGTTGCCGTACACCACCGGCGCATCATCGGGCGAGGCACCGTCGTAGTTCGCGATGCCGGCGTACAGCAGCAGGCCGTGCCGCTCGTCGCCGAGGGCAATGCGCTTCTTCGCTTCCAGGCTCTGGAACTGTTCGACCGCACCGAGCTTCACCGTTGCCCCGTCCGCGCTCGTGTCGCTGTAGCTCTCGGTCTGGATGCTGATCACCATCGACACCGCGCCAGGCCCGTACACCACCGAGCCCGGGCCGCGTACCACGTCGATGCGCTGAATGTCGTCCAGCATCGGCAGATCGCGTTCGCTCATCGCGCCGAAATGCGTGCGTTCGTTGAGCACGCGGCCGTTCAGCACGATCAGGTATTTGTCCTCACGGTCACCGATCAGCCCGCGCATGCCCATGTGGGGAGCTTCCCAGTGGTGGGGCAGGTAGTGAAAGCTGGGGACGTAGGTTTCGAGCAGGTCGAACAGGTTGCGCGCACCGGTGTCGCGGATCATTTGCCGGTCGATCACGGTGATCGAAGCCGGTACACGGCGCGAGGTGGTCGGCGTGATCGTCGCGCTTTGCGGAACCGCTACATTGCCGAGCTGACTGAGGTCGAGTTCCAGCACCGAAGCGTCGTCCGGCGTCTGCGCGGCGGCGCAGCAGGTATGTGCAGCCAGCGCAAGCAGGCTTAGCCGGCGTATGTGTTGTCCCATGCTCCCCTCCCGAATCGCGTCGTGGTCCGCCGGCTGTTTTCCCGGGCGAGCCGGGACAGCGCTTGTCTATTCGTACGCCAGCTTAACTAACGGCAGCGTGCCGACGCACTTGAACGGTGCGTCATTTCTCAGGTGGGTGGGTCAGGGCGCGGTGAGTGGGAGGTCCAGCGTGACAAGGCAGCCGGCGCCCTCGGCGCTTTCCAGCGTGACGCTGCCGCCCAGCACATCGCAGACGATCGTATGCACGATGTAGAGGCCGAGGCCGCTGCCGCCAGTACCGAGCCGCGTAGTGAAAAAGGGCTCGAAGGCGCGTGCCAGTTCGCGGTCCGTCATGCCGCGGCCGTCGTCGCGTACCGACAGGCGCACACGGTCGATACCGCTGCGTTGCGCAGCGATTTCAAGCGTGCCGGCTGCATGGTTGTCGAACGCATGGATCAACGCATTCATCGCGAGGTTCTCGATCACCTGTTCCAGCGCGCCTGGGAAGCCGTCCATCTCGATGTCCGGCGCGATTGCGATCGTCAGTGCGATGCCACGTGGGCGCAAACGCGGTTGCAGCAGGCTGAAAAGTTCGTCGGTAACCTGGTGCAGCAGGAAGTGACGGCGCCCTTCGGTTGATTGGTCGACCGCGACTTGCTTGAACTGCTGCACGATGTGCGCTGCTCGTGCGAGCGAGCGTTCGATCAGGCCTACCGTCTGCTGTGCGAGGGAGGTGAAATCCTGCAACGTGCTGCGGCGCAGGCTGCCGCTTTCAAGCGTGCGGCCGAATTCGCGCAACTCCCCGGCGAGGCTGCTGGCCGCCGTGATGCCGTTGCCGAGCGGGGTATTCAGTTCGTGCGCAACCCCCGCGACGAGGCGGCCGAGCGAGGCGAGCTTCTCGCTGCGCATCAACTCCTGTTCGGCGCGCTGCAGGTGTTGCTGTGCAACGCGTCGCTCGGTTACGTCGATACCAACACCGCGATAGCCGATAAAGCGGCCACCGGCGAACTGCGGGGCGCCCGAAAGCTCGAGGTAGCGCGGCGGTGAATCGGCTTGCTGTAGCCGCAGCGCCACGGACTGGAATGCAGTGTGTCGCGTCAGGCGTGCGAGCAGCGGCGTGAGGTCGCTGCCGTCGTCCAGCGTCAGCGGCAGTGCGCCGAGTGCTTGGCCGACCCACTCGGCGGGGCGCACGTCTGCGTCAGCGAGCCCCTTGCCGATGATCTCGACGAAACATAGCTCGGCGTCCATCGTCCAGTACCAATCTGACGACAGCTCGGTCAGTTCGCGGAAGCGCGCCTGCTTGTCGCGCAAGGCGCGCACCAGCGGGCGGACCAATGCCGTCAGCAGCCAGCCGCCGAGCAGGATCGTCGGCAACGCGAACAGCAGTACCCGATGCAGCAACCGGCGCAGCGGCGCATAGAACTCCTGCGCGTCTACCGTGATCAGCATCATCAAGCCGTTACTGCTGACTTTGTGCGAAAGGTTCAGGCGACCCATCGGCCGGTACGCGATCACTGCGGTGCGCCCCTGCTCGTCGCGCAGCAGCTGCGGCTGGCCCGCGTCACCGGCTTCGCCATACAGCGTGGCGGCGTCGATGAAGTTGCGCACGGCGGTATCGCGCGGCATCCAGAGTGCATCGGGATTGCGGGACCGCAGGCAGCGCACGGCGCCCTGGAAAAGCCCGCAGATCGCCATCTGGCCGGTGTTGCCGAGGTCGAAATCGGTCTCGGCAAGCTGTTCCCACGCGGGCACCGGATGTTGGATCACGATTTCGCCGACGCGATTGCGCTGTGCATCCTCAATGTCCAGCCGCTGCAGCGCGAAGGGCACGCCCTGGTGCCACAGCAGGCTGACATCGCTGCGGCGGCGCGTGGTGGACCACAGCACCGTGCCGTCCAGAAAATCACCGCGCCGCGTGAGCTCCTTGCCTTGCCCGTCACGGATCGCCACCGCTCGGGCGACGCTGGCGCGAGCGGTTTGCGATGGGTTGGCCGGTGGCAGCAGATCTTCAACCATCTGTGCGAGTTTCGCCGTGCCCGCTGCGTCGGGTTGCTCACCTTGCTGCGCGAGCAGGGCGCCCACCTGCCGGTCGCGTACCAGCGGCGCGGCATTGAGGTGCAAGGCATCGAGCGCGGAGTAGAAGACGAACTGTCGTGTCTGCAGCGTCGCTTCGAGATGTTGATAGAGCGCCGTCTCCAGTTCGGCCTGCAGCGCCGTAAAGCTGATCAACCCGGTTGCGAAGGCGATGATAGTCAGCAGGCCGAGGCCGATGCGGCTGATCAGTGACTCCTCACGCTGCTCGCCGGGCCGCAAGCGTGAGCGTTCGCGCAGCAGCAGGATCGCCAGCATCAGCAGCGCCGCGGCGAGCGGCAGGGGCTGGGCGGCGAGCGCCGGGCGGCCGTAGAGCAGGTCCAGATGAATGTAGTTTCCGGCGATCACCAGCGCGCCGCCGCAGATTAGCGTGATGGCTGCGGGCGTGAGCAGGCTTGCGAGGCGTCGTACCGCGCGTCCGTAGACGAAGGCCCACAGCACCCACGCGGCAGCGCACAGCAGTGCGGGCCAGCCGCGCGAAGCCACCGGCCACAATTTGTGGGGAACGCCGGCCCCAGGCCATGCATACAGCAAGGGAACGAGCGTCAAAGCAGCGGTGAGCAGCGCTGCAATCTGCCAGTGCGGCGAACCGCTGCTGCGGGCGCCAAGCGCCAACGCTGCCGCCAGCGCCATGCCGCCAGCTGTCGGGTTACACCAGGTGTTGGCCTCGGTCGGGGCGGTGAAGGCGAACCCGAGGACCAGCACACCGTAGAGCGCCAGCAAGGCCATCGTGCCGCGTCGAAGGACATCGAATGGCTCAGGGCTGACTGCCACGCACTACGCTCCCGGGAAATCGGGCTGGCCGGCTGCCGCCCGTTATCGCAAGGCTATCGGCAGGCCCGCGCGCGACTTGAGCAGCGCGTGGGTCGGCGGGCGTCAGCGCGAGATCAGTATCACCGTGCTGCGGGGGTTGGCGAGGTAGTGATCGGCCGGTTGCAGCGGCACTTCGGCGCCCGCTTCCGCAAAGTCCTCGCCCGGGGGTAGGCCGGTGTCGACGATGCGATACCAGCGCATGCCGTCGCCCGCCGGCGGAAGTTGGACGTCCTGCAGGCGGTTGTCCGCGTTGAGGATGAAGAACAGGTAGTAGCGGCCGGCGGCCGACACGATCTCGCCGCCGTCGAGCCGATAGCACAGCGTTCGGGCCTGCGGGTCGTCCCAGCGTGGCGGATTCAGATCGGTGCCGAACCAGCTGATGTCGGCGACGCCGTCGCAGTTCATGTCACGCCCGAGCAGGAACTTGCGCCGCTGCAGCACCGTGTAGCGGCGCGTCAACGCGATCGCCTTGCGCGTGAACAGCAGCAGATCGGCGTTGCGCTCGACGGCGCCCCAGTCGAACCAGGCAATCGGGTTGTCCTGGCAGTAGGCGTTGTTGTTGCCATGCTGGGTGCGGCGTACCTCGTCGCCGGCCAGTAGCATCGGCGTGCCGAGCGAGAAGAACAGCGCACACAGATGGTTGCGGATCAGCTGGCCGCGCAAGCGCTCGATCGCGGGGTCGTCGCTCGGGCCTTCCACGCCGCAGTTCCACGAGATGTTGTCGTTCGAGCCGTCGCGGTTGTCCTCGAGGTTGGCCTCGTTGTGCTTGTAGTTGTAGCTGACGAGATCGTTCAGCGTGAAGCCGTCGTGGCAGGTGATGAAGTTGACGCTGTTATAGGCCGAGCGACCGTCGTCGCCGTACAGATCGGCCGAGCCGGTGACGCGGCGCCCCATGCTGCCGAGCTGGCCGGCGTCGCCGCGCATGAAGCGGCGCATCGTGTCGCGGAAGCGGCCGTTCCATTCCGACCAGTCCACCGGGAAGTTGCCGACTTCGTAGGTGCCCAGATCCCATGGCTCGGCGATCAGTTTCACGCGCGACAGCGCCGGATCTTGCGCTACCGCATCAAAGAACGAAGCCGAGCGCTGAAAGCCGCTGCGCTCGCGCCCGAGCACCGACGCCAGATCGAAGCGGAAGCCATCCACATGCATCACCTTGACCCAGTAGCGCAGCGAATCCATCACCATGCGGATCACCGCCGCGCTAAAGAAATCCAGCGTGTTGCCGCAGCCGGTGGTGTTGTCGTAGAAGCGCGCCGGCGCCTCGGCCGGCCCCAGCAGACTGTAGTAGCTGCGGTTGTCGACGCCACGCAGCGACAGCGTCGGCCCGAGCTCGCTGCCTTCGGCGCTGTGGTTGTAGACCACGTCCAGAATCACTTCGATGCCGGCCTCGTGCAGCGCCTTCACCATGGTCTTGAATTCCACGACTTCGCAGCCCGGCGTGTGCCGGGTGCTGTATCCGGGCTCCGGTGCGAAGAAGGCCAGTGTGTTGTAGCCCCAGTAGTTCGTCAGCCCTCTGTCGAGCAGGAAGTCTTCCGCGTGGAAGGCATGCACCGGCAACAACTCCACCGCATTGATGCCCAAGGATTTTAGGTAGGGGATCTTCTCGATGAATCCGAGATAGGTGCCGGGTGCTTTCACCCCGGAGGCCGGGTCCGCGGTAAAACCCTTCACATGGGTTTCGTAGATCACCAGTTGCTCGAACGGGATCGCCGGCGGCCGGTCGCGACCCCAGTCGAAATGTGGATCGATGACCACGGCCTTGGGCATCGCGGCGCTGCTGTCGCGTGCGTCGAAGGACAGATCCTTCAGCGGCGAATGCGCGTCGTAAGCGAGCAACACATTGTCTGTGTTCTCCGGTTTGCCGGTGATCGCTCGCGCATAGGGGTCGAGCAACAGTTTGTTCGGGTTGAAGCGCTGGCCGTTGGCCGGGTCGAAGGGGCCGTCCACCGTGTAGCCGTAGCACTGGCCCGCCTTGATGCCGGCGACGAAGCCGTACCACACATAGCGCTCCCGTTCGGTGAGTTCGAGTATGGCCGTGGCGGCGCCCGATGGGCCATCGAACAGATGCAGGAAAACGCGTGTGGCGTTGCGTGAGTAAAGCGCGAAGTTGACGCCCTCCGGCGTCAGCGTGGCGCCCAGCGGATACCAGCGGCCGGGCGTGACGGTGGGCTGCAAGCCGGCTTTGGATGTCGCAGACATGGGGCGATCCTCGTCAAGGCAGGGCGTTCCCTGCCGCTACCTTGATCGTAGAAGCCCGCCGTGCCCCTTGCCATGCGATTCGCGTTGTCTGTGCCGCGGCCTTTGCACCGGCGGCCGCGGCAACGCTGATCAGAGCTGGCCGAGCTGCTGACGGGCGTAATCCGCGCCGCTGCCGGCGGGGGTCAGTTCCAGGTAGGTGCCGAAAGCCTTGCGTGCGCAGTCCTTGTCGCCGGACTGCGCGCAGGCGTCACCGAGGTTGCGGTAGGCGATCGCGCGGGAAGGGTCCATCTTTATGGTGTTCTCGAACCAGCGTGCCGCTTCCTTGTACTTCTGCTGCTTCAGGTAGATGAAGCCGAGGTTGTTGGCCGCGAGCGCGAAGTCGGGGCGCTGCTTGAGTGCTTCGGTGAACTGAGCCTCGGCGGCGGCGTACTGCTGTTCGCGATACAGCTGCAGCCCGCGGTCGTTGGCGCGTTGCGCGAGCTGGCGGGCGTTGGCGGCGACGGGTTTGGGTACCGCCAACTTGGTCTCGTTGCCCTGCAGATCCTTTACCACTACCGGCGCGCTGCTTGCCGCGGCGGGGGCAGCTTCGGCGAGTTTCTGGTTCAGCGCCACGGCCTCGCGCGGCAACTGCTCGGTACTCGGGCTGAGGAACTCGGTGCCGGACTTGAGCTGGAACACGAACTCGCCGCCCTGCGAGCCGGGCAGGCTGCCGAAGGCCGGCGTCTGCTGCGAAATGCCGGCAACCGCAGGGGCGATGTAGGCCGCCAGCTCAGTGCCGGTGATGAAACCGTCACCGTTCAGGTCGGCCTTGCCGCCGAGCGCCTGCAGCAGTGTCCAGGTGAACACCGAATGCCCGCCGGGGCCGCCGTCGGCGACGAGCTGGTCCGCGCCGCCGGCGGTAAGCATCTGGCGCCCGATGCGGCGCGCGTTCTCTTTCAGGAAGCTATTGTTGCCGCCCCCGCGCGTGAGCCCGAGCCCGCTGTAGCAGGCGTCCATCACGAACAACACATGCTTGGCGGTCAGGCTCTCGGCGATGTTCTGGATCTCGGTCATCGGAATCGCGTCGGACGCCATCTGCGCCGGGTCGGAATCGACCGGGATGATGTAGCCCAGATCGCGGCCCGAGCTGAGCTTGCGCGTGGCGCCGTGGCCGGCGAAGAACACGAAGATGCGGTCGTTCTTCTTCACGCCGCCGTGCGCCAGCCGGTCGTGGAAGGTGGAGAGGATCGCGTTGCGCGTGGCCTCGCCATTCTTGAGGCTGAATACGCGCTCGCTGGCGAAGCCGAATTCATCGATTAGCGTCTGGCGAATCGCGTCGGCGTCGCGCGCCGCGTACTGCAGCATCGGCCACTTGGCGTAGTTGTCGATGCCGACGACCACTGCCCACGAGTCTTCATAGCCGGTTGTAACGGCCGTCTTTTCCTCTGCGGGCGAGGCGGGCGCGTTCGCGGCGGTGAAGCCCTTGCCATCCCAGCCCGCGAAGCGATAGCCCTCGGCGGTGAGCTGTTCGAGGATCTTCGGCAGCGCGGTGACGGTGCGCTCGTGGATGTCGTGGAACAGGATGATGCCGCGGCCTTCCTTCGCCACGCTCTTGAGCACGCGATCTGCAATCGAGTTCGGCACAGGATCGGCCCAATCGAGTGAGTCGATATTCCACATGATCGAGCGCAGCTTCAGCGTGGCCAGCTCGTTCATCGCCTCGCGGCTGCTGGCGCCGTAAGGGAAGCGGAAAAGTCCCGACGGTGTCGGGTCGACCGCCTTGAGTAGTACGTCGGTGCGGTTGATCTCTGCCTTGAGCGGGTCGCCTGACTCCTTCGACAGCTGCGCATGGCTATAGCTGTGGTTCGCCAGTACGTAGCCGTCCGCCTTCAGCCGCTTCGCCACGCCGGCGCGTGCGCCGAGCTGTGCCTTGCCGGCGTCCGACACGGTGCCGAGGTTGTTGCCGACCTCGAAGAACACCGCCGGCGCGTTGTATTGCTTGAGAATCGCCGCGATCTCTTCGGTGTAGGCGTTGTGCGGGCCGTCGTCGAAGGTCAGTACCAGGGTTTTGGGCGGCAGGTCATAACCGAACACAGGTTTCTCTTGGTCGTCGTCGCCGCCTTTGGCGGCCGGGTAGGGCACGATCTGCCCGTAGTCCTTCATGATCTGCTCGCGCGAGTACAGCGTTTTCAGGTGCGCGACGTAGTCGTCCCACTTCTCGCGTTTGAGGGCGATCGCGCGCGTCTCGAAGCGGTCGAACACCTGTCGCAGTTCCTTGTCGTACTGGTGCTCGATTTCCTGCATGGCGTCGAGATCTTCGCTCACTCGCTTGTGCAGCTTGATCGCCGGTAGCGTTGAATCCTGCTGCAGACTCAGTTCGAGCGCCTTGAGCAGCTCGCGGTAGGCGAGACGGTCGGCGTCGAAGAGCCCCTTACCCGATTCGATCTGGGCCAACAGCGCTTCAAAAGTCTCGATGCGTCGGTCATTGGCTGTGCGGGTGAGCTCGGCGATCTGCGCTTCCAGGTTTGCGCGGTCAGCGAGGTTTTCGTGGAACAGCGCTTGCCCGACCTGATTGGCGGCGGCCCGTTCGCTCTCGCTCATTGCGCGCTCGTCGGCCAGCAGCACGATCAGCTTGCGATAGCGCTCCAGCAATGACTGTGCGCCTGGCAGCAGATCGACGATCGGGGATGCGCTGCTCGCCGGCGCGATGGTCGCGGCCGGAGCATTCGTGGTGGCGGTGTTGGGCTTGCAGGCGGCAAGCAGGCCGGCGCTCAGCATGAGCGCGAGAACGAGCGAAGGTGCGAGGCGCATGGCGGCTTTGCAGAGAAAGAGTCGCCGCGGAGTGTA
Source organism: uncultured Uliginosibacterium sp. (assembly GCA_945957295.1). Taxonomy (GTDB): domain Bacteria; phylum Pseudomonadota; class Gammaproteobacteria; order Burkholderiales; family Rhodocyclaceae; genus Niveibacterium. The sequence continues at coordinate 10,381 of CAMFLH010000169.1, forward strand.
CTGCGCCGCGACGCCATGCATTGCGCATTGCGTCGCGGGTACCGGCCAGCGCCGAACTCAGCGCTGCACGATCGGGATGATGCGCTTGCCCAGCGGTGCGGCACGCGGCGCGAGTTGCCGGCGGCGCTCCTGCTCGCGCCACCAGACGCGGGCGCCGAGCAACACGGCGAGAATCAGGGCATAAATCAGGGGCTCGGTGACGTCGCGTTTAACCAGCCACCAGAAGTGCCTGTCTCTTATACACATCTCCGAGCCCACGAGACCGGAGCCTATCTCGT
>CAMFLH010000170.1 GCA_945957295.1 uncultured Uliginosibacterium sp.
CCGCCCGCCGGGGCGGGACCCGGCTTCAGCGGGAAGGCCGCCGCAAACCGGCAGCGCAATTCACACGCGCTTCCTAGCCTGCCGCCTCGCGCGGCAGACCCGCTTTTTCCAGCGCCGCCAACAGCTTTTCCTGCCAGTCTCGGCGATAGAGGCTCACCGCAAGGTAGCGCGCCGGTGCGCGCGCGAACGCCGGGTTGATCGCCAGCGTGCTGCCCAGGCTACGGCGCGCGGCGGCCAGCTCGCCGCACTCGGCGAGGCTGACGGTCAGCACCAGGCCGCCCCAGAAGTTGCTCGCCAGCAAGTCTTGCGACACGGCCGCCAAGGCACCGGCGTAGTCGCCGCGGAACCAGGCGAGCAAGGCAAGGCCAACGCCGATCACCGGTGAGGCGTCACCCGGCGATTTGGCGCATTCGGCGAGCAGAGCTTCGGCGCGCTCGGCCTCGCCAAGCATGATCAGCTTGACCGCGGCAATCGCCCGCGCGGAGTGCCCGGTCTGGTTCAAGCGCACGCTGCGTTCGATCGCTTGCAGCGCGCGATCGTTGTGCCCGAGCGCGATGCAGGCATTCGTCAGCGCGGCCAGTGCATGCTGGCTTTCAGGTTCCAGCCGCACCGCCTCGGTGGCGTGCTCAAGCGCCCGCTGCATCGCATCGCGATCCGCCTCGCCCAGCAGGAAGGCGTCGTGCAGGGCTTTCGAGAGGGCCGCCCGCGCGGCAGCAAACGCCGGCTGTGCGGCGAGCAGGGCTTCGAGCGAAAGCCGCGCTTCGCGCTGCCATGCCGAATCGTTGAGGCGCCGCATATGTTCGGTGTTGAAGCGCGCGACGATCGCCTCGGGCGACGACGCCTCGGCGCCGTCGGCGGCACCGCCGAGCGCGCGGAACATCTCGCCGACGTTCGGATCGGCGATGCGGTTGACGATGCGTCGCGCCACTTCGTCTTCCAGCGCGAACAGATCGCCGGCCGCCTCGGTGTAGGTGTCCGCCCACACCTGCAGCCCCTGCAGGCGATCTTCAAGCTGCACCGCAACGCGGAGCCGCTGGCTGTCGCCGCGCACGTTCGCACTCAGCAGAAAACGGGCGCTGGCGGCGTCTTCAAGCTCCGGCGACAACACGTAGACGTCGTCAAGGCGATTCAGGAGGGCCACCAACTGATGCGCCAGGCCGCCGGCGAAGTCGTCCGCCACGCTGCCCGGCGACTGGCCGGCGCAGCGGATCACCACCGATGCGCGGCCAAGCAGCGGCTGGCCATCCTGTGCGCTCGATGTTTCTTCGCTGACCGGTGCCTCAAGCGCGCCACAGAACTGCGGCTCGTGGTTGCCCTTCGCGAGCTCGACCCGCAGCGCATCCTTGCGGCCAGCCGTGAGGTAGTAGTGCTCGAGCGCGCGCCGCAGCTTGCCCATCTCGATCCGCACGATCGGATCGACAAGCGGATCGAAATCAGCACCGCGGCCGAGGAACTCGCAGGCGATGTAGAAGCCCTTCAGACGCTCACCGCGCCCGGCGAGCGTTTCATTTGTGAGGAACTCAAGCAGGCGACGACTGCGCTGCGAGGCCACGAAGCCCTCGCTGGCGGTAATGGCGGCGACCTGTTGGCGGATCTGCTCGGGCGTGAACGACATGGGGCCCCCATGGTGGATCGGGCGATTTCCAGCTCGGATGATGCCCGAACACCGCAGCGCATCCAGCCGGCTACATCAACAGATCGCGGTGGAGGTTTACCGTAAATCACTCTGGCCGCCAGATCGCGCTGACCAGAATGCGCCGCATGCAACCGACTGAAAGACATGCGATGCAACCGACCGTAACCCGCCCCACGCAGCTTCTGGTGTTTGGAGGCACACCGCAACGCCTGGGCGTCAGCGCCGAGCAGCTTGCCCTGCTATACCAGGACCGACCCGCCTTTCGCACCCTGTGGGATGACTATGTGCTCGCCCAGTTGGGTCTCAAGTACTGGATCAGCGACACCAGCGCCAAGGCCGAATCCCGCCGCTTCGAATACCTGCAGACGCTGAGCGAACTGGAATCGGAGATCCGCGCTTACCTGCGCCACGCGTGGGACATCACACGCAACGCCTGTTCGGCGCAGCCCGACGAGATGCCGGCGCAGATCCTCGAAACACTGCGCAATGATCATGGGCTCGCCGGGCCGGCGGTGTATCTCGCGCCACTGCTACCGCTGGTCGAGATCGCGTGGCTGGAGCGCAGCCCCAGCGATCGCGTCATCGAATTTCTGCTCACCAGCGGCGAATACCTGTGCAAGCGCCTGAGCGACCTCGCCAGCGGGCTCGAAGTGCTGCCGACGCGGCATTTGCTGGCCTTCACAGGCCGCTTCATGTGCGCCGGGCACCGGCCGCCCGAGCTTCAGCGCCTAGCCGGCCTGGGCCGCGCCTACCTCAAGGGCCACAGTAACCCGCGCCTGGTGCACGGCCGCGAGCGGCTGCTGTGGCGCTGCGCCTACCAGATTGCGCACAGCAACGCGGACGGCCGCCCGAACTGGGCGCAGTGGTACCGATTGCTCGACCTGCTGCCCCGCGAGACCAACGGCCTCGACTCCGAAACCCTCGCACGCACACCGCTTCCTGCACTGCTGGCCGATCTTGAACGCGCCAGCGTCAACGGATGAACCCCCGTCTTACCCCCTCGATAAGGAAGGACCCCGTCATGCATACCAAAGCCAAGCTCTCGATCATCACCCTGCTGCTGGTCTCTACGGCCGCCAACGCGCAGGCCGCCAGCACGCAGCCGCCGGCAAAAGGCAGCACCTATCGCGACACCGCCCACATCACCGAGATCCGCATCCTGACCCAGCGCGTCAATCAACCTCAACAGATCTGCAATCAGGTGCCGGGTGCGCCGGCGCAGGCCAAGGCACAGCCCAAGCATCCGTACGGCGGTGCGGTGATCGGTAGCGTGGCGGGCGGCCTGATCGGGCATACGGCCGGCGAGGGCTCGGGCAAGGATGTGGCCACCGCCAGTGGCGCGGTGATCGGCGCGATGGTCGGCGAACACATGCAGAAGCAGGCGGCGGCACAAACGCAGGCCCAGGCGCCGACCATGGTGACGCAGTGCTACTACGTCGATAGCTGGGTCGAACGCCAGAGCGGCGCAATCGTCACCTACACCTGGCACGGCCGCACGATGTCCGAAACCCTGCCCTACGTACCCACCTTCCACGCAGGCGACGACGTGCAGCTGAGCGTGACCACCGCCCTCGGCGGCCATGCGTGATGCCGGCGCGCTTACCGTAAATCACTGCCGCGTCGTCAGGGGACTTCGCAGAATGCAGTCCATCAAGTCCGCCGCCGCAGGCGTCGCGGCAGACACCCAAAGCCCCTGACTTCGAGAAAGGAAATCATCATGAAACGGCAAACCCTCAAGGCAATCCTCTCCGTCATCGCCATGGCCGTCATGGCACACGAAGCGATGGCGATGGCCGCCACGACACCCCCGGCGCAAAACCTCAGCCGCTACAGCCGCGTGCAGCTCGACACGGTAGACATCACGGTGCCCGGAAACGGCCGCTGGGACGGTGTCAGCGAGGCGCAGCGCCAGCAGGCCGTGGCGCTGACCCGCGAGAGCTTCGGCCGCGCCACCTCCGGAAACGCCACGCAACCCGCATCGTCGGCAGACGACACATTGCGCCTGAGCCTGACGGTGGAAGACGTCAAACCCGCCAACACCACGCGCTCGGTCATCAGCCACCTAACGCCGATTGGTCTGGTGGCGAACCTGGGCAAGAGCGTCGCAGGGGCCGGGGCCTCGCGCAGCATGGGTTCGGTCACCATCGTTGGCGAATTGCGTGACGCCCGCAGCGGCGCGCTGGTCGCCTCGTTCCGCACGCAAGCCACCCCTGACCCGATGAATCTGGACGCAGTCTTCAGCCAGGACGCCGCAATGAAGGCCGCCATCGACCGCAGCGCCGCCGATTTCAGCAAAGCGCTCGGCAAGGCCAGAGAGGGTGAAAACCCCTGCGCCAGCACGACCGACTGCCGCCTGATGGTGCTGCCCTCCGCTGCCAGCTGAACCCAGCCGCCCTGCGACCCCCGCCGCGCTTGCGCTGGCACAAACCAGCCACACGCAAGCAACGTCACGCTACATGGCGGTGTGTCACGACAGCTGAAGTTCGTCCCAATCACTCAGGGTCTCTTATGAAAGCCAGCAACGCATTCCTGTCGGCACTGCTTGCCGGCCCCGTCATCGCCGCCGGGATCGGCGGCTGCAAGGCGCCGGAGGCCCCCAAAGCGGGCACACCCGAGGTCGTCGTCGAAACGGTCGTCCGGCGCAATGTCGAGATCGAGGCCACCTATCCGGCCCAGACCATGGGCTCGCGGGAAGTGGAGGTGCGCCCCCGCCTGACCGGCATCCTGCTCAAACGCAACTACCGGGAAGGCCATACGGTCACCGAAGGGCAGCAGCTCTATCAGATCGATCCGGCTGAGTTCAAGACCGCGCTGGACCAGGCGGAATCGCAGTACGCGCAGCAGAAGGCGGTGCTCGACAAGGCCAAACGCGATCTCGCCCGCGTCGAACCGCTGCTCAAGGAGAAGGCCGTCGCGCAGAAGGATGTCGATGACGCGCGCTCGGCGATGGAGCAGGCCCAGGCGGCCGTCCTCTCCGCACAGGCGAACGTCACCAAGGCACGCCTGAACCTCGACTACACCCGCGTCGCGTCGCCGGTTTCGGGCATCGCTAGCCTGTCGCTGATGTCGGAAGGTTCGCTGGTCAATGGCCCGAACTCGCTGCTGACCAAGGTGGTGCAGATCGACCCGATGTACGTGATGTTCAGCCTGCCCGAGCGTGAGCGGCTCTACTTCGAGCGCAAGCGCGCCGCCGGCATGCTGGACCTGCCGCAGCGCGCCCCGCTTGAAGTCCAGATCTCGCTGGCGGACGGCACCGCTTACCCGGTATCCGGTCGCCTGAATTTCTCCGACACGCTGATCTCGACCTCCACCGGCACGCTGCAGTTGCGCGCCGAATTGCCCAATTCGAAGGCGCAGCTGCTGCCGGGCCAGTTCGTCAAGGTGTCGATCAAGGGCATCGCCGCCAAGGACGCGATCGTGATCCCACAAAAGGCGGTGGGCACTTCGGCGCACGGCCAGTTCGTCTACGTCGTCGACAAGGATGGCCTCGCCCACAGCCGCCCGGTCGAAACCGCCGGCACGCAGGGTGACCGTTTCTTCATCAGCAAGGGCCTGGACGCCGGCGACAAGGTCGTCGTCGAAGGCCTCGCCAAGGTGCGCGCCGACAAGCCCGTGAAGCTGGTCGCGCCGGGCACCCCCGCGCAAGCCGCGACCCCGGCCCGTTGAGGTAAGCACGATGATCTCGAAAACCTTCATCGACCGCCCGATCCTCGCATCGGTGCTGTCGATCCTGATCATGCTCGCCGGCGCTGCCGCGATCTTCAACCTGCCAATCGCGCAATACCCGGACATCACCCCGCCGGTCGTGTCGGTCACCGCGCAACACAGCGGTGCCAACGCCGACACCTTGCAGAAGACCGTCGCCGCGCCGATCGAAGACAAGGTCAACGGCGTGGAGAACATGATCTACATGGAATCCACCAGCGCCGCCAACGGCATGATGACGCTGAACGTCTACTTCGACATCGGCACCGATGCGGACCAGGCGGCGACCAACGTCAACAACCGGGTGCAGACTGCGCTGCCGGTGCTGCCAGACAGCGTGAAGCAGAACGGCGTGATCGTGCAGAAGAAGTCCACCAGCATGCTGCAGATCGTCACGCTCTCCTCACCCGAGGGTAAGTACGACACGGTGTTCCTCTCCAACTACGCCTACCTGAACGTGGTCAATGCGCTCAAGCGCCTGCCCGGCGTGGGCGACGCCACCATTCTTGGCGCGCAGGACTATGCGATGCGCGTGTGGCTCAAGCCCGAACGCCTCGCCGAGCTGAAGATGACCACCGCCGATGTGGTGCAGGCGATCAAGGAGCAGAACGCGCAGTTCGCGGTCGGCAAGATCGGAGACACGCCGAACGACGGCAGCCCGCAATTCACCTACACGATGAGCACCCAGGGCCGCATGAACGACCCGGAGGCCTTCGAGAACATCATCCTGCGCGCCAATCCTGACGGCTCCAACGTCCGTATCCGCGACGTGGCGCGGGTCGAACTCGGCGCGCGCGACTATTCCTTCGCCGCCACCTACAACGGCAAGCCGGGCGTGATGGTCGCCACCTACCTGCAGCCGGGCGCCAACGCGCTGGACGTGGCCAACTCGGTGAAGGCCACGATGGCGGAGCTCGCCAAGAACTTTCCGGAAGGCGTCAGCTACAGCGTGCCCTACGACACCACGCCTTTCGTGCGCGCGTCGATCCACGAAGTCGTGAAGACCCTGCTCGAAGCGATCGTGCTGGTGTTCCTCGTGGTGTTCCTGTTCCTGCAGAACTTCCGCGCCACGCTGATCCCTTGCATCGCAGTGCCGGTGTCGCTGGTCGGCACCTTTGCCGGCATGTACCTGCTCGGCTTCTCGATCAACACGCTGACACTGTTCGGCCTGGTGCTGGCGATCGGTATCGTCGTCGACGACGCGATCGTGGTGCTGGAGAACGTCGAGCGGATCATGCGTGACGAACACCTGCCGCCGCGCGAAGCAACGATGCGTGCGATGCAGGAAGTCACCGGCCCGGTGATCGCCATCGTGCTGGTGCTGTGCGCGGTGTTCATGCCGGTCGGCTTCCTCGGCGGCCTCACCGGCCAGCTTTACAAACAGTTCGCGATCACGATCGCGGTGTCGGTCATCATCTCCGGCTTCGTCGCGCTGACGCTGACGCCGGCCCTCTGCACGCTGTTGCTCAAACCCGGCCACAGCGAGCCGCCGGCTTTCTTCCGCTGGTTCAACCGCATCTTCGACAAGGCCACCGAGCGCTTCGGTGCCGCCGTCGCCGCGATCATCCGCCGCTCCACCCTCGCGCTGCTGTGCGCGGGCGGCATGCTGCTGTTGCTCGGCGGTCTGGTCAAAACCGTGCCGACCGCGCTGATCCCACCGGAAGACCAGGGCTACTACTTTGGCAGCGTGCAACTGCCCGACGCCTCCTCGCTGGCCCGCACCAAGAAGGTGGCGGCGGAAGCCGGCGAGGTCGCCAAAAAGTTCGAAGGCAACCAAGATGTGCTGGTGCTCGGCGGCTACGACATGCTCACCGGCAACCTGAAAACCTCGGCCGCCACGATCTTCTCGATCATGAAGCCGTGGGAAGAGCGCGGCGTCAAACTCAACATCCGCAGCGCGATCTTCGACTTCATGGGCGGCAACGCGCACAGCCGCGAAGCGCTGATCTTCGCCTTCAACCCGCCGCCGATCCCCGGCCTAGGCACCACCGGCGGCGCCGAGTTCTACATCCAGAACCGCGGCGAGGGCGACATCCAGCAACTCGCCAAGGTCACGCAGGACTTCATCGCCAAGGCGAACCAGCAACCGGCACTCACCGGCGTCACCACGCTGATGCGCGCCAACGTGCCGCAGGTCTATGTCGACGTGAATCGCGACCGCGCCAAGGCTTTGGGCGTGCCGATCAACAGCATCTTCGATGCACTGCAAGCGACCTTCGACAGCCTTTACGTCAACGACTTCAACAAGTTCGGCCAGACCTATCGGGTGCTGCTGCAGTCCGAGGCTGACGCCCGCATGCGGCCCGAAGACGTGAGCAAGGTGTATGTGCGCTCCAGCGGCGGCCAGATGATTCCGCTCGGCGCTGTCGCCGAAGTACGCCAGATCAGCGGCCCGGAGATCGTCAACCGTTTCAACGGCTTCATGGGCGCGAAGGTCATGGCCAACCCGGCGACGGGCCACAGCTCGGGCGAGGCGATCGCCGCGGTGGAGCGCGTCGCGAAGGAAGTGCTGCCGGAAGGCTATGCGCTCGCCTGGACCGGCACCGCGTTCCAGGAGAAGCGCGCCGGCGCAGCCTCGACGCTGGCCTTCGCCTTCGGCCTGATTGTGGTGTTCCTGATCCTGGCTGCGCAGTACGAAAGCTGGAAGCTGCCGCTGGTGGTGGTCACCGCCGTGCCCTTCGCGATCTTCGGCGCCTTCGCCGCGGTGTGGCTGCGCGGGCTCAACTGCGACATCTACTTCCAGATCGGCCTGATCACGCTGATCGGGCTGGCCGCAAAGAACGCGATCCTGATCGTCGAATTCGCCCACCAGCTCCACCAGCAAGGCCGCACGCCGCGCGAAGCCGCGCTCGAAGCCGCACGCCTGCGCTTCCGCCCGATCGTGATGACCTCGATGGCCTTCATCCTCGGCGTGGTGCCGCTCGCCATCAGCTTCGGTGCCGGCGCCAACAGCCAGCATTCGATCGGCACCGGCGTCATCGGCGGCATGCTCGCCGCGACCTTCCTCGCGGTGCTGTTCGTGCCGATGTTCTATTCCCTGGTGTCTGGCAAGGGCGAGCCCAAGCAGCCCGCCGCCGCGACCGAGGAGCATGACCATGCGTAAGACCCGATTCGCGATCCTGCCGCTGCTGCTCAGCCTTGCGGCCTGCAACATGGCCCCGGTGTATGTGCGGCCCGATGTCGAAGCCCCGCCGCAGTGGGGCCAGGCCGAACCCGCCAGAGCCCAGCCCACCGCGGCGGTCGCCAATGAATGGTGGAAGCTCTTCGGCGACGAGGTGCTCGACCAGTTGATCGCCACCGCGCTCGCCGAGAACAAGGACATGAAGGTCGCCTACGCCCGCATCGAGCAGGCACGCGCACAGCTCGGCATCACCGATGCGCAGCGCTACCCGCAGGTCACCGGCGGCCTCAGCGACCAGCACACGATGCGCAGCGCCGAAGCCGCGCCGAAGCTGCCGGGCGATCGCCACGGCGAAGACATCAAGGCCACGCTGGGCGTGTCCTACGAACTGGACCTGTGGGGCCGGCTGCGCAACGCCAGCGATGCGGCGCGCGAGAAACTGCTGTCGAGCGAATACAGCCAGCAGGCGCTGCGCATCTCGCTCGAATCGCAGGTCGCCACCGCCTACTTCAAGCTGCTCGCGCTCGATCGCCAGCTCGAAATCGCGCGCATCAACCTTGCCACGCAGGAAGAAACCCAGCACATGACGCAGCGGCGCTTCGAAGGCGGCGTCGCGTCCGGCTATGACTTCGCCCAGGCACGCGCGCAAACGCAGCAGACCCGCAGCAGCATCCCCGATCTGGAACGCCAGATCACGCTGCAGCAGAACGCACTGAGCATCCTGCTCGGCCGCAACCCGGGGCCGGTGCCGCGCGGTCGCAACATCGACACGCTCACGACCGACTTCGACGTGCCCAGCGGCCTGCCCTCGCAGCTGCTCGAACGCCGCCCCGACGTGCTCGCCGCGGAAGCCCAACTGCGTTCCGCCAACGCCAACATCGGCGCCGCGCGCGCCGCCTTCTTCCCGAAGATTTCACTCACGGGCGCCACCGGCTACGAGAGCAGCGACCTGCACAAGCTGGGCGACCCCGGCAGCGCGCTGTGGAGCCTCGCCGCCGGCCTCGCACAACCGATCTTCATGGGTGGCCAGCTGAAGAACCAGCTGCGCCAGGCCGAAGCCAGCGAACGCGAAATGGTCGCCAACTACCAGAAGACGGTGCAGACCGCGTTCCGCGAAACCGAAGACGGCCTCGTCAATCTGCGCAAGACCCGCGAGCAGGTCGACAGCAAACGCCAGCGCGCCGCCGCACTCGGCGAAGCGCAGCACATCTCCTTCCTGCGCTATCAGGAGGGGCTCACAAGCTTCATGGACGTGCTCGACGCCGAACGCAACCAGCAGCAAGCGGAGCTGGACGTGGTCAATCTGCAGAACCAGCAACTGGCATACACGGTCAGCCTGTTCGCAGCGCTCGGCGGCGGGTGGGCACAACAGCCGTAACGCCGCGAGCAGACGAGCGCCTCGCTCGACGCCATTCACTGGCGCCACAGCGGACGCTCGGCCAATGCTTGGCAACAGCCATGCGCAGTCGCTTAGGCAATACGCTAGGCTTCGAGAAGCAAAGCCCTTCTATGGCCTTGCGGAGTTGTCACGTTGTCGTAGTCGCAAGTGAAATAGCGCACATCATGCAAATCGGGTGTATCCACACCCACTGAGTCGCGCAATAGACTGTGAACACCACGGGATCGCCAAATAGCAGAATGCCCCCAAAGATGCGTCGGCCCTGTTTGATCGATCCACCCGGCTTCATGACTACGAAAGCGTACAAATCATGTGCATTAGGCTCTTCCGCTATTTTTCGGTCTGCGCACTTTGTGTTGCATCTTCCTTTGCATCCGCGTCAATCGTCTACAACACGCTCTCCCCCGCCGATTCGGAGGCAATCGGGTTAGGTTGGTTTGCGGGCAATCCCGGCAACGGAGCCAACTACATCACCGCCGACGAATTTGTGCCAAGCCAATCGGGCTTTGCATCCCGGGCATATGCGCCCGTCTGGTATGTGCAAGGCGCCGTGGCGCCAATCAAATTCCAGATTCGCTCCGATGTCGGCGGTGGGCCAGGTGCTGTATTGGGTGCCGGAATTGTTGACCCACTCATTCCAGGTGGCCTCCTCGCCGCAGACTTCCTCAGCGATCTCTGGCTTGAAGAAGGAACCAAATACTGGTTCTCGATAGCTACGAC
>CAMFLH010000171.1 GCA_945957295.1 uncultured Uliginosibacterium sp.
GCGGAGGGAACCAAACTGCGCAGCAGTTTGGCGTCCCGTTGACGGACTTGTTAGCGATGGAGCGGCTCATCAATGCTTACTCCGCAGTACGGGCAGTAGTTGATTGGTTTGAGAAGCGAGAGCCGAAATTGTGGGTCCATAGTTCGTGTGCAACGTGGGCAGCGAAGGAAGAATTGACCTACAACGCTTAGGGCAACGAAACAAAGCATAAGCCCACCCACGACAGCCATAGACACAGGGGTCGGCCGCGGTGTTTGAGCCGCCACCACCAGCGCCGGAAGACACGTGCCAATGAGGCTAAGCAGCCAGAGCCGCTTCTTCTTCACGAGCGAGTCGCGAATGGTAGTTTTCATTCAGCGCTAACAGTTATTCAAACGACAGAAAGGTCCACCTACTTCCAATACGGAGTCACGGAATCTGCTCTGCAACGCATTGATTCGCATGGTTTTCTTGGCGGACGTGTCAACCTAACCCTTATATAGTACTGACAGGCGACCTCGATCCTTTGACGCAGCCGGCATACAGTGAGAATTTTCACTCACTCAAGGAGTAACGTTATGGGGGTGTCAGCCCCCGTGCGCCGCGGTTGCTCGATCAGGTGTCGATCGTCTGCCGCCGCCGACACTACAGTCCACGGACCGAAGAGGCTTACCGCCACTGGACCAAGCGCTTTGTGCTGTTCCACGGCAAGGTCCATCCAAGCACCCTCGGTGCGCCAGAAGTGGAAGCCTTTCTGAACCATCTGGCGGTGTCGCGATCGGTGTCCGCCTCCACGCAAACCCAAGCGCTCAACGCGTTGGTATTTCTCTACCGCGATGTGTTGGGACAGCCGCTGGGCGAGATGAAGAACATCAAGCGGGTCCAGCATCGCGACCGCTTGCCCGTTGTGCTCACCCAGGCCGAGACACGGTTGGTGTTGGCGATGATGACGGGGACCACTCAGCTGATGGCCAATCTGATGTACGGATCGGGTCTTCGGGTCAATGAATGCGTGACCTTGCGGGTCAAGGACATTGACCTGGCCTCAAAGATCATCTCAGTCCGCAACAGCAAAGGCAGCAAGGATCGAACGACGGTGCTCCCCGTACAACTCTGTTCGCCGATGGAGCTGCACCTGACTCGGGTCTTGCAGTTGCACGCGGAGGATCGGTCCAGGGGTGGTGGGTTGGCCCCCATGCCCGATGCGTTGTATCGCAAGTACCCGACAGCGGCCGGTTCGTTTGCCTAGCAGTTCGTCTTCCCATCGGCGGCCGTGCGGCCTTGGGGCGAAAGTGGTCGCCTGGTGCGCTGGCATGCTTCCCCGTCGACGATCCAGCGCGCCTTCAAAGCGGCCGTGGGCAAAGCCCAGGTCAATAAGCATGTGAGTGTCCATACGCTGCGCCACTCCTTCGCGACTCACCTTCTGGCGGCAGGCACCGACATACGCACGATCCAACTGCTGCTCGGCCACCGAAACCTGCAGACGACGATGATCTACACCCACGTCGAAGCGGCCGTTCGCACCGTGAGGAGCCCGTTCGATCTGCTTTGAGCGATGACGCCCGCGCCCCCTTCCCCGCGGGCGGGCGCCTCACTCTGCGGCCCCTTTTGTGCGCACGTCCAAAGAGCAGTCGTTTGGATGTCCGTTCGCTCGCAAAGTAGGCTACATGACCCTCATGGCCACGGAGGTCCGCTATGGGTCGAACCCTGACGGCGACGGACCAGTTTCGTCTGACCGCTTACACAGCCTTTTGTGTTCCCGATCTCATTGTCTATTGGGCCGAGAAGGCGTCGCCCAGCGTCTTCGCCACGACAACCGAGACCCCAAACGGACATTGGCTATTGTGGTCCGGCTCAGCCTAGTAGCCGTTCGTGAGCCCTGTTGAGCACGACCGCTCCGCAGAAAACTCAGAGCCCCAAACTCAGTCGTCTCCGCTCGAACGCTATCGCGAGCGTACTCATACGCCATAAAACCGCAGTCACCTCGTCTGAGACGCCCTGCTCACCCAGTTTTCGACTTTATTTCGCGATTTTCGCCAGTAAGGTTATATGCGCCTTAGTCCCGCCGAAGCCTCATGGTGTATGGCTTTGGCGGGATCGGTTCGTCACGGCTTAGTTTTCGACTTTATTGTCCAGTTTTCGACTTTAATTGCCGGGAACAATTGCGCCGCAACCGCTCAGCACTTACTCGACTGTGACGCTCTTTGCGAGGTTACGCGGCTTATCCACATCAGTGCCACGCGCACAGGCGGTGTGATACGCCAACAACTGCAGCGGCACGACGTGCAGGATCGGAGAGAGCGCACCGTAGTGTTCCGGCATGCGGATCACGTGCACGCCCGCTTCGCTCTCGATGTGTGTATCGGCGTCCGCGAATACGTAGAGTTCGCCACCGCGCGCGCGCACTTCCTGCATATTGCTCTTGAGCTTGTCGACGAGCGTGTCGTTCGGCGCGACGGTAACTACGGGCATGGCGGCATCGACAAGCGCGAGCGGGCCGTGCTTGAGCTCACCTGCGGGGTAGGCTTCAGCGTGGATATAGGAGATTTCCTTGAGCTTCAGCGCCCCCTCGAGCGCGATCGGGTAGTGCAGGCCACGGCCGAGGAACAGCGCGTTCTGCTTCTTCGCGAACTCTTCCGACCAAGCCATGATCTGCGGCTCGAGCGCAAGCACTGCCTGCAGCGCCACCGGCAGATGGCGCATCGCCTTGAGGTGCGCCGCCTCCGATTCCGCCGTGAGCTGGCCGCGCACCTTGGCGAGTGCCAGGGTCAGCAGGAACAGGCCTGCAAGCTGGGTGGTGAAAGCCTTCGTGGATGCGACACCGATCTCGACGCCCGCGCGCGTGATGTACGCCAGCTTGCATTCACGCACCATGGCGGAGGTCGACACGTTACAGATGGTCAGCGTGTGCTCCATGCCAAGGCTGCGCGCGTGCTTCAGCGCGGCGATGGTATCTGCCGTTTCGCCGGACTGGCTGATCGTCACGACCAGGCTCTTCGGATTCGGCACGCTGTCGCGGTAGCGGTACTCGCTCGCGATCTCGACGCTGGTCGGAATCTTCGCGATCGACTCCAGCCAGTACTTGGCGGTCGAGCCCGCGTAGTAGCTGGTGCCGCAGGCAAGGATCAGCACCGAATCGATGCCCTTGAACACGGCTTCGGCGTTGTCGCCGAACAGGGTTGGCGCGATCGCCTCGACGCCTTGCAGCGTGTCACCTACGGCGCGCGGCTGCTCGAAGATTTCCTTCTGCATGAAGTGACGATAAGGCCCCAGTTCCGCCGCGCCGGTGTGGGCATGAACGGTACGCACCGGACGTTCCACGCGCACAAAACCGTCGCTACCGGCACGCGCCTCGATCCAGTACTTGCCTAGCTGCAAGTCGACGACATCACCCTCTTCCAGATAGATGATCTGGTCAGTCACGCCGGCCAGCGCCATCGCATCCGACGCAACAAAGTTCTCGCCCTGCCCAACCCCCAGCACCATCGGCGAGCCTTCGCGCGCACCCACGACACGATGCGGTTCGTCCCGGCAGAACACCGCGATGCCATAGGCGCCTTTCAAGCGGCGCGTGGCGCGCTTGACCGCATCGAAGAGATCGCCGTCGTAGAGCGAATCAACCAGGTGTGCGATGACCTCGGTGTCGGTCTGGCTGTCGAACACATAGCCCTTGGCCTTCAGCTCGGCGCGCAACTCGTCATGGTTCTCGATGATGCCGTTGTGCACCAGCGCGATACGGTCGCGCGAAAAATGCGGGTGGGCGTTATGCACAGCCGGCGCGCCGTGCGTGGCCCAGCGGGTGTGCGCGATGCCGGTGAAACCTTCGACATGCTCAGCGTGCACTTGCGCATCCAGTTCTGCCACACGCGAGGTGCTGCGCGCGCGCCGCAGCGCGCCGTTCTGATGCACCGCTACACCACAGGAGTCGTAGCCGCGGTATTCAAGCCGCTTGAGCCCCTCAACGAGGATAGGGACGATATTGCGCTGGGACACTGCACCGACGATGCCGCACATGGAGCACTCCACGATAGAGATGGGAAGATGCTCGCACTATAGGCAGCAGTCGCCGCAATGAGCTTGCCAAATTCGCACAGAAGTGAAATATTCCTTCACCAAGACAGTATGGCGCAATAATATTTCTTTAGCGATGGATTTTTGATGCTTTCCAGCAGTCCCCAAAGTTTGGACGCCATCGATCTCCGCATCCTTGATCAGCTGCAACGCGATGCAAGCTTGACCAATCAAGCCTTGGCGGCGAGCGTTCATGTTTCACCGGCGACCTGCATGCGCCGGGTGCGAAAGCTCGTCGAAGCCGGGGTGATTGAGCAGCAGGTAGCGATCTTGTCTGCTGAACGCCTGGGGGCCGGGCTGACTGCGATCGTCGAAGTCACGCTGGACGCCCAGTCCGCAGACCACCTGCAAGCGTTTGAAACGCGCGTCAGCAACGCGGCCGAGGTGCAGCAGTGCTACCGGGTGTCAAGCGGCCCCGACTTCGTCATGATCCTTCAGGTTATCGACATGGCGGCCTATCAAGCCTTGGCGCATCGCTTGTTTGCAGGCGACGCCAACGTGCGCAATGTCAGGACCTTCTTCTCGGTCAAGCGCAGCAAGTTCTCCCCGGCGATCAGCCTGCCCAGCGCAACCGCCTAGCCAGCAAACGCGTGCGTTGCTGCCGGGCGCTCCGGCGCTCGAACGTAATGCAGATCGAACTCGTCGCTGCTGCATCGCACGAAATCGTGCTTCAGGTAGAAGTCATTGGCGGGGCTATCACGCAGCGCTGTCACGCGCAGCGGCAACCCCGTCCGAGCGCTTTCCATGATGAGCATGCGCATCACCGCACTGCCGAGGCCGCGGCCTTGCGCGGCCGGCATCAGGTACAGGTGCTGCAACACCAACGCATGATCAGTCCGCCTCAGCATATAGAAGCCAACTCGCGCACCGTCGCAGACGATATGTTGTGTCATCGCCGGAATCCAGCTGTCGGCCAGGCGGCGACGTACGCGAAGCGGATCGAAGCGGCCGATCTGCTCGAGGCTGCTGCGCATGGCGGCGAGACGAATCTGAAGCAGGCTCTCGAAGTCCTCCGCGCTCGCGGGTTCGAAATGCGGCGCGCTAGCCGGCTGCGGCAACCGGGTGCGCATGTCCATCAGCGGAGCCCTGCGATTACGGTCAGCGCTCGGAGCACGAACGTCCGCATCACGGCTTGCTCGTCCGCTGACTGGTGACGGGCTCCCGCACCACGTAGCGCGCTCGGCGGGCGGCAGTCTCACCGACGAAACGCGCGAGGATGCGCGTCGTGGTGCCGTCATCACGCATGGCACGCACGGCGCGCACCAGCGCTTCAGCGTCATCCGCATCAAGCGGCGGAGCATAGAAGGCCCAGCCACCGATCTGCGGGGCAGCGCCATCAAAAGGCAGTACGGTTACGCGATGCGACGCGCCGAGCGCGGCAAGCTTCCCACGGTAGACCAGCGGGAACTGGAATACAGCGTCCACGCGGCCCGCAACGAGCTTGCGGTAGAGGTCGTCAATCGAACTCGATTCGTCGACGCGCCCCGGCCCGAGCCCCGCGAGAAGCGCTTCGATCTCGGGCCCGTAGTTCATGCCCCGGACACGGCCGAAGACAAGGCGCGGATCTGCGAGTACAGACTTCACGCTCAACGGCGCCGCTGCATGCGCCGTACTCACGAGCAAATCGTGCACAAACTGTTCCGTCGGGATGAACACGTAACCCGGTGCCGGCGGCTTCTGCACCGAGTACGCGAGGATCGCGACGTCGCCGTGTTGCCGCATGGCACTGATGCGTGCCGCCGGCACTTCATCGACCTGCAGGTTGCAGCCCGAACGCCGCGCGAGTTCGGCCACCAGCTCGGGCACATAGCCTTCAACACTGCCTTCCGAACCACGGTGGGCCACATCGCCGAGCAGCGCAACCGGAACGGTATAACTGGCCTTGCAGCCCGCCGCGTGGGCGACATGCGCCAGAACACAGGCGAGCGCGCCCAGTACCAGCGAAGCCAGGCGCACGCCCGCGCGCCTCATTTGGGTTGTTTGACCGGCCGCTTCCAGCCAGGAACGGTCAGCTGCTTCGCGCGCGAGAGGGTCAGATCACCCGCCGGCGCATCCTTGGTCAGCGTAGTGCCGGCGCCCAGCGTTGCCCCCTTGCCGACGCGCACCGGCGCCACGAGCTGGGTATCGGAGCCAATGAAGACTTCGTCCTCGATGATGGTGCGGAACTTGTTCGCGCCGTCGTAGTTGCAGGTGATCGTGCCGGCGCCGACGTTCACCTTGCTGCCGATGTCGGCATCGCCGATGTAGGCCAAATGGTTCGCCTTCGAGTGCGCGGCGATGGTGCTGTTCTTCACTTCGGTGAAGTTACCGATATGCACATCCTCGGCCAGCTTCGTGCCCGGGCGCAAACGCGCGAAGGGACCGATCAGGCTCTTGGCGCCAACCTCGGCGCCATCGAGGTGGCTGAAAGGATGGATCAGCGCGCCAGCGGCCACCACGACATCCTTCAGCACGCAGTTCGCACCAATCTTCACCCCATCGCCCAGCACCACGCGGCCCTCGAACACGCAGTTCACATCGATCTCGACATCGCGGCCGACTTCCAGCGTGCCGCGCTGGTCGAAACGCGCCGGGTCGATCAGCGTCACGCCAGCGACCAGCAGCGCCTGCGCCTGGTTGCGCTGGTGCAGGCGTTCAAGTTCGGCGAGTTGCGCCTTGTCGTTGACGCCCAGCGTTTCCCACACCGCAACAGGTTGCGAGGTTTTCACTTCGATGCCGTCGGCCACCGCCATCGCGATGATGTCCGGCAGGTAGTACTCGCCCTGCGCGTTGTCGTTGCGGATCTTGCCGAGCCAGCCGCGCAAGTGTTGCGCCTGACAACAGATGATGCCGGTGTTCACTTCGCGGATCGTGCGCTCGGCCTCGCTGGCATCCTTGTGCTCGACGATGCGCACCACACGATGCGCGCCATCACGCACGATGCGGCCGTAACCAGTCGGGTCCGCCATATCAACGGTCAGCAGCGCGAAGCCCTCTGTCCCCGCCGCGGCAACCAGTTCTGCCAGCGTTTCGCGCCGCGTCAGAGGCACGTCGCCGTAGAGAATTAGCACCGGGCCGGATTCCGGCAGATGCGGCAGCGCCTGCGCCACGGCATGGCCCGTGCCCAGTTGCTCGGCCTGCAGCGCCCACGCGAGATCCGGTGCATCCAGCGCGGCACGAACCTGCTCACCGCCGTGGCCGTACACCACACACAATTTCTCCGCCCCCAGTGAGCGCGCCGTCGCCAGCACATGCCCCAACAGCGGGCGGCCCGCGAGCGGTTGCAGCACCTTGGGCAATGCGGAACGCATGCGTTTGCCTTGGCCGGCAGCGAGAACGACGACGTGCATGGGAAGCCTTTCGGAATGCGGGATCGGGCGGATTTTAGCATCGCCGCCCACCACGCCTGACGTGGGCTGCATCACGATAATGGCGCGCGCGTTTCATCTGGATCAAACCCGGCGCTGCGTACATCGCCATGCAAACCAACGCGGCATACCATGGTGTTCCGCAGTGCAGCAAACCTAGGGGTCGTGATGTCTGCCGTTGCCACTGAACACATCGAAAACCGCACTTTCGACGAGATCCAGCCAGGTCAGTCCGCGCGACTCACGCGCACGTTGCGCCTGCAGGACATTCAGCTCTTCGCCGTCGCTTCGGGCGACCTCAATCCGACCCACCTCGACAGCGACTACGCGCGTGACGTCGGCTTTGCCGGTGTTGTGGCGCACAGCATGTGGGGCGGCACACTGGTTTCATCCTTGCTAGGCAGTACGCTGCCGGGCCCCGGTACCGTGTATCGCAGCCAGAACCTGCGCTTTCTCGCCCCGCTGAGTCTGGGCGACACGCTGACCGTCACCGTGACCTGCCGCGACAAGCATGCCGCGACACACTGCGTGACGATGAGCTGCGAGGGCGTGAACCAGGACGGCCAACGCATCTTCGAGGGCGAGGCGGAGGTAATCGCGCCCACCGTGAAGGTGCGCAAGCCGGTGCCGGAACTGCCGGAGGTCACCGTCAACGACAGCCAACGCCGCTACGGCAACCTGATCGCGCTGACGCAGGGGCTCAGCCCGATCCGCATCGGCGTCGCATGGCCCTGCTCCGAAGACTCCCTGGTCGGTCCGCTGCAGGCGCGCGACGAGGGCTTGGTCACCCCGGTGCTGGTTGGCCCGCGCGCAAGGATGGAAAGGCTCGCGGCGCAGTACGGTGCCAGCCTGGATGGTGTCGAAATCATCGATGCGGAGTTCGAGGCGGACGCCGCGAAACTCGCCGCAGCGCTCGCGCGTGACGGGCGCGTCGATGCACTGATGAAAGGTAGCCTGCACACCGACACTTTCATGGGCGCGGTCGTATCGCGCGACGCAGGCTTGCGCACCGGGCGCCGTGTCAGCCATGTGTTCGTGGCCGATGTGCCGACCTACCCGCGCCCGCTGCTGATCACCGACGCGGCGATCAACATCGAGCCGACGCTGGAAGAGAAGGTCGACATCCTGCAGAACGCGATCGAGCTGGCGCAGGCGATGGGCATCACGACGCCACGGGTGGCGATTCTCTCTGCGGTCGAGATGGTCACGACCAAGATCCGCTCCACCTTCGAAGCCGCCGCGCTGTGCAAAATGGGGGATCGCGGGCAGATCCGCGGCGCACTGCTCGACGGCCCGCTGGCATTCGACAACGCCATCTCGATGCTCGCCGCAAAGGCTAAGGGCATCGAATCGGAAGTGGCCGGGCGCGCCGACATCCTGCTGGTACCGGATATGGAAGCCGGCAACATGCTGGCCAAGCAATTGCACTACCTCGCCGGCGCACTGCTCGCCGGCGTGGTGCTCGGCGCACGCGTGCCGATCGTGCTGACGAGCCGCGCCGATACCGCACAGAGCCGTTCGATCTCCTGCGCCATCGCGCAACTGCTGGCACACAAGAAACCGGCGTCACTCTGAAACGCCGATTCGCTGGCGCGCGGTAACCGGTTAACACCCACCCGCCATAGCCCCGGCGAAGAATCCTCTCACGGTCGCGCAGTCGGCCGGAACTCAACAGAGGAGACAGCCATGGGTAAGAAGATCCTGATGCTGGTGGGCGATTTCGGCGAAGACTACGAAATCATGGTGCCGTTCCAGGCGCTGCTCGCGGTGGGCCACACGGTGCACGCGGCCTGCCCCGACAAGAAGGCCGGCGACGCGATCGCCACGGCCATCCACGATTTTGAGGGCCAGCAGACCTACTCGGAAAAGCGCGGCCACAACTTCACGCTCAACGCGAGCTTTGCCGATGTCCGAGCCGAGACCTACGACGCGCTGGTGATCCCCGGCGGGCGCGCGCCCGAGTATCTGCGGCTCAACCCGGCCGTGATCGCCGCGGTGCGGCACTTCTTCGACGCCGGCAAGCCGGTCGCCGCTATCTGCCACGGCGCTCAGGTGCTGGCCGCGGCGCGCGTGCTGGAAGGCCGCACCTGCTCGGCCTACCCAGCCTGCCGCGCCGAAGTGGAACTCGCGCACGGCAAGTACGCCGAGATCGCGATCGATGCCGCGGTGACCGACGGCAATCTCGTCACCGCGCCCGCATGGCCGGCACACCCCGCCTGGATCGCGCAATTCCTTGCTGTGCTCGGCACGCGGATCGAGGCCTGAGCAGTCGACCCCGCAGGGGCTACGATCTCACCCGCGGCAGGTCGCCCGGCCTGCCGCGCTGCGTCCGGAGGGATCGCTCTCATGTGTCAGGTGTTCATCGGCGCCGATGCGGCGCTCTATCAAGCCCGAGCACGCTCGCTGCGCTTGCGTGGCGTATCCACATCGATCCGGCTCGAAAACCTGTTCTGGCGTGTGCTGGAAGACATCGGCGCACGCGACGGCCTGAGCCTGTCGCAGCTCATCGCCAAGCTCTACGACGAACTTGCCGAGACCGACGGCGATCTTGGCAATTTCACATCCTTCCTGCGCGTCAGCTGCCTGCGCTATCTCTCGCTGCAGTTGCTCGGCGCGATCCCGCAAGGCAACGACATCCCGATCGCGAGCCTCGACGCCGTTCGCGTGCTGGCAGCGGAACGCGCCCTGCGCAGCGCCGCCACGCAAAGCCGGATGTAACCGCCGCGCGTGCCACGCTGCACGCTGCGCCGCCAAAGTCGCCCCGCGGCGACACGGGATTGTTGCAGTGCAACCGTATAATCGGCGCACCCTCTTCCTCCCTTGCACCCCATGGACCTGCTGATTTTGCTGAAGGCGCTGATTCTCGGCGTCGTCGAAGGCCTGACCGAATTCCTGCCAATCTCTTCCACCGGCCACTTGATCCTTGCTGGCCAGTTGCTCGACTTCAACGACGAGCGCGGCAAGCTGTTCGAGATCGTGATCCAGTCCGGTGCGATCTTTGCCGTCGTCCTCGAGTACCGCCGGCGCCTAGTCGGCGCGTTCATGCACGCGCGCAGCGATGC
>CAMFLH010000172.1 GCA_945957295.1 uncultured Uliginosibacterium sp.
CCTGGAGACCGAGCTCGCAATCATCGGACGGGAGAAGGCGATCGGAATCGACATCGGAAAGCGTGAAGTCGAAGCAAGCGAGTTGCTCGCCCATGAGCGCGAGCGGCTCGCCTCACTTGAATCGCGCTGGAGTGCTGAACGTGAACTGGTGACGCAGCTGCTGGACCTGCGGGCAAAGCTGCGCGCCGGCATCAAGCCGGTCGAAGGCACCGGCAGCAAACTTGAAGCAGCGGCAGAGGCCGTTGCCGCCGAAACCAATGCTGGCACCCCACCTGCCGACGAGGCTGCTGCTGAAACCGAACGGCTCGCCAAGCTTGAGACGCTCAAGTCCGTCCAGCAAAAACTCGCCGAGCTGCAGGGCGAAAACCCGTTGATTCTGCCTACTGTTGACTACCAGGCCGTTGCCAGCGTCGTGGGGGACTGGACCGGCATTCCGGTTGGGCGCATGGCGCGCAACGAAGTGGAGACGATTCTCAACCTCGCAAAGACGCTCGGCGAGCGGGTCATCGGCCAGGACCACGCGATGGAGATGATCGCCAAGCGCATCCAGACCTCACGGGCCGGTTTGGACAACCCGCAAAAGCCGATCGGCGTATTCATGCTCGCAGGCACCTCGGGTGTCGGCAAGACTGAAACCGCTTTGGCGCTGGCCGAGGCACTCTACGGCGGCGAACAGAACCTCATCATCATCAACATGAGCGAATACCAGGAGGCGCATACAGTCTCCACGCTCAAGGGCGCGCCACCCGGATACGTCGGCTACGGCGAGGGTGGCGTGCTGACCGAAGCGGTGCGCCGCAAGCCCTACTCCGTCGTGCTGCTCGATGAAGTGGAGAAAGCCCACCCCGACGTACACGAGATCTTCTTCCAAGTGTTCGACAAGGGCTTCATGGAAGACGGTGAAGGTCGTTTCATCGACTTCAAGAACACGCTAATTCTGCTGACCACGAACGCCGGCACCGAAATGATCGCAGGCATGTGCCGCGATCCAGAATTGCTGCCCGATCCGGAAGGGCTCGCCAAGGCGTTGCGAGAACCGCTCCTGAAGATCTTCCCGCCAGCCCTGCTCGGCCGCTTGGTGACAATTCCGTACTACCCGTTGTCGGACGAAATGCTCGGCAAGATCGTCAGACTGCAACTCAACCGCATCAAGAAGCGGGTCGAGGCACGCTACAAGATTCCGTTCGAATACTCGGACGACGTGATCAAACTCGTGGTATCGCGCTGCACTGAGAGCGAATCGGGTGGCCGGATGATCGATGCAATTCTGACCAACACGATGCTGCCGGACATCTCGCGTGAATTCTTAACCAGAATGATGGACGGCAAGCCCCTTCACCGAGTAGCCGTGGGTACAGCCAACGGTTCTTTTGAATACCGATTTGAGACTAACTAGTTACCGTACAAAAAGCCTAGCCGCAGACACTATTGGCCTCACAAGTGCATCTCCGGGCAGAACTGCTGTCCTTTTCTAGTGGGCGCATTTCAAATCGACTTGTTTACGTAACCAATTGGCTGCCTACTCGACGTAGGAGCGCAACCTTGGGAGATAGAAGATGGCAAACAAACTCAAAATCGGCGACAACATCTATCTTTGGACTCCGACTTCGGGAATTACGTCTAGCGTCGTTATCTCAAGTCACGGTGGCAGCAATGGAAATCAGTTCATGTCGCGAAAAGGAACCGTTTATGTCTTTTACAGTGCTCCGACGACTTGCGCATACGGATCTCTGAGCAAGGTACTTCATCCGGACCAGGAGAAGGATAGAACGGAATGTAACTACGACAAAGCGGCATGGAACATGTGCGATGACTACATCCTAAGTAAGTTCCAAGGCAAGCATGGAGGCAACTCCGAAACTTACGCCGACATCAAAAAATTCGTTGATGAGGACGGCCTGTCTGTCATATCAATCCGCAACCGAACTGGTAGCCACAAACGAGCAAATGACAACCCGGTTACCTTAGGCGAGGTTCATCGCCTAATTGAGGCCAA
Source organism: uncultured Uliginosibacterium sp. (assembly GCA_945957295.1). Taxonomy (GTDB): domain Bacteria; phylum Pseudomonadota; class Gammaproteobacteria; order Burkholderiales; family Rhodocyclaceae; genus Niveibacterium. The sequence goes on from CAMFLH010000172.1 coordinate 1,997, forward strand.
GTACCCGGATACGGTAAATGAATACAAATGCCTATTCTGTCGGGTTGATGCGTCAGGCACTTCTCCATATAAAGACATGTTCACCGGACAGGCTTACAGCTAGGAGGCTCGCAGGCCGCGCCAGAAGTTTCCAAAGCTCTCGTCAATGAACGCCGCTCTTCCCTGACGTGGCTACATCGGAAAAGTCATCCACAGTTTCACGACCATCGGAAGCCGGGGCGATGAACCCAACTCAAGATTGCGCGAAAGAGCAGGTTTCGAACGCTGCAACCGCGCAAGAACTCAGTGTCGGCGACGCGATAGCAGTTGCTGTCCGGTTGCATCGTGAACGACGCTTTGAGGCAGCTGAAGCCATATATTGCCGGGTACTTGAGGCAGTTCCGGGCCACCCCGACGTCCTGCATTTTTTGGGCGTTCTCGCAAATCAGAAGGGCCGTCTCGACGACGCGATTTCACTGATTGCGCAGGCGATAGCAGCCGTCCCGGACTTCCCTGACTTTCACAACAACCTCGGCAATATTCTCGCCCTTGCCGGTCGACTCGACGAGGCTGAAGGACACTATCGACGCGTACTCGAACTGCGGCTGGAGAGCCCGGACACGCTATCCAACCTCGCAACGCTTTGCCGGGCCCAGGACCGCTTCGCGGAAGCCGAAGCCTTGCTGAACACTGCACTCCACATCGCGCCAAATCACCTCAAGTCGCTCAATAACTTCGGACTTCTTTGCGATCAGCTTGAACGACATGACGAGGCGATCGACTACTACTCGCGCGCCATTTCGCTGATGCCTCAGAACGCCGACGGCTACCACCTGCTTGGCGCGCTGTATTTCACGCAAGGCCGACTTAAAGAAGCGTCGGACGTCTATCGCCGTTGGATGGACGTGATGCCGGATCACCCGACGCCACGCCACATGTATGCCGCGTGCAGCGGGGTCGATGTACCTCAGCGTGCCGCGGATGATTACGTCGAGCGCACCTTTGATCTGTTTGCCGAGAGCTTCGAGCAACAACTGCAGCAGAAGCTGTCGTATCGTGCCCCAGAACTCGTTACGGACGCCGCAGCCCGCGCCCTGCCTGCGCCGAGCGCGGCGCTGGACGTTCTGGATGCGGGATGCGGCACAGGGCTCTGCGGCCCGCTAGTCAAGCCTTGGGCTCGTCTTCTGGTTGGCGTGGATCTGTCGTCTGGAATGCTTCAGAAGGCGAGCGGTAAAGCATGCTACGACCAGTTGATAAAGGCCGAACTCACCTCGTGGATCGATGCCCACCCGGGTCAGTTTGACCTGATCATCTCCGCCGATACGCTGTGCTATTTCGGCTCGCTGGCGGCCCCAATTCACGCAGCCGCCGGCGCGCTGCGCAATGGTGGCGTGCTGGCCTTCAGCGTTGAGGCGGCGGACGAGTCAAGCGCAGGCGAAGGGCATAGAATCAATCCGCATGGCCGATACAGCCACACCATAAACCATGTCCACGCGTGCCTTGCCGCGGCGGGGCTAGAGCGGCGTTCGACTGACACCGCCGTGCTGCGTACCGAGAACGGCAAGCCGGTTGATGGATTGGTCGTCGTGGCCAGCAAACCTCAGGTGTGACCATTCGATGCGTGAACGCCAGATAACCGACTCCGCAAAAAGACCGATGTGCGCGACGCACGCCGGGAGGAATCAATGCAGCTAGACAGCTTTGTCGAGATCACCTCACCACTCAGAGGGGATCTGCTCTTCCGGTCGATGCAGGGGCATGAAGAGCTCAGTCGGCTTTTCCAGTACCAGGTCGTTGCGCTCTCGCAGAAAGACCAGATTGAACTTAACGATCTGATCGGCAAGACCGTCACCATCAAAGTCCAGGTCGCTGAGCGCAGATTCCGGGAGTTCAGCGGTTTTGTCACCGCCATGGCGCAAACTGGCATTGAAGGCCGTTTTCATCGCTATCAGCTGACGGTGCGCCCTTGGGCCTGGCTGTTGTCACGCACGGCTGACTGCAGGATTTTTCAGCAGAAGAGCGTACCCGACATCATCAAAGCGGTATTTGCCGACCACGCTGTGGCGGATGTCGAGTATTCGCTCTCGGAGTCGTATCCAACACGCGAATACTGCGTGCAGTACCGCGAGACAGACCTTGGGTTCGTATGCAGGCTGATGGAGCAGGAAGGGATCTACTTCTACTTCAAGCATGCGAACGGCCGGCACACGATGGTGGTGACTGACTCGTACGCCGGTCACCGTGCACAACCCGGTTTCGAAACGGTCGAGTTCGTCCCGCACTCCGATCGCGGCGTGGAGGCGCGCGCCGGCTTGCGCGGCTGGCGGCTGCAACGCGAAATTCAGCCGTCAAAATACGCCGTTACGGATTTCGACTTCACAAAACCCGGCGCGAATCTGCTGGCGAGCAAGGCAGGTTCGATTCCGGGCAAACACGCACTGGCAGATCACGAGGTTTTCGACTACCCAGGCGAGTACGTCGCCCGCTCTGAAGGCGAGCGACTGGCTCGCGTGCGGATCGAAGAACTACGTCACCAATACGAAGTCTGCAGCGGAAACGGCAATGTCCGTGGGCTCACCGCTGGCGCGCTGTTCAAACTCGCGGAGTATCCGCGCGAGGATCAGAACCGTGAGTACCTGATCATCGGCGCGAGCTACGCAATCGAACATGCAGGCCACGAGTCGACGGAGGACGAAGGCGATCGTTTCGAAGTATCGATCACCACAATTCCGAGTCGCCAGCCTTACCATCCGCCGCGCACAACGCCAAAGCCGTTCGTACAAGGTCCGCAAACCGCAATTGTGGTCGGTCCATCCGGCGACGAGATCTATACCGACCAGTACGGCCGCGTCAAAGTGAAGTTCCATTGGGATCGCTACGCAGCCGGAGATGAGAACAGCTCATGCTGGATTCGCGTATCACACCCCTGGGCCGGCAAAAACTGGGGCATGGTTGCGATACCGCGAATCGGCCAGGAAGTGATCGTCGAGTTTCTGGAAGGTGACCCGGATCGCCCGATCATCACCGGGCGTGTCTATAACGCCGAACAAATGCCCCCCTACGAACTGCCCGCCAACATGACGCAGACGGGCATCAAGACGCGATCAACTAAACAGGGCGGTCCCGCGAACTTCAACGAGATCCGGTTCGAAGACAAAAAAGGCGAAGAACAGGTCTACATCCACGCGGAGAAGAACCAGGATATCGTTGTCGAGAACGACGAGACCCATCAGGTTGGCCACGATCGAACGAAGACCGTCGGGAACGACGAAACGACACACGTCAAACACGATCGCACTGAAACGGTCGATAACAACGAGACCATCACCATTGGGGTGAACCGGAGCGAATCGGTCGGAAAGAACGAATCCATCACCATCGCCGCCGAACGCAGCCTCGATGTAGGCGCCAGTGCCACGACCTCGATCGCAAAGAACCGCAGTATCACTGTCGGCGCAGACGAGTCTCACGACGTAGGTGCTAATCGTCAGCGTAACGTCGGCAAGAACGAGACCGTCAACATTGGTGCCGACCTCAGCGAAACGGTCAGCAAAAACGTTACCGTCTGCATTGGCGAAAACCAGTCTGTTTCGATCGGCAAGGATTCCCAGACGCAGGTCGGCAAGAAGTACTACCTTGAGGCGGGTGACGAGATCACGCTGAAAACGGGCGATGCCAGCATCACGCTGAAGAAGGATGGCACGATCACGATCAAGGGCAAGGACATCACGATTCAGGGTAGCGGCAAGATCGGCGTCAAGGCGTCGGGCGACCTTGTGATGAAGGGCTCCAAGATTGCGAACAATTAGCCGTATGACGTCCGGCGACGGGGCACGGCGATCGGTCGGCATCGAGCGAGGTCGCAGCACTGCACTGTTCTGGCTGAACTCCTGTAACAAGCCTGCGCTTCCGCAAGAGCACACGGATCGTCATGCTTCAGGTCGATAATCGCACCCCATTTGCTGCGCTGCTGTCGGTGTTCCCCGCCCCGTCCGGGGTGGAGACGGCGTATGGCGCGGTGAAGATCACCTACGACTTGTCGAGCGGACGGCCGACCCCCTCGCCGCGTCAGGCCGGTTTCCTCGCTGCTGACGTGTATTGGGCCGATCCCGCGGTCAGTTCGTTGCGCGCCGCAGGCGACGTCACCCTGCTCAAACCATCGACTGATGTGATGCTGATCGGGCGCGCAATTTCCTCCTCAGGCCCCGTTCAAAGCATGGAAGTGAGCATGCAGGTCGGCAGTGTCCAACAAACCTTGCGTGTGACCGGCAACCGCGTCTGGACCCGCGATGGAAAAACGTGGCGCGCAAGCGCCCCGGGCGCCTTCGATCGCATGCCTCTGCGCTGGGAGCTCGCCTTTGGCGGCAGCAGTCCGTCCGATGACACGCACGCGGTTGAAAATGAGCCGCGCAATCCGGTCGGCCGTGGCTTTGTCGCAAGCTGGGAAACAGACCTCGAAGGCCGCCCGCTGCCGAATATCGAAGACCCGGGCAGCCTGATGTCAGCACCGTACGATCGACCTACTCCCGCGGGCTTCGCGCCGCTGGCGCCGGCATGGCTCGGACGCCGCCAGTATGCGGGCACTTACGATGCCGCCTGGCAAAAAGGACGTGCCCCGCATTTGCCACTGGATTTTGATCCCAGGTTCCTACACGCGGCGCCATCGAGCCTCGTACCGGCCCAGCGATTCATCGGCGGTGAGCCAGTATGTCTGAAAGGCGTTGCAGCAGGCGCACTGCAATTTGATCTGCCCTCACCTGATGTCGAACTGGCATTCGACTTTGCTGGCGCCGAGATTGCTGCCGAAGCGCAGCTTGACACCATTTTGTTTGAACCAGACCTCGCACGCATGCAGATGGTGTGGCGGGCGCCGCTGGCAGTCGACAAGCGGCTGCTCAAGCTCAAGCGCTTCCAGGTCAGCTGCGCCCGCGGAGGTCGCCGATGAGTTGCGCAGTCCTCGCTGCAGGTTGCATCACCCCTGGCGGCCTGACGCTGGCTGAGACTGCAGCCAGCGCGCGCGCGCGTTTGGCTCGCCTGCAAGCAATCGAATGGCTGGATCGGCGCTTCGAGCCCTTCGTGGTCGGCCGCGTTCCCAATGACGGCCTGCCGGAGCTCAACCCCGCGCTGGATGCTCAGCTTCGCCCCAGTCGAGAATCCCGGATGTTACAGCTGGCCCATGCGGCGCTCGCCGATGTATTGGGCGAACTACCTCCGCAAGTCGAGCCCCCTCCGCTGCTGCTGGCACTGCCCGAACACCACACAGCAATCGCGATAGAGCCCGCGCGTTTTCTGCAGCGGCTGGCGCATCAAGCCGGCCCCTGCTTTGACCTGGGCAGCAGTATCGCAGCGCCCCGTGGCCGCGCAGCCGGTCTGATGGCGTTCAAACAAGCACTGCAACGCATCGAGGCCGGACAGTCGCGGTTCGTACTGGTCGGAGGCGTGGATAGCCTTGTCGACCTCCACCTTCTAGGCACTTTCGATCGCGATGATCGGATTCGCGGAGAAACCATCAGTGATGGCTTCTCGCCATCCGAAGGGGCTGCCTTCGTGCTGCTCGGTGATGCCGCGATGGCGCGGACCTACGGGATGCCCCCTCTCGCAACCGTGATCTCAGCCGCGATTGGGCAGGAACCCGGTCACTTGTATTCCGACGAGCCCTACCTCGGCAACGGGCTCGCGAGCGCGGTCACGGGTGCAATCGAGAGCGGCCAGTTACCGACCCAGATCACTAGCGTTTTCTGTTCCTTTAATGGCGAACGCTACTGGGCGCGTGAGTTCGGCGTTGCGCGCATCCGCAATTCGGCAGCCTTCGCTGATGATGCCGCGATGGAGCACCCGGCGGAGTGCTTTGGTGACCTCGGCGCTGCTCATGGTGTGGCACTTGCGGCACTTGCCGCACACGGCATCTCGCGGGGCTACCGACGTGCGCCGGCGCTGGTCTATGCTTCATCCGACTACGCGGATCGCGCGGCCGCCATCCTCGATCGCGCGGCGTAACAAGCCGGAGAGTTCCTCGATGCCATGCACCGTTCATAACATTCAGGGGTTTGCGCACAAGGGCAGCGGCGGCATGAGCATGGTGTTCCCGGACGTCTGCCAGACGCCCGCCCCGCCCGCCCCGCCGATACCGATCCCCTATCCCAACATCGGAAAATCGTCCGACACCACGTCAGGCACCTCCACCGTAAAAGCGGACGGCAACATGGTGATGGTGAAGGGCGCCAAGTACATGATGAGCGCCGGTGACGAACCCGGCACCGTCGGCGGCGTCATGAGCGGTACGTTCAAGCAGGAATGCGAATTCCTCATGTACTCGTTCAACGTCATGCTGGACGGCAAGAACGTATGCCGAATGGGCGATCCGCTATGGCACAACAAGAAGAACATTTGCGGATGACGCCATCCCGAGCCAATGCAGTGTGCGCGACACCTTGCGCAGGAACAGTTTCACTAATTCAATGCCTGATGAGCGAAGTGGAGCAAGCATGACAAAGCAGCGCAGCGGCGTGGTCGCCCTGCCCCGCAACGTACAGCGACAGCGGCCTGCGCCAGGGGTACGGCGCTGCAGCCTAAGCCAGATTGCCGAGGACGGCACCTTGTGGGTCAGTGATGCTGGAAGGGCGGACTACCCGTGCGATTGGCTCGAGACACAATCGTTGAGGGTTGATACCCTGAAGGTTGGCGATATCGTACTGGTTCAGTTTCTCGATGAAGACGCGCGTGGCGTCGTGCTCGGTCGGGTTGGTCCGTATCGGGCCCCTACGCCCTCGGCAAAGTTCACGCTCGAAGCCACCGAGGTGCTCACCCTGCGTTGCGGCGACGCCACGCTCGATCTGCGCGCGGATGGCAAAGCTGTGCTGAGGGGCGACGATGTGCTGATTCGCGCGCGCGGGTTGCAACGCATCAAGGCTGGCAGCGTTTCGATCAACTGAACCATGCGCACAACGCCGCTTCAGCGACGACGAGATTTCATTCCTGAGCTTGCGCAGACGCACGCAGAGGAGCTTGCGTATCTGTGGCATCGGCGGCGTACCGCTATTCGCTCACCGGCGCTGACGATCCGCGATTTTGGTGATCTAAACGAGCGCATAGAAGCGCACCTCGAAGGGCTGCTGGTGTGCGGTCAGTCGCTCCACAGCATTGTGGGCGAGCGACTCACGCTCGACGATCGTGACGAAGTGTTTGCCGGCGCGCTGCCCCTGCTCCGAAGCGGCAATGCCGATGCAACGCGAAGCGTGCTGTCTTCCTTCGCGGCGGCCACCGGCGAACGGTTGGAAGGGTTGCGCGATGCTCTCGGCGTAGCCCCCCTGGTGCATACGGAAGCCACGCTGCGGGCAGCCTTGTCGCACGGCAGCCCTGGCCATGCGGCCGCTGCGGCGCTTGCTCTCGCGGCACATCGCCGACTCGATTCCGCTGACCCGCGCCTAGCACGCTTGCTTGACGATCCGACCCCTTCCGTTGCGACGCAAGCATGGCGTGCCGCGCTCCAAGTCGACGCTGCAGTCAACCCGATTCCCCGCCCATACGCTGCAGCCATCGGCCATGATGACCCTGCACTGCGAGCCGCGGCGCTGGAAGCAGGCGTTTGGCGTAGCGAGCCTTGGGCGCCGAACGTCATTCGAAAACTTGCTGAACGCGGCGACTTGCTCGGCCTGACCTGGATGAGTGCGGTCGGCGAGGTCGCTGCAACGCAAGGCATACTGCCAATGATGCAGGCCGTGCCAGGGCCAACGCGCTGTGCAATAGCGGCACGTAGCGGCCTGCCAGCAGCGATGCAGGCCTTGCTGGACTGGATGTCGGACGCGGATCCGGCAACCGCCGCAGGTGCAGGCGAAGCTTGGACCCGGCTTACGGGGCTCGATGTAGAGGGTGAGCGCGCCAGCCTGCCGGTAGATACAGAAGCCGACGAAATCGAACGCGAATTCGCGCCGGAGGTTCGTTTGCCCGACGCACCGAAAGCACGTCAGCAATGGGCAGCAAATGGCTCGCGGTGGCTTGCGGGGACGCGTTGGTGCCGCGGCCATGACATCGGCGTCAGCCTTACCTCTGTGGCGCAGCGGACAATCGATCTTGAAGCGCGTTGGGATTTCGGCGCACGCGCCGCACTCGCCGGCGCACCAGTGTTTCCGCCGCCGCCCGCGATCTAATCATTCCCAAAATTAACCAGCGGACAACACGTTCACGCCATGCGTCTCACGGTACTGACTTTCAAAGGTGCGCCGCCACCTAGCCCGATTCAGGTTGAGTTCGGCCCTCAAGGCGGATCGATTGGCAGAGAGCCCGGCAATCATCTTGTACTGCCCGACCCCGAGCGGCATATCTCGCGTTTGCACGCCCAGGTGCTATTCGACGGCAGTGCATTTGTCATTGAAGATCACGGCGGCAATCCAACGCTGATCAATGGCTGTCTCTTATACACATCTGACGCTGCCGACGAATT
>CAMFLH010000173.1 GCA_945957295.1 uncultured Uliginosibacterium sp.
GGTCGCAACGGCAATGCCACGCAAACCTCGGTGAAGGGCGTGTTTGCTGCTGGTGATGTGCAGGATCACGTCTATCGCCAAGCCGTTACCAGCGCCGGCACGGGTTGCATGGCGGCACTGGACGCCGAACGCTACCTGGACAGTCTAGGCAAGGCCTGATCTAGCGGAATACGGCCTCGCTGCAACAGGCAACGCCAATGAGCAAGCGCAACACACCGCCCGCACCGCAGCACTTCGATGCGCTGCGGGCGCTGCGCAACAAGCTGCCCGCCGCCACAGCGCGGCCGACGAAGCCGCCACGTCCGGCCGCGGAACCAACACGCGATGGCGAAGAGATCGACTTCGCCGCGGCGATGCTGGGCGCGAAACCCTTGCCGAAACCAAACCTGGCTGAAATCTCGCGCCCGAAACCTGTACCTGTGCCGCGGGCAAAGCAGCCCGAAGACGAGACGCCCGACGAGCGCGCGCCCGACGCGCCCCGCGACGAGTTCGCCTCGTTCCACGACGCGATGCACGACGTCATCGCATTGCGCAAGGATGGCCGGATCGATCCGGACAAGATGGGGCGCCGCGCGCCGAATCCGCATCCGGCGCATGAAGCCAGTGCCGACACGATGGGCGCTTGGTTGGACCGGGCCGAGAACCCACACGACCCCGCAGCGCTCTTCCGCCACGCGGTGGGGCCTGCAGCGCCCTTGCGTGAATCCGGCCGCCTGCACCTGACACCGCCCGCACCCGCGCCACAGCCGCGGCAGCGCGAAGCAGATGAACAGCAGGTGCTCACCGACAGCATCGTGGCGCCGATGAGCTTTGAAGATCGGCTGGATATCGGCGACGAGGCGGCCTTCCTCCGCCCCGGCATTCCACGCCGGGTGCTCACGGATCTGCGGCGTGGTCGCTGGGTAGTGCAAGCCGAATTGGACCTGCACGGCATGGATCGTGACGAAGCACGGCTCTCGCTGGCTCAGTTCCTCGCCTTGCGGCTAACACGTGGCGAGCGCTGCGTGCGAGTGATTCACGGCAAAGGCTTGGGCTCGCCGGGGCGTATCGGCGTCCTCAAGCAACTCTCACGGAACTGGCTTGCTCAACGCGAGGAGATTCTCGCCTTCTGCCAAGCAAAACCGCATGACGGCGGTGACGGCGCTCTGCTGGTATTGCTGCGTGCCCCACGCGTACCGGGCTGAGGCAGGAACAGGGCACAACAAAAAGGCCGCCCACGAGCGGCCTTTCTTCGAGCGGGTAGCGTCGTTCAGATGGCCGCTTCGTCCGTTTCGCCGGTGCGGATACGCACGATCTGCTCGACCGGGGTCACGAAGATCTTGCCGTCGCCGATCTTGCCGGTGCGCGCGGCCTTGATGATGCCCTCGATCGCCTGGTCGACGGTGCTATCTGCCACCACGACCTCGATCTTGATCTTCGGCAGGAAGTCGACCACGTACTCGGCGCCACGGTACAGCTCGGTGTGGCCCTTCTGGCGGCCAAAGCCCTTCACTTCGGTCACGGTCAGGCCAGTGATACCGACTTCCGACAGCGCTTCCCGCACTTCATCGAGCTTGAACGGTTTGATGATCGCTTCGATTTTCTTCATCTGCTTACTCCTCCGGGATTGTGTTCAGAACTCGTCCTGGTACCGCGCCGTGATCGGATAGCGCCAGTCCTTGCCGAAACCACGCCGCGTCACGCGGATACCGACTGGCGATTGGCGCCGCTTGTACTCGTTGCGCTTGAGCATACCGACAACACGGCGAACATCCGCCTCGGCATAGCCGGCATCGATGATCTCACGCGGGCTCTCGTCGCGCTCCATGTAAGCCTCGATGATCGCATCGAGCACCTCGTATTCCGGCAGCGCGTCCTGATCCGTCTGGTCGGGCTTGAGCTCAGCCGACGGCGGACGCGTGATGATGTTGTCCGGAATCACCTCTCCATCGCGATTCCGCCAACGCGCAAGACGATATACAAAGGTCTTGAAGATATCCTTGATGACGGCGAAGCCGCCCGCCATGTCGCCGTACAGCGTGGCGTAGCCGACTGCCATCTCGGACTTGTTGCCGGTGGTCAGCACCAGCGAGCCCGTCTTGTTCGAGAGCGCCATCAACAACATGCCGCGGATGCGCGCCTGCAGGTTCTCTTCCGTTGTATCGGCCTTAAGCCCGGCAAACATTGGCGAGAGGATCTGATCGAAGGTCGCCATCGCGGGAGCAATCGCGATTTCGTCGTAACGCACACCAAGCCGTTGTACCAGCAAACGCGAGTCGTCGAGACTCATCTGTGCGGTGTAGGGCGACGGCATCATCACCGCGCGCACGCGATCGGCCCCCAGCGCGTCAACTGCGACGCAAAGCGTCAGGGCCGAATCGATACCACCCGAGAGGCCGAGCAACACGCCCGGGAAGCCGTTTTTGCCGATGTAGTCGCGCACGCCCATGACAAGTGCGGACCAGACGTCCTCCTCGATGGTGCGGGGCGCCGAGACACGGTCGCTGACGAGATCGCCATCCACATAGGTGACCAGGTCAAGGCTCTCTTCGAACGACGGCCCCTGGTAGCGCAAGCCGCCATTGCGCGCCAGCGCGAATGAGGCGCCGTCGAAAACCAGTTCGTCCTGCCCGCCAACGAGATTGCAGTACACGACAGGTATGCCCGTGTCGCCGACACGGTCCCGCAGCACTTCGTGCCGCACCTGGAGCTTGTCCATGTGGTAGGGCGACGCGTTGATTGCGACCAGCAGTTCCGCACCGGCCGCGCGCGACGCTTCGGCCGCGCCGGCTTCCCACACATCGGCGCAGATGTTCAGACCGATACGTACCCCCCGATGCTCAAATACGCACGCTTCGGTGCCGGCGTCGAAGTACCGCTCTTCGTCAAAAACTTCGTAGTTGGGCAGGCGCAGCTTGCGGTAAGTCGCCACGACGCGCCCCCCCGACAACACGGAAGCAGCGTTGAAGCGTCGGTCGCCATCCTGCATGGGATGGCCCACAATGATCGCGAGTTCATCGCTTTCGGTGGCGAGCGCCGCCATCGCGCGATTGCAACTGCGATAGAAATCGGGCCTAAGGAGCAGATCTTCGGGCGGATAACCGCAAAGGCTCAACTCTGGGGTAACCAGTAGATGCGCACCCGCCTTGCGCGCGCGGCGCGCGGCCTGGCGGATCTTTTCGAGATTGCCGTCGATATCGCCGACAACGCAGTTGAGTTGCGCAACTGCGATCTTGAGGGGGTCTTGTGCCATAGGGCGAACTATACCGTGAGCGGCTTGGGCTGCCGCGCAAAAGCAAACGAGGGCCGCGGCGACCCACGACCCTCGTTGCCAAATCGAAACAACCGCGCCGCGGAGGGCGCGATACACTCAGTTCGATTGGGCCAGGTAGATACCCCAGAGCCCCGCAAGGGTTGCGGCGCCATCGGTACCGGTCACGCTCTTCATAACCTGGATCGCCTTGGCGCGCTTGCCGGCAACGTAGTAAGCGTAGCCGAGCCGCAGCTTGGCATCCTCGGGCCGCTTGAGGCCGCCCTTCTTGATGCCGGCTTCCATCATTTCCAAGCCCTTGTCAGCCTGACCGTGCAGCACATAGTTGTAGCCGAGGCTGACTTGCGCGTTGCCATCCTTGGCGGCGACGGCCTGCGCGTCTTGGGTGCCGAGCGCTTGCTTATCCTCTGCGAGCTGCTTGTTGGTCATGTCGCCGAGGCGACGATGACGATCTGCGTCGCTCCCCTGCCCCATGATCTTTGCGGCCATGCCTTCGTCGTAAGCCTTCTTGGCCTCGATCGGATAGCCTTGCTGGAGCGCCAGTGCGACAGCATCCTCGTACTCAGCCGAGGTTCGCAGCGTACCCGTCGCGCGAAGCAGGCGCGACAGATCCAGCGCAAGACGATCGCTCATGCCGGGCTGCTGCTTGACTGCATAGATGACCGACTGCCAGTACTCTTTCTTCGGATAGTTCGACAGCAGGCGCTCGACCGTCTTGCCGTAGGCAGCCTGGTCGTTGAGCTTGAGGTAGGCCTGCGCGAGCATCTGAAGCTGTTCTTCGCTCGGCTTCTTCTGCCCCTGCAACTCAGCGCTGAGCGCCTTGGCGGTAGCGGCGTAGTCACCCGACAGGTAGAGCGACTGCACATAGATCGTGCGCATCGTCGCGTCCGTGCCGCCATCCTTCAGGTAACGGCCGGAAATCGCCGCCGCCTTGGCGTAATCACGCCCGCTGTAGTACTGCCCAGCGGCAGCGCTCAACAAGGTGGTGCGCTCGGCTGCCGGTGCACCCGGCAGCGCAGCAGCCGACTCGAAGGCGCGGGCGGCGGCCGTCGCGTCACCTGCGCTGGCGTAGGCCTGCGCCTTCACACGCTCGGTGAGGTAGATCTCGTACGGCGTACGGTCTTTCACCGCTTCAGCATCCCGCACCTTGGCGAGAGCCTCTTTGGTTTTCTTTGCCTTGATCAGGTCAAGCGCGGCCTGGATCGGCTTGCCGACTTCCGAACGGACGGCAGTCGCCTTCGCGCCCTCTTCCGCCATCGAAACAGTCGGCGCCAGCGCAGCGCCAACAAGTCCGACCAGCATTGCAGCAGCCAGATATCCCTTGATCATTCGTGTCCCTGCCGTATTACGCAAAAAATAAGGGCGCGGCGGGACTGCTCCCACCGCGCCACACGGTACTTACATGAACTGCTCAGCACCCACGAGGCCGATCTTCTTGACCCCGATACGCTGTGCCGATGCCATCACCATCGCCACTTTGTCGTATTTCACGAGCTTGTGGGGGCGAAGATGCACTTCCGGCTGCACCGGCATCGCGGCGATCTTCTCCAGCTGCTGCTCAAGCGCGGCGCGGTCGGGGACCACTTCACCATTGAGCAGGATGGTGCCGTCGAAGTCGACATCGATCCGATAGATCACCGGCGGCTCCGCCGCAGTAGGCGGCGGCGCATTGACCGGCATGTTCAGCTTGGTTGCGTGCGTCTGGATCGGGATCGTGATGATCAGCATGATCAGCAACACCAACATCACGTCGATCAGCGGCGTGGTGTTGACGTCGACGATGACATCCGGATCCCCCGAACCGCCGCCAGTACCAACATTCATTCCCATGTCGTTCTCCTATACGATCAGCGAACGACATCGCCGGCGGGTGGCTCGGTGATGAAGCCAACCTTGACGATACCCGCACGCTGGCAGGCAACGACCACCTTGCCGACAAACTCGTAGCGCGCGCCCGCATCGCCCCGGATATGCACTTCCGGTTGCGGGTCCATCACGGCAACAGTCTTGAGCTTCTCGACCAAGGCGTTGTTATCCGGCACCGACTGCATGTTCCAGAACGTCTCGCCATCCTTGTTCACCGAGATAACGATGTTTTCCGGCTTGGTCTGCGTCGGCAGGTTCTTTTCTTGCGGCAGTTCGAGCTGGATCGACTGCGTGACGACAGGAATCGTGATCAGGAAGATGATCAGCAAAACCAGCATCACGTCCACGAGCGGAGTCGTGTTGATCGCCGATACGACCTCGTCTTCGTCGCCGCCCGACGAAGGGACGGACATGCCCATTTTTTAGCCCTTCTTGCCGCCGAGCAGCACCATGTGCAGCTCGCCGCTGAACTGACGGACGTAGTCGGAGGCAGCCTTGTTACGGCGGACCAGCCAGTTGTAGCCAAGCACCGCGGGAACCGCCACTGCCAGACCGATCGCGGTCATGATCAGCGCTTCACCGACCGGGCCGGCGACCTTGTCGATCGAGGCTTGACCGGCAACACCGATGGCTGTCAGCGCGTGCAGGATGCCCCACACGGTACCGAACAGACCGACGAACGGTGCCGTCGAACCGACGGTTGCAAGGAAGGCCAAACCACCTTGCAGACGGCCGTGGATGGTGTCGTTCGCGCGCTGCAGCGACATCGCGATCCAGGAGTTTAGATCGACCGACGCGGTCAGCGAGTTGCCGTGATGGTGTGCGGCCTTGTGGCCCTCTTCGGCGATGTAGCGGAAGGCGCTGTCTTCGTTCAGCTCCTTGATACCGGCCTCAACCGACGGAGCGCCCCAGAACTTCTCTTGTGCTTCCTTGGCTTGCTTGAAGATCTTGCCCTGCTCGATCAGCTTGACCACGGCGATATACCAAGTGCCCATCGACATGATCACGAGGATCACCAGCGTGCCACGTGCAACGAGGTCGCCCTGCGCCCACAGCGCGCCAAGACCATAGGGGTTCTCAACCGAGATCTTCTCGCCTTGAGCGAGTGCTTCCGTCGCGAAGAACATCAGGGAAAACAGCGCGGCACCAAGGGCAGCAGACGCGCGGCGAGTGATCTTGTGAATGCTCATTTGTATTAGTTCCAATCGTTGATGATCTGTTCAAGAGGGACCGAGCGCCAGCGCTACTCAAGGGTCCATTCAAAATCAATGACTACCCACGCCTGTACGGCCTGACCATTTTCAATGGCCGGTTTGTACACACACTTCGTGAAAGCCTTCAGTGCTGCTTGGTCAAGACGGCGGTAGCCACTTGAATTCTCGACGCGACCTTCCAGCGGCTTGCCGGTAACGTCCAGCAAGAAAGCCAGGCGGGTCGTGCCATGCTCACCGGCATCAGCGGCGCCACGCGGATAGACGGGCGTCTCGCAACTCACAAATGAAGCGGTATGGCGAACGTTCGACTGCTTAACCACCGGCGCCGGGGCAGCAACCGGAACCGGCTCGGTCGGTTTCGTCTGGGTCACAGTCGAAATCGTCGCGTCGGACGGTGCCGTAGCGGTCGTCACACGCACCTCAGGCGGCGGGATAAAGGCCGGCGGTGGCGGAGCGAGCTTGGGCGGTGGAGGGGGCGGCGGCTTATCCTCGGGCGGCTTGATCTCCTCGATGATCTTCGTTTCAAGCGGCGCCTTTACGACTTCGACGACCTTGCGGGCAAGGCCAGATACCAGTGCGTAAAAGAGAATCGCGTGAAAGATGACCACGACGGCGAGACCAACCGTCCTGCGGCCTGCAGCAGCGGGTTGGGCGTAACTCATGAACAAACCTCGGAAGAAAGCAAAGATCGACTAGCGGCTGAATTCCTGACGGCCAGCCGGCAACCGCCGCACAAGCGCTCGGCAAAGGTGACGGCTAAAGCGAATTCAAGCTTGGCGACTTGCATTTATCGTGTTGGATCCTGAATGGCGTATGCCGGCTCACTACCGCCCTTGTGGGGCAATCGTTCGCAGCACCCACCGAAGTGTCGCTTGAACATGGATCTGATGACGGGTTGAAAGACTGGGCAGCACCAAACAGCAGAGACACCCGGAACCAGAATCAGCGTGTCGGTCGATGATTACGTCACGCGAGGCTCTAGTTTTGCGCCCACGCCGACCGAAGACTTACTTCTGCGCGACGGGCGCGTACGAAAAAACGGCGGGTGCGGAGTGGGGCTGATCGCTGACAACTCGTCGATACAAAATAGGAAGAGAGCCCTTTCGGGCTCTCTTCCGCCCCTCAGACCAGATTACTTGAAGGTGTAACCAGCTTGCAGGTAGTAGGTGCGGCCACGCGGGTCAGATACTTGCGGGTTGTAGCCAACCGACTGACCGCTGCCCGCATTCAACGAGAACGGCGGATGAGCGTCGCCGATATTCAGGATACCGCCCGTCAGCGAGAGTCCTTTAACGGGAGTACGCCAGGCAGTCTGCCAGTCCAGCGTCACCCATTCCTTGACCTTGTACTCGGCATGAACCAGGTTACCTGCTGCACCGTCCTGGTCAAAGACGTCGCCCGTCACTTCACCATCACGGTCTTCGATATAGCCGCTCTTGTAGTTGAGCGTCAAACGGTTATCGAAATCACCCGTGGACAGCGTGTTGGCCCAGACAAACGCTTGACGGACCGTAACGCGGCCGAGGTTCTGATCGTAACGCCCAACAGTCTGGAAGTACTCGCCACCTTTTTCGGTCTGCTCCTTGTCGGAAATCATCCACGTGCCCTTGAAGTTGGACGTGAACCGACCAATTGCAGTACGACCGCCAAAGGTCACATCGTAGTCAACACCGCTAACCTTACGATCGCCCGTATTGATAAGCGGCTGATACCAAGCCAGCATCGGCTGCCCCGTGAGCGGATCCTTATACAGATCGGAACGGATGGAGCCGTTGTTCCACGCAGCCTCGTAGTCGCTTGCGATCTGGGTTTCGGAGATCGTGCCAAAGACGTTCGTGACCTTCACGTTCCAATAGTCGGCACCCAAGCTGACCCAGCTTGCAGGCTCGAAGCGGAAACCAAACGTGAACTGCTTGGACTCCTCGGGCTTGAGTTGGTCAGAACCGCCCGTGTACACCTGATACTGCGTACCCGGTGCATCACAATAAACTGCACGCGAATCGGTGTAAGGACAGTCGTATGGGTTTGCCGTCACGCCATACAGCTGGGTGAGGTTCTTAGTCTGCGCTGGGCGCGGCGCACGGAAACCAGTGTTGAAGCTGCCGCGGAACAGCAGGTTCTGCATGGCCTGCCAACGAGCACCGATCTTGTAATTGGTCGTGCCGCCGACATCCGAGTAGTCGTCGTAGCGGATCGAACCGGTCGCTTCAAAGTTTTTGAAGACTGGCAGCACCAACTCGCTGAAAATGCCCCAGTTGTTACGCGACACGTCGAACGGAATATCCGTTGCAAAGTCAGGGAACTGCCCCCCGAACAGGGTGCCCTGAGCAAGCTCGGACGGTTCGTACTTGTCAGCCTCGCGCTTGAAGTCGATACCGGCGCCGAGCAGCGCCCCACCCGCAGGCATCTGGAAGATCTCCTTAGAACCACGAAGCTCGAACGCGTCGAGAACTGCGGTCCCTTCTTTCCAAACGCCCTTGGCCTTCGCGGCAGCCAGATCAGCCATTGCGGCAGCCGTCTGGTTACCCTTCGGCACAAACGGATTGACATTACCCGCAGCCAGTGCGTCACCGAGCAGGTCATTGTAGAAGTAGCCATCCTTCAGCTCTTCTGACCATTTGTTCTGCGAATGCGTGAAGGCGGCCGAATAGTCGATGCCGAAAGCCTCGCCCTTGATGCCGGTCGAGAAATGGAATGCATCGGTCTTACCCGTCGATACGCGGCGACCACCGTCGTACAAACGCCATCCAGCCGAAGCCGACGTCACCGTCGCACCAGCCGGCACACCACCGGCCGCAAGCGTCGGCGCTAGGTAGGTGGAGTAAAGCGAGGAAGTAATATCAATCGGCACGTTGCCCGGAGGCGGAGCAATACGCGACGTCATCTCATGCGCCGAATAGAGCGCATCGGCGAAGAACGTCGTCTTGTCGTTGATCTTGAACTGGAATGATCCGGTCACCGCGTCCTGCTTTTGCTCCGGATAGATCTCAAGTTCCGACGGGTAGATAAACCGGCAATTGGCGCCCACTAGCACCGACCACTCACCGCACTCACCACCAGCAGCGACAACCGGGTTGTAGGTCTTACTCTTCGCTTTGCCGGTAACTGGGTCGATGTATCGAACCGTCGCATTTGACGGAATCGAACGTGAGGAAGTCGGAATCAGGTTGTAGATGTTGCCATCCGTACCCGTAAAGGTGAATGCACCAGTCTTCTTGTCCGGGAGCGCAAAATTGCTGCGCTGCGTGGCGCGCAACGGATCGTTCTCGGTATGCGAGAACGAAACCATCACGTTGAAGCGATCTTCATCCAAGTTGCCGTAGCCCGCAGTAATGCTGGCACGCTTCTCTTCAGCGCCACCCGCTTCCGGAGAATTGTAGGATGCCGAAAGATCGACCCCGCGGAAGTCCGAACGGAGGATGAAATTGATCACACCACCGATTGCGTCACTGCCGTAGATCGACGATGCGCCGTCAGTCAGCAGCTCAACACGCTCGATCGCAGCGATCGGAATAGAGTTCAAGTTGACACCGGCGCTCCCCCCGATGAGGGTTTGACCGGCAAAAGTGGCCATGCGCTTACCGTTCAAAAGAACAAGAGTGCGGTTGCCACCAAGGTTATGGATAGAGGCGCTCGCGTAGCCAACGCCACCAGCACCGACGTTCGCGGCAGCGTTGCTGAAACCTTGCATTGCCGGCAGATTCTGAATCAGCTCTGCGACGTTGGTTGCGCCGGTCTTCTTGATTTCACTGGACGAAAGCGTTTGAACAGGCAAGGCCGTTTCAGCCGCAATCCGCTTGATCGACGAACCAGTAACCTGGATCTTCTGAACTTGCTCTTCAGCGATCGCCGGCTGCAGGAGCATGCCGAAAGCGATGGTCGTGCCGAACGCCTGGAGCAGAGCCCGGTAGCCGGGTCTCAGTGCAAGTGCCATAGGTGCCTCTCCTTGTATTTTCTCAATCAATCCCGTCGGGGTCTCCAACGAGGAAGCTCAGTGGTGCGCGAGCTTATCCCGCAACACCTGAACCTGTCTCTTATACACATCTCCGAGCCCACGAGACCGGAGCCTAT
>CAMFLH010000174.1 GCA_945957295.1 uncultured Uliginosibacterium sp.
ACCGCGAGGCATACGGCAGCCTGAATATGGGCGCGGGTTTTGCGTTCTACGTGGCAGCCGCCGATGCCGAGCGCACCGCCGAGATCGCCCGCGCCGCAGGCATCGACGCCTGGGTGGCTGGCCGCGTGGAAGCGGGCCCGAAGCAGGTCGTCATCGAACCGCTGTCGCTGACCTACGCGGCCGACGAGCTCCACCTGCGCGCATAAGCGCGGAAGGCTCAGTCAGCCTCGCCAGATCCGGGGGCGCTGCGCGCAAGCAGCGCCCTCATTGCTTCTGCCGCCCGCAGCGGCAGCCGATACCGCACATACGGGCTGATCTGCGTCTCTTGCGGGTTGATCTCGACGGTGGGCACACCGGCCCGTATCGCCCACGCCACCGGCTCGACGATGTACGGAAACGTACTGGTGGTGCCGATGCTGAAGACCAGATCGAAGCCCTCGACCAGCTCCGCATACAGCTGCTCCAGGTTGCGCTCGTCGAGCCGTTCGCCGAACAGCACCACTTCCGGCCGCATCAGCGCACCGCAACCGTGACACACCGGCGGCAGCGGCCGCCCGGCCAGCGACTCGACCTGCTCACGCGCGCCGCATTTCGTGCAGCGCAAGCGGCGCAGATTGCCATGGATTTCGATGAGATTCCGGCTACCCGCCGCGTGATGAAGGCCGTCGATGTTCTGCGTCAGCACCAACACCTGAGTACCACCGGACTCGATGTGGCTGAGTGCATGGTGCGCGTCGTTCGGCATGGCACCGCGGCAGGCGGCTTCGATCTGCGCCAGATACTTCCAGGTCAAATCGGGGCGTTGGCGGAGCATCTCGCCGGAAAGCATGTCCTCGATATCGAGGCCTTCCTCGGTCGCCTGGCTGTCGTAGAGCCCGTTTATACCGCGGTAAGTCGGCAGCCCCGAATCCGCCGAAATGCCGGCGCCGGTAATGAACAAAACGCGCTGCGCACGGCGCAGATGCGCCGCGACGGCGCCGAGTTCGGGTTCAAGGTTCGACAGCATGCGTCAGTCCCGCTGCGGCGATAGCCGGAATTCCAGCACATCGGCGTTAGCCGCCAGATCGTGCGCCAGGTCCGCGCTGCGCCCCTTGCCATAGGACTTCAACGCGACCTGGTATTCGAAGTAGTTTCCACCGTCGCCCAGACGGTAGGAGGTTTCAAGAAGCGAGAAGCCGTGCCGCTGGGCGAGCAAACGCAAAGCCGCCTCGTCGGGAATGCGTGCGCGTGGGAAGCGGACATTCAGGTGAGTCAGGGTCTGGCGCGGCAGGCGCCGCTCCAGCCAGTGCATGCCGCTAAGCAAGGACACCGTGAGGATCGCTGAAACCCCCGCGGCGAGGTGAAACCCCAGACCCAACAACACGCCGACGGCCGAGGTCACCCAGATTGACGCTGCGGTGGACAAACCCTTGATCGTCAGGCCCTCACGAACAATCATTCCGGCGCCCAGGAAACCGATGCCGGTCACGATGCCCTGGATCACGCGCGTCGGATCGCCGCCGCCAACGAGGGGAAACTTTCCGCCGTACCAGACCTCGGGGAATCCCAGCACGGCCGTCAGTGCCGTGGACGCCAGACACACCAGTGCGTAAGTCCGCATACCGGCCGCGCGACCATGAAAAGAGCGCTCGTAACCAATCAGCGCGCCAAGCAAACAGGCGGCAACAAGATGCAACAGCACGAACACGTTTGCGCTGATGAATGTGGCTGACCAGTGGTGAGTGAGGAGTTCCATGCCCGTCATCCTAAACATTCGCAGGCGCGCCGGCGAAATGCCGCACGGTTTTCCGCGGCGATCCGCTGCGCGGCGAAGGTTCAGGTTGAGTCGGCGGATTCGCCCGTCTACAGTTACGGGTTTTCCGTCGCCAGCATCTTCCAACCCGTCGCGGCCTCGCCGCACCCTACCCCTGCCGTGAGACAACTCACCCTGGATCTGCGCCCCGAACGCACGCCGCGCTTCGACAATTTTGTCGTCGGCGCGAATGGCGAAGCGCTCGACACTGTCCGCCTACTTGCAAGCTACGGTCAGCCAGCGGCCGTGTACTTGTGGGGCGAGTCCGGCAGTGGTTGCAGCCATTTGTTAGCGGCAGCACTCGCAGAAACCCGCGCAGGCGGACGCGAAGCAGCAATCGCTGGCCAAGTTATCGAGGACGGCGACTTCCCACTGCCCGAGCGCGGGCTGCTGTGCGTCGACAACGCACAGGACCTCGACGCCGCCGGCGCCGCTGCGCTGTTCCGTGCCTTCATCCGCGCACCGGCCCGGCGATGCGCACTGCTGATCGCGGGCAAGGTACCGCCCTCTGCCCTGCGGCTGCGCGAAGACGTGCGGACACGCATCGGCCAATGCCTGATCTTCGAACTCAAGGCGCTCGATGACGGGCAGAAACAGGAAATGCTGGCGCTCTACGGACTAAGTCGCGGCCTGATGCTCGAGCCGGACCTGATCGGCTGGCTGCTACGGCACGGGCGGCGTGATCTACCCTCGTTGCTCGCCGCGATCGACCAGCTTGACGAGCTATCGCTGGCCCGCCATCGCCCCCCCACCCTGCCCCTGCTGCGCGATCTGATGCAGGGCGAGCTGCACCCGCCGGAGGATTCATGAATCTCGCGCTGTTCGATCTCGACAACACACTACTCGCTGGCGACAGCGACTACGAGTGGGGTCAGTTCATCGTCGACCATGGCCTGGTCGACCGCGCCGAGTACGAGGCGCGCAACGCCGAGTTCTACGAGCAGTACAAGGCCGGCACGATGAACATCTTCGAATACCTCGCCTTTGCGCTCGGCCCGCTTGCCAAGCGGCCCCGCGCAGAACTCGAAGTGCTGCACGAACAGTTCATGCGCGAGCGGGTCGACGGCATGTGGCTGCCGGCCGCACAGGCGCTGGTCGACCAGCATCTTGCCGCTGGCGATATGTGCGCGGTCGTCACGGCCACCAATGCCTTTGTCACCGGCCCGATCGTGCGCAAGCTGGGGGTTCCACACATGGTTGCAACCACACCGGCACAGGAAGGCGGCGAGTTCACCGGCGCACCACGCGGCACGCCGGCCTTCCAGGCCGGCAAGATCGAACGCGTGGAGCACTGGCTCGAATCGATGGGCCTGCACTGGGGTAGTTTCGATCGAACCTGGTTCTACAGCGATTCGCGTAACGATCTGCCCCTGCTGGAGCGCGTCAGCGACCCGGTCGCCGTTGATCCGGACCCAACCTTGCGCGCACACGCCGAGCGCCACGGCTGGAAGATCCTGAGCCTGCGTGGTTAATCTGCCCCTGCTGTTACAATCAATGGATTTTTCAAAGAAAAAGACGAATACCCGCCCAATGATCCGCAAGCTCCTGCGCCGTGTTTTCCGTCGCGATCCGGTGACCGCCACCGCGCTTCGCTCCATCGAGCCGGCCGTCATTCCGGTTGCCCAGCACGGCATCACACGCGATCGCATCTCGCCGGCTTCCCGGCGCGTGTGCGGTACGCTGCAGGAAGCGGGCTTCAAGGCCTTCGTGGTGGGCGGCGCGGTGCGCGACTTGATCGCCGGCATCACGCCAAAGGATTACGACGTCGCCACCGACGCCACGCCGGATCAGGTGCGCGAGCTCTTCCGCCGCTCTCGCATCATCGGCCGCCGGTTCCGCATCGTGCATGTGATGAGCGGGCCGGAAACGATTGAAGTGTCCACCTTCCGCGCGTCGCAGAGCGAAGACGCGAACACCGACGAGCACGGCCGCATCCTCGCCGACAACGTGTGGGGCTCGCAGGCCGAAGACGCGACGCGGCGCGATTTCACGATCAACGCGTTGTACTACGACCCGAGCACCGAGACGGTGATCGACTACCACCACGGTGTCGGTGATCTCAAACAAAAGACGCTGCGCATGATCGGCGACCCGGTCACGCGCTACCGCGAAGACCCGGTACGTATGCTGCGTGCCGTGCGTATGGCCGCCAAGCTCGGCTTGGTGATCGACCCCGCCGCACGCAAGCCAATTCTGGAACTTGCAGATCTGCTCGAAAACGTACCGCCGGCGCGGCTGTTCGACGAGATGCTCAAGCTCCTGACCAGCGGCCACGCAGTCGCCTGCCTGAAGCAGCTGC
This sequence comes from uncultured Uliginosibacterium sp., assembly GCA_945957295.1. GTDB lineage: Bacteria > Pseudomonadota > Gammaproteobacteria > Burkholderiales > Rhodocyclaceae > Niveibacterium. Next base: position 4,092 of record CAMFLH010000174.1, read on the forward strand.
GCGAGGAAGGCCTGCACACCGGCCTGCTGCCGCTGCTCGATGTGATCCTGCAGCAACCGATGGGCGAACGTTTCGTGTGGCTCGCGCTGGAAAACACCGACGATCGCGTACGCGCTGGCAAGCCGGTGTCGCCCGGCTTCCTGTTCGCCACCCTGCTCTGGCACGAGGCCCTTGCGAGCTGGGAAGCGCGCAAGGCACGCGGCGAGCCTTCGCAGGCCGCACTATTCGACGCCATGTCGGAAGTGCTGGATCAGCAAGCCGAGAAGCTCGCAATCACGCGCAAGATTTCCGCCGATATCAAAGAAATCTGGGCCCTGCAGCCACGCTTCGAACGGCGCGCCGGCAAGGCGCCGCACCGCCTGCTGGAGCAACCGCGTTACCGCGCCGGCTACGACTTCCTGCGCCTGCGTGCGCTCAGCGGCGAAGTGCCGATGGAGCTCGCCGACTGGTGGAACGATTTTGCCGACGCCAATCCGGATTCGCGCGAAACCATGCTGGTGCCGGATCGCGACGGTGCGGCCAAGAAACGCCGCCGTCGGCGCCGCAAACCCGGTGGTGGCGCCGACGGCGTAGCCTCGGGCACCGAATGATTCCGCTGGTGCGCGCCTGGGTCGCGCTGGGCGCCAACCTCGGCGAACCCCGCGCGGCGCTCGATCGCGCCTTCGAATCGCTTGCCCGCCTGCCGCAGAGCCGGCTGGTGGCGCGCTCCTCGCACTACCGCACCGCACCGATCGATGCGCCGGGCCAACCCGACTACTGGAACGCGGTCGGCGCACTGGATACCGCGTTGGAACCGCTGTCGCTGCTGCACGCGCTGCAAGGCATCGAAACCAGCAACGGACGCGAGCGCAGCTTCCGCAATGCGCCACGCACGCTCGACCTCGATCTGCTGCTGTACGGCGATATCACGCTCGACACGCCGGATCTGATTCTGCCGCATCCGCGCATGCACCTGCGTGCCTTCGTGCTGGTACCGCTGGCCGAGATCGACCCCGATCTGCGCCTGCCGGGCCACGGCCGTGTGTCAGCCTTGCTGCCGTCAGTGCGGGACCAGCGGATCGAGCGGATCGAGTAAGCACGCCGCATGGCGCCAGCATGTCAAAGCAGCGAACGGCTGGCTTGTGTATGCTTGGCACGGTCTAAATAATCAGTTCAGGACGCAGGAAAGCATGCTCGACAAGGCACGCCATATCGTCGTGGAAGGTCCGATCGGTGCAGGCAAGACGAGCTTCGCGCAACGCCTTGCGCGCCGGCTCGATGCCGATCTGATGCTCGAACAGCCCGAGCTCAACCCATTCCTGGAACGCTTTTACGACAACATGGATCGCTGGGCGCTGGCGACTCAGGTGTCCTTCCTGTACCAGCGCCACGACCTGCTGACGCAGTTCGCCAACCATCCGGCCGATCGCCGCGTGGTGTCTGACTTCTTGATCGAGAAAGATCCGCTGTTCGCCGGCCTCACCTTGGGCGCTGACGAAGAGCGCCTCTACCAGCGGCTCTACGCCACGTTACAGCCGCAGATTCCGCGCCCGGATCTGGTGATCTACCTGCAGGCGCAGCCCGAGATCCTGATGGACCGCGTACGCAAACGCGGCGTCGGCGCCGAGCGAAACATCACCGAGAGCTACCTCGCCAACGTGTCGGAGCGTTACGCGAGCTTCTTCCATCAGTACGACGCCGCGCCGCTGTTCATCGTGAACGCCGAAGTGTTGAACCCGGTCGATCACGACGACGATTTCGAATTGCTAGTCGAACGCCTGACGGCCATGCGCAGCTACCGCGAATTTTTCGGCTACGCCCAGTAATCGACCTACCGCCCTAACGCAAGGACGCAGGCTGCCAGCCCGACCGGCGGGCAGCCCTCCGGAGCAGGCAATCCGCATCGCTTCGCACCGCGTCCGCAGCCAGGAAGTCCCACGATGACCTATCTCCAGAATGACCGCCCCGTTACCCTTCACGAGCTTGCGAAGATGCGCGCCGAAGGCCGCAAGATCGCGATGCTGACCTGCTACGACGCCAGCTTTGCCGCGCTGCTGGAGCGCAATGGTGTCGACGTTTTGCTGGTCGGCGATTCGCTCGGCAACGTGCTGCAAGGTCAGAGCAGCACGCTGCCGGTGACGCTCGAGCACATGGTCTATCACACGCAGTGCGTCGCACGCGGCAGCAAGCGGCCGATGATCGTGGCCGACATGCCGTTCGGCAGCTACCAGGAAAGCCCGCAGCAGGCGCTACGCAACGCGGTGCCGCTCATGGCCGCCGGCGCGCACATGGTGAAGCTGGAAGGCGGCGCCTACATGGCGGAAACCGTGCGCTTTCTGGTCGAGCGCGGCATTCCGGTGTGCGCCCACATCGGGCTCACGCCGCAGGCAGTGAACCAGCTTGGTGGCTACCGGGTGCAGGGCCGCACCGAAGAAGGCGCACGCCAGTTGATCAGCGACGCGCTGGCGCTTGAAGCCGCCGGGGCCGCCCTGGTGGTGCTGGAAATGGTGCCAGCAAGCGTGGCAGCCGAACTGACCGCAGCGCTCACCACGATGGCAACGATTGGCATTGGCGCCGGCAAGGACACCGACGGCCAGGTACTGGTGCTGCACGACATGCTCGGCATCTTCCCCGGCCGCAAGGCGCGTTTCGTACGCAACTTCATGGACGGCGCCACAACCATCGATGACGCCGTCGCGCACTATGTGGCTGCGGTGCAGGACGGCAGCTTCCCCGCGCCGGAACACACCTACTGAGCTTTCACGGGCACTCATGCCCCAACAAAAAGGGCCGCAAATTGCGGCCCTTTTTGTTGTTGCGAAGGTCAAGGTTCAGCTCTTCTTCGCCTCGGTTTTCTTGTCCGCGGTTTTGCCCGGGGATTTGGTCGCGCCGGACTTCTTCGTCTCCGCACTCGCCTTGTGATCCGCCATGTCGCCACCGGGGCAGGCAAACGCCGGCGCCGACAGCAGCAGCGCTGCAACGCAAGCAAGGGAATACATTGATTTCATCGGATGGCTCCTCGGTGAACAAGTTTCCAATCTAGCAGGCCAGCGAGCCGAAGTCAGCCACGCGCGAAAAACAGCGCAGCCATCACGAGGCCAATCAGCACAATGGCCGCGCGCAGTATCGCGGGCGGTATCCGCCGGCCGAGGCGCGCGCCGAAATAGCCGCCCGCCACTGCCGCCAACATCATCGGCAGCGCCTTCTGCCACACCACGGCACCGCCGATCGCATAGAGCGTCGCAGCAATCGTTGTCAGCACCGCGGACACCAGATTCTTCAGCGCGTTGGCGCGATTCAGGCTGCGCTCGCCCAACAGGCCGTACAGCGCCAGCAACAGGATGCCGAGTCCGCCATTGAAGTAGCCGCCATAAATCGACACCAGGGCAACGCCGGCCGCAGTGGTGCCAGTACCCGCCTCGGCGTTGTGACGCGACGCAAGCCGGGCCAGCAGCCAGGGCGCAAGCGCAAACAACAGTGTGGCCGCCAGCAGCAACCACGGCACGATGCGCCGGAACGCGGCATTCGAGGTGATCAACAGCAACGCGGCCCCTGTCGCACCACCCACAAGGCTGAGCGCCAAGGTCAGCAGCAGGTGCCGGCGGTCGATACCGCCCAGTTCATGGCGAAACCCAAACGTGCTCGCGACATAGCCCGGCAGCAGCGCGAGCGTGCCGGATGCGTTGGCGGCAACTGGCGGTACACCCGCGAAAACCAGCGCCGGCAGGGTCAGGAAGCTACCGCCCCCCGCTACGGCGTTCAGCGCACCGGCGAAGAATGCCGCCAGCAACAGCACCACCCACTGCAGGCTCATTTCAGCGCCCGCCTTCGTTACCGCGGCGGAAATTACCCGTCGCGCGCGCCATCAGGCCCTGAGCAGTCGCCTCGTCAGCACCTGCGATACGCGAGAGGAAGCGGCCAGCATCGAGCCCGGCCAGCACTGTGACGGTGCGACCCTGCCAGTCGATGAACACGCGATCATCGGCCGTCTTGCGCCAGGAGAAGACTTGCCCGCCTTCGCGATCGCTCATTCCGCGCTTGCCCAGGCACGGCTACGCGAAACGGCCTCGCGCCAGCGCGCCATGCGCTGCGCCGCCTCTTCGCGCGAAATGGCCGGTGCAAAGGCCCGCTCGATCTCGCCAGCGGACGACGCGTGAGCAGCATCGATGCCAACAAAACGCGCGGCAAGGCGTGCGGCACCGAGCGCGGTGCTCTCGGTGATTCGCGGCCGTAGCACCGGCACGCCGAGCAGATCGGCCTGGATCTGCATCAGCAGATCGTTGGCGCAGGCGCCTCCATCCACCCGCATCGCGTCGATCTTCAAACCAGCGTCCGCCTCCATCGCCGCAAGCAATTCCGCCGACTGGAATGCGATCGCATCCAGCGCCGCACGCGCGATGTGAGCGCGGGTGCTTCCGCGCGTAAGGCCGAACAGGCTACCGCGTGCAAGCGGATCCCAATAGGGTGAGCCGAGGCCGGTGAAGGCGGGCACGAAGCAAACACCATCCGCGTCCGCCACCGAACGCGCCAGCGCTTCCACTTCAGTTGCGCTGCGGATGATGCCAAGCCCGTCGCGCAACCACTGCACGACGGCCCCGCCGACAAAGACGCTGCCTTCGATCGCGAACTGGGGGCGCGCATCGGTTTGCGCCGCCGCCGTCGTCAGCAGCCCGTTGCGCGAAGGCGTAAGGGTTTCGCCGGTGTGCATCAGCATGAAACAACCGGTGCCGTAGGTATTCTTGACCATGCCCGGAGCCGTGCAACCCTGCCCGAACAAGGCCGCCTGCTGGTCGCCCGCCACACCGCCGATCCGCACCGGCGCACCAAGCCACTCCGGCAGCACCTCGCCGAAATTGGCCGCCGACGGCAGCACCTGCGGCAACACGGCTTGCGGCACGTTCAGATGGGCCAGCAAGGTGTCGTCCCAGCAATGTTCGCGGATGTTGTACATCAGCGTGCGCGAGGCGTTGCTGACATCGGTGGCATGCACGCGCCCGCCGGTGAGCCGCCAGATCAGCCAGGTATCGACCGTGCCGAAGGCCAATTCACCGCGCCTCGCCCGTTCTCGGGCCCCGGGCACGGCATCGAGAATCCACGCGAGCTTGGTGCCGGAAAAGTAAGGGTCGAGCAGCAGACCGGTCCGCTCGCGGAAAAGCGGTTCGAGGCCGGCCACTTTCATCGCTTCGCAACATGCCGCAGTGCGTCGGTCCTGCCACACGATCGCCGGGTAAATCGGCTTGCCGGTGTCGCGCTCCCACACCAACGTGGTTTCGCGCTGGTTGGTGATGCCCATCGCGGCGATGTCGCGCCCACCAATGCCGGCTTTGGACAGCGCTTGCCGGGCGGTATCGAGCTGGCTTTGCCAGATCGCCTCGGGGTCGTGCTCAACCCAACCGGACTGCGGATAGCTTTGAGGAAACTCCTGCTGCGCCATCGCGGTGATGGCACCGCCCTCGTCGAACACGATCGCGCGGGAACTCGTCGTTCCCTGGTCCAGCGCCAGCAGATACGCCATGCGTTCTTCTCCCCCTCAGGAGCCGCGATCGTACGCGGCAGCGGAGCCAGCGCCCAGCCCCTCTCCATGCAGATCAATCCAGCGTTGCAAGGCTGCTGCGGCTTCGCTGGTCTGGCCGAGGCCGAGCTTGGTGCGTCGCCACAGGATGTCCTCGGCCATGCGCGCGAACTCTTCACTCAACAGATAACGCAGCTCGGCCTCGAACAGGCCGCTGACGATTTCGCCACCGAGATCCGCCGTCGTTTCGACGCCGGCCAGCAGCGCGTCCATGCGGCTGCCGTAACTGCGGGCATAGCGTTCGACCAAGGCAGGCGCCAGCGACGGCCGCCGTTCCAGCTGGTGCGCGACAAAGGCTTCGATATCGGCGTCGGGCAGATCGCCGCCTGGCAGCGGCACACGCTCGGTCCAGGGCCCCGCCGCGTTGCCAAGCAACGGTGCTACGTGCTCAAGCACCTCCTCCGCGAGCTTGCGGTAAGTGGTGAGCTTGCCGCCGAACACCGAGAGCAGCGGCGCGCCCGCCTTGTCGAGCTCCAGTGCGTAGTCGCGCGTCACGCTGGCGGCCTCACCGGCGTCGTCGTCCAGCAGCGGACGTACGCCGGAGAACTGCCAGACGACCTCTTCCGGGCCAACCGGATCGCGGAAGTAGCGATTGGCCATGCGGCACAGGTAGCCCACCTCATCAGGTTCGATTGCCACGTCCGCTGGGTCACCCTGGTAGTCCAGATCCGTGGTACCGACGAGGGTGTAGTCGTGCTCGAACGGAATCGCGAAGATGATCCGCCGATCCGGGTTCTGGAAGAGGTAGGCATAGGGG
>CAMFLH010000175.1 GCA_945957295.1 uncultured Uliginosibacterium sp.
TGACCCAGTCACGCATTGCCTCATTCATCGCGTCCTTGAGCGTCTTCGATCCCGACTCCACCGGGATTACGGTGGCGCCGAGAAGCTTCATGCGATAGACGTTGGCGGCCTGACGCTTGACGTCCTCCGAACCCATATAGACGAAACACTGCATGCCGTAGCGCGCTGCCACCGTGGCGGTCGCAACACCATGCTGGCCCGCCCCGGTCTCGGCGATGACCCGCGGCTTGCCCATGCGACGCGCGAGCAGAGCCTGGCCAATGCAGTTGTTCACCTTGTGCGCGCCGGTGTGGTTCAAATCCTCACGTTTGAAGAGGATCTGCGCGCCACCGAAGTGATCAGACAGTCGACGTGCGTGATAGATCGGACTGGGACGTCCCACGTAATGCTTGAGCTCGTGGTCGAACTCCGCGAGAAACTCCGGATCGCTCTGGGCGACCCGATACGCCTCGCGCAATTCAGCAAGCGCCGGAATCAGGGTTTCCGAGACGAAGATCCCGCCGTAAGGGCCAAAGTGGCCACGCGCATCGGGAAAGTTGTACGGAACTTCAGCCATCTGCATTGCGCACTCCTGCAATGAATTCGGCAATCCGCCGGGCATCCTTGATGCCCTTCGAGGCTTCGACGCCGCTGCTGACATCGACAGCAGCAGGTCGAACCCGACGAATCGCGTCTTCGACGTTTTCCGGCGAGAGCCCACCCGAGAGCACCAAGGGTCGAGTCAAGCCAGTGGGAATCAGAGACCAATCGAACGTCTGCCCGCCCCCCCCGAAGCCCTCAACAAAGGCATCAACAAGAAGAGCTTGAGCGGACTCAAACAAAGCCGCGTAGTGTATCAGATCGACCCCCGGCCTCATTCTCACCGCCTTCAGGTACGGCCGGCCGAATTGCCGGCAGAACGCCTCATCTTCATCGCCATGAAACTGCAGCAGATGTATCGGCACTGCGTCAAGCGCAGCCCTGACGTCAGCAGGGTCCGGGTTCACAAACAAGCCGACAATCGACGTGAACGGCGCAACTCGCTTGCTCAACGCGGCGGCACGCTCGCTCGTCACAAAGCGGGCACTTGGGGGATAGAACACAAAACCAATGGCGTCCGCCCCTGCATCGACGACGGCATCCACGTCTCGTTCCCGCGTTAGTCCGCAGATCTTTACGCGCGTGCGCGTCATTCGAAAGCGCCTCCGAAGGTCTCGTTCCGAACACGCCCGTGATTGGGCAGCCCAAACTCCGGCGGGTAATCAACACCCGCTAGATACAGCCCATCTGGCGAGAACGTCGGCGCAGCAAGCGAGCGATCCTTCGCAGCGAGCAGTTCGTCAATCCAATGTGGCGAGTTGGCGCCTCGTCCAATTTGAACCAAGGCACCAACCATGTTTCGGACCATGTGATGCAGGAAAGCGTTCGCAGAAAATTCGAACGCAATCAGGGCGCCAACTTCGAGTACCGCCGCGCGTGTCAGTGTTCGAACTGGACTTGCCGCTTGGCACTCCGCCGCCCTGAAACTGGTGAAATCATGCCGACCGACAAAACGCGTCGCCGCATCACGCATTGCCTCGACATCGAGATTCCAATGCGTCCAGCCACATCGCCCAGCACCCAGCGCCGGCCGCACATCCCGACTGAGCAGCAAGTATCGATAGTGACGCGCCAAAGCCGAAAACCGCGCGTGAAACTCGTCGCTCACTTGGCGTGACCAACGTACCGAAATCGCATCCGGCAAATGTGCATTCACACCCCTTACCCAAGCGGTCAAGGGCCTGTTTGCATCGGTATCAAAATGAACGACCTGCACCGCAGCATGAACACCGGTATCAGTTCGACCCGCGCAATGCACCCGAACCGGTGCGTCGGCGATCACCGACACGGCGCGCTCGACCGCATCCTGGATGGATGCGCCGCTAGCCTGGGTTTGCCACCCACAAAACGCGCCGCCCTCGTACTCCAATCCCAGTGCGATTCTCAACAGCAGACCCTCACCAGAACTTCGGCCACCGCAATCAAAGCGAGCACGATGAACACATCCACGCCGGACCAGGGGGGTAAATGCACCACCACGGGTGTCGGAGCGCCGCTCCCATCATGGACCGATGAGAGCGCCTGGCGCCAACTGGGCAAACCCTGTGGTGCCGAAACGCTCTGCAGCACGATGGCCATACGCAACGCGGCTCGCTCTATCGGAACATGAAATTTTTGAAGGGGCGCAAGACAAACCAACATACCGCCCACCAGCACCTCATGTGCATAGCTCTCTACCAGCACACAAACCAAGGCGAGCACGCCTGCAAGCCGAGCGGAATGTTGCAGTGCCAAGACCATGCCCTCGAAAGTCGGCGCGGGCAGCGGTAGTTCCACCCACAAGCGGGCGCCCGGCGTAAAGAAACTGTAGAGAATCACCACCGCTAAAAACAGAAAACGGCTGCGCCGCATGAGCGACGACAACCGTTTTCCGGATCTCAGCACTGCAAACACGCACGCAGCAAATGCGACCACCAGCAAAGTGGTGCCAGTCAAACGCTGCACCGTAACGACGCCAACGACAAAAGCAACTAAGCCAGCACCCGCCCCCGGTGTTCGCAAATCAAATCCAGCTTTCGATCAGGACAAGCGAGCCAACATGGCTTCCGCCGCATCCTTCTGCGCACTGGTACCTTCTTGCATCACCTCCTCAAGAAGCTCCTTCGCACCCTCGAAATCACGCATCTCCTCGTACGCTCGCGCAAGCTCAAGCTTGGTATTCACCTCGTCACCAACCTCGAAATCGTCTTCGGTCATCGGGAGCTCTGGGTGGGTGTCGACGTCCGACTGGCGAACAGGCTCAGCCGTCGGCTGTGCCGGCAAATCAAGATCGATGCCTGACAAATCAAGCGGGGGCGCCTCTGCTGCCAGTGTCTGCGGAGAACGATCGACATCAAAGTCAAAGTCGAGCAGACCACCTTCAAAATTGGTCTTCTCCAGATCAACCACCGCCTCATGCTGCGAGGCAACGGCCGAGGTGACCGCAACCTCGTCATGGGCCGGTTCGGAGGCGTCAAATCCATCAAGATCCAAGGTCATCGGCTGCTCAGCGGACGACCCGAGATTGGTAGTCGACAGCTTGACCTCGGCAGCGGAGAACTCTGCTGCACTCAAATCGGGCAAGGACTCCGATTCAACACTGGGCGCAGTACTCGGCACCATGTCGATGTCGAGATTGAAGTCGAGACCAAGATCGTCGGACGAACCTGCAGCCAGATCGGCGGCCGCAGGCGTTTCACCTTCAAGGGTGCGTGTGATCTGGCCAATCTCACCCGGCATCGTCCAGGTGGTCTGCAACTGCGACGGCGACGCGGCAGCGAACGCCGGGGCACTGGGCACCTCTTCGGGCGACGTAAATTCCAGCGCTGCCGGCTCTTCCGTAGCGGAAGGCTCTTCGGCGGGCTCAAACTCGAACTCCGCGGGCGTCTCTACGGTCGCGTTGCCGGCCTCGACAAAGGAGAGCTCATCGAGCATCGCCGGCTCAGCCACGGCGGCTGCCACCGCGGTTTTCGTCAGCGAACGGTAGAGCGGATTGTCGGGGTCAAGTTTGGTTCCAAGATCCGCAGCACGAACCCAGTCGCTACCAACGCCACCGGTCTGTGTGTAAAGATCGGTAGCGATATTTTCAAACTGCTTAAGACTCTTACGCTGCGAGTAAATCTCGAGCAACTTGACATGAATCGCCGTACGACTCGGGTCGGACTTCAGCGCATCAAGCAGGATTTCTTCCGCTTGCGCATCGCGACCGTACGCCATATAAACGTCGGCCTCAGCGACAGGATCAACACCTTCGTCAGCATCGATCGACGTCAGGCCTGACTGGCTGAAATCGGTCGGGAGAACGCTACTTCCAGTATCGACCGTCTGACCACCAGCCGGTCCGATCACCGACTCGGTTCCCGTCTGCGTTGCGTTCAGCGCAGTTGTATCGGGACCGGCGTTACGCTTCGGTTTGCGCGAACGGTAGGCAAGGAATCCACCAAGACCGAGGACCGCAGCCAACCCGCCCAGAGCTGCCGGGTTCTCCAGAAGCGAAGCAAAGAATCCGGGCTCCTCCACGACTGGAGGCGGCGGCGGAGCCACCTTCTTCGGAAGCGGCTTAGGCGCCGGCTTCGGCGCCACTTCTTGAGGAGCGCTGGCGGCAGCGACAGGCGCCTCCACCGGAGCCGACTGAGTCGGCGCCTCCGCTACGGACTGTTCGACAACCGGCTTGGCCGGTTCAACCTTGGCAGGTGCAGGCTCAGCCGCCTTTTCAACAGCTGGTTTTGCTGCTTCAGTCTTCACCGCCGCAGCCTGCTTTTGCAGATCCGCCAGATTCTGGTTCTTCAAATCCACCAGTTTCTGCAAATCCTTAACGTTCTTCTCTAGAGCAGCAACGCGTTCCGTCGCTTCCTTGAGCGCGCGTTCGCGCGCAACCAGATCTTCTTCCAGCGCCTGAATGCGGCCAGCAGCCTTCGGATCGGCCTTACCCGCATCCTTCGCGACCTGGCTCTTGGAGATCTTCAGCTGGTCCTTCGCCTCTTGCGCCTTGGCGGCGTCTTCAACTTTGGGCGTAATTTTGCCTGACGCAGACTGTTGCGCAGCGCTTTCCTTTGCGCTGCTATCGGCAACGGCCGCGGCCGCCTTCTGCCGGTATGCACCAAAGTTTGCGGACGGCGCTGACAGAATTCGACGCGCTTCAGATGCCGACAGCTCCCGGGCAACCGATGACTCCGGCACTTTCAGGATCTGGCCCGTTTTCAGACGATTAATGTCGCCACCGGGGAAAGCCGACTCGTTGGCCGAATAAAGTGCGGCCAGCATTTGCTCGAGGCTTACGTCAGTCGCCTTAGTTCTCGCTGCAATTGAAGTCAGCGAATCACCACTCTGAACCGCGTACTCGGAAACCGGAATATCCGTTTTCGGCTTCGCAGCAGTCGTCTCAGCTGGCTTGCTTGCGCGCTCGGCTCGTTCCTTACGCTTCTGGGGCGTTGCATTTGGTTCCAGAGGTTTGGCCACGGGCGCAGCAACCTGGGGAGCAGCCGGCTTCACGCCCTCATCAACCGGATCGAGCAGGAAAGTGTATTCACGCATCAACCTGCCGCCGGTCCAATTCAGCTCCAGCAGCAGATCAACAAAAGGCTCGCTGAAGGGACGATCACTCGCCACCTTGACGACAGCACCGGCGCCCTTCTTTTCAATCGAGAGCCGCAGCGCGCTCAGCTGAGGCGCGTATTCGATGTTGGCGCGACGAAATGCTTCTGGTGACGCGAGCCTCGCGCTCAGGGAGTCAAGCTCCTCGGCGCTGCCCGTGACCTCAACTTCCGCGCGTAGCGGCTGACCCAAGCCGCTGAAAACGTTCAGCCGGCCGAGACCTGCGGCTGAAGCGCCAAGAGGCAACGCCGCGATTGCGGCCGCGATAATGGAGGCACGGAGAGTGGTCTTCATGGGCATGCCAAAATAGGCGCGTTTATTATGGTTTTATCAAAATAACATCATAGATTTAGCCTCGCAAGCTAAACCTAACTCTGAGTATTTGATGCCGTTGGCAAACTCGCCGGGCGGCGAGCCTTAGGATACGGGCGTTGCGAACGCAACGCCCGTCATGACAAGGACTTAGCGCCCAAGCAGAATGCGAAGCATGCGGCGCAGCGGTTCGGCCGCACCCCACAGAAGCTGATCGCCGATCACGAAGGCAGAAACGTATTCCGGCCCCATATTCAGCTTGCGGACACGGCCAACACCGACCTCCAAGCCACCAGTAATCGATGCGGGCGTAAGTTCCTTGACCGAGACTTCACGGTCGTTCGGCACCCATTTCACCCATTGATTTCCGGACTTGATGATCGATTCGATCTCGGCAAGCGGCAAATCCTTCTTCAGTTTTAGCGTCAATGCCAGGCTGTGACAACGCATCGCACCGATACGGACGCACAAGCCGTCGACAGGAATCGTGCTCGAAGTCCCAAGAATCTTGTTGACCTCTGCCTGCCCTTTCCATTCTTCCTTGGACTGACCGTTATCGAGCTGTTTGTCGATCCAAGGGATCAGGCCACCTGCCAGCGGCGCACCAAAGAACTCAGTCGGCACATCTTCACGAATTGCCTTGGCTACCTTGCGATCGATTTCGAGGATCGCCGATGACGGCGTCGCGAGCTCATCCGCCACCGCACCGTGCACGACACCCATACCCTTGAGCAGTTCGCGCATATGGTTCGCGCCACCACCGCTCGCAGCCTGGAAGGTCATCGACGAAACCCAGTCAACCAAGCCTTCGCGGAACAGGCCACCAACACCCATGAGAAGAATGGAGTTGGTGCAATTGCCCCCGATGTAATTCTTAACGCCTTTGGCAAGCGCAGCGTCAATGACGTTGCGGTTGACCGGATCGAGAATGATGACCGCGTCGTCATCCATGCGCATCGTCGAGGCTGCATCGATCCAGTAGCCGTTCCAGCCTGCGGCACGCAGCTTGGGGTATACGTCGGTCGTGTAATCGCCACCTTGGCAGGTGATGATGACGTCCATGCCCTTGAGTTCATCGACGCTCGCAGCGTCCTTGAGAGGGGGTAGCTCGCGGCCAACATCCGGCCCCCTGCCGCCAACGTTCGACGTCGTGAAGAACACGGGCTCGATAAGCTCGAAGTCCTTTTCCTCACGCATACGCTGCATCAGCACGGAACCGACCATGCCGCGCCAACCGACAAATCCGACTCGCATTTGAATTTCCTCTTTATGCCCCCTGCCCGCTTCCCTTGCCTCGACCGCGGGCAGGGAGCTTTTGCGCGGAGGAGACAATGGATCAGGCCGGGATGGTTTTAATCCCGGTGGTCGTAATGGTGATGATGACGGTCGCGCGCAGCCCTGCCGTTGTCGGCATGAGCTTGCGAAGCACGAGGGCGCGCGAACAGTTCATCAGCTTCTACTCAGAGTGCGGCTAGCACGGCATCACCCATCTCGCGGGTGCCGACGCGGCGCGTGCCTTCTTCCCAAATATCGCCGGTACGGTAACCCTGTGCGAGCACCGTCTTCACGGCAGTCTCGACGCGTTGCGCCGCAGCCTCGTTGTTAAAGCTATAACGCAGCATCATCGCTGCCGACAGGATGGTCGCCAGCGGGTTGGCCACACCCTTGCCCGCGATGTCGGGTGCCGAGCCGTGGCTGGGCTCATAGAGGCCCTTATTGTTTGCATCCAGCGAGGCCGACGGCAGCATGCCGATCGAACCGGTCAGCATCGACGCCTCGTCCGACAGGATGTCACCGAACATATTGCCGGTGACCATCACATCGAACTGCTTGGGTGCCTTCACCAGCTGCATCGCCGCGTTGTCGACCAGCATGTGCGAGAGCTCGACGTCCGGGTAATCAGCGGACAGTTCGATCATCACGTCGCGCCAAAGCTGGGTCGTTTCAAGCACGTTCATCTTGTCGACCGAACACACACGCTTGTTGCGCTTACGGGCGGCCTCGAAGGCGACCTTGCCGATACGGCGGATCTCCGCCTCGGAATAGATCATCGTGTTCCAGCCAACACGCTGCCCGTCGCGCACTTCTATGCCACGCGGCTCACCGAAGTAGATGTCACCCGTCAGCTCGCGCACGATCAGGATGTCGAGACCTGAAACTACTTCTGGCTTCAGGGTCGAGGCATTGGCCAACTCCGGGTAGAGAATTGCCGGGCGCAGGTTTGCGAACAGCTGATGATCCTTGCGGATACCCAGCAGACCGCGTTCCGGTCGCTGCGGACGCGGCAGCGCATCCCACTGCGGCCCACCAACGGCGCCGAGCAGCACAGCGTCGGCCTCGCGCGCCAGTTTCTGCGTGGCTTCCGGATAAGGCACGCCAGCCGCATCCACCGCACACCCGCCTAGCAGCGCCGGCTCCATCTCGATCTTGAGGCCGTCGCTACGCAGCGCCTCAAGCACGCGCACCGCTTCAGCAACAATTTCCGGGCCGATGCCGTCACCGGCCAGAACACAGACTTTCATCGAATCTCTCAAGTAAAGAGCCAAGGCTGTTCCGCCTGACGGCGCGCCTCGAACTCACGGATCTTGTCGGCATGACGCAGGGTCAGGCCGATGTCGTCAAAGCCATTCAGCAAGCAATACTTGCGGAACGGATCCACGTCGAACGGAATCACCTTACCGTCGGGGCGGGTGACCGTTTGCGCATCAAGATCGATCCGTAGCTTGTAACCCGGGGTCGCGTTGACCTGGTCGAACAGGGCATCGACTTCCGCCGCCGGCAGCTTGATCGGCAGCAGGCCGTTCTTGAAGCAGTTGTTGAAGAAGATATCTGCGAAGCTCGTGCCGATCAGGGCGCGAAAACCATAGTCTTCGATCGCCCAAGGAGCGTGCTCACGCGATGAACCGCAGCCGAAGTTGTCACGCGTCAGCAGGATGCGGGCACCCTGGAAACGCGGTTGATTCAGCACGAAATTCGGATTAAGCGGGCGCGTGGCGTTGTCCATGCCCGGCTCGCCGTGGTTCATGTAGCGCCACTCGTCGAACAGGTTCGGGCCAAACCCCGATCGCTTGATCGATTTGAGAAACTGCTTGGGGATGATCGCGTCGGTATCGACGTTGGCACGATCCATCGGCGCCACAAGACCATCAAGAACGGAGAACTTTTCCATTACTTGTTCGACCCCTTCTGAATGGCCTCGCCCGCCTTCTCGATATCCTTGCCAAAACCATGAACAGTGTTGCAGGCCGACAGGGACATCGCCAGCAACGCGAGAACGAAAATACGCAGCACTTTCATATCCATTCTCCTTGCCGAATCAGAGAATTTCGCGAACATCGACGAAGCGCCCGGCGATTGCCGCGGCCGCCGCCATGGCGGGGCTGACAAGGTGGGTGCGACCACCGGGGCCCTGACGCCCTTCGAAATTGCGGTTGGACGTTGATGCGCAACGCTCACCCGGCTCGAGTCGGTCCGCATTCATTGCGAGGCACATCGAACACCCCGGCTCGCGCCACTCAAATCCCGCAGCCTTGAAAATCTTGTCGAGCCCCTCGGCCTCGGCCTGACGCTTCACCAGCCCCGAACCAGGCACAACGAGCGCTAGCTTCACGTTATCGGCGACGCGCCGACCGCGTGCAACTGCCGCTGCTTCACGCAGATCTTCGATACGCGAATTCGTGCAGGAGCCGATGAAGACCTTGTCGATCGCAATCGACGTGATCGGCATGCGCGGGGTCAACCCCATGTATTGCAGCGCGCGACCGTAGCCCTCGCGACGAACCGGGTCGGCTTCTTTCTCAGGGTCAGGAACCAGTCCATCGATCGTGGTCACCATCTCGGGCGATGTGCCCCAGGTCACCTGCGGCAGAATCTGTCGCGCGTCGATTTCGATCACGTGATCAAATTGGGCGCCGTGATCTGAAACCAGCGTGCGCCAATACGCGACAGCCTGATCCCAGTGATCACCCTTCGGAGCAAAATCGCGTCCGCGCAGGTATTCGATCGTGACGTCATCAACACCGACCAAGCCCGCGCGCGCGCCGGCTTCGATCGCCATGTTGCAGAGCGTCATCCGCCCTTCCATCGACAGCGAGCGAATCGTCGATCCGCCGAATTCCATGGCATAGCCGGTACCGCCAGCGGTACCGATGCGCCCGATGACGTGCAGCACGATGTCCTTGGCCGAAACACCCTTTCCAAGCGGGCCATCGACCTTGATCAGCAAGGTCTTGGATTTCTTCTGCAGCAGACACTGCGTCGCCATCACATGCTCGACTTCGGACGTGCCGATGCCGTGCGCCAGACAGGCGAACGCGCCATGCGTGGAAGTGTGTGAATCGCCGCAAACGACCGTCATACCCGGCAGCGTTGCACCGTTTTCGGGTCCGATCACGTGCACGATGCCTTGCCGTGCATCCTTGAACGGGAAGTACGCCTTGGCGCCAACAGAGCGGATGTTCGCGTCCAGCGTTTCGACCTGCAAACGAGAGATCGGATCCTTGATGCCGGACGCCCAGTCTTCGGTCGGCGTGTTGTGGTCTGCGGTGGCAACAATCGACCCGACACGCCACGGCTTGCGACCAGCGAGCTTCAAGCCTTCAAAGGCCTGCGGACTTGTCACCTCATGAACGAGGTGACGATCGATGTAGATCAGCGCAGTGCCGTCCTCTTCAACGTGGACGACGTGGCTGTTCCAGAGTTTTTCGTAAAGCGTGTGCAGTGCCATAACCCCAAAACCGCAACAAAAACGCAATCTTTAATTATTTCACAGCAGGTTGATGCTGACCCTGTCTCTTATACACATCTGACGCTGCCGACGAATTAGACGGTGT
>CAMFLH010000176.1 GCA_945957295.1 uncultured Uliginosibacterium sp.
TCGCGAGGGTGCGCTCCGCCGGCAGCTTGCCTTTCAGCTCGGTCGCGAACACATGGCCGAAGGCCCAGACCCGACGGAGGAAGCGATAAGACCCCTCAACGCCCGCATCCGACCATTCCAGCGTCTGCTCGGGCGGCGCGGCGAACATCATGAAGAAGCGCGCGGTGTCAGCGCCGTACTGCTCGATCAGCGATTGCGGATCGACGCCGTTGCTCTTTGACTTCGACATCGTCGTCATCTCGAACTCCAGCGGCGTGCCATCCTTCTTCAGTGTGGCGCCGGTGATCTGGCCGTGCGAGTTGCGGACGAGATCGACTTCCTCTTCCCAGTAGTAGTTCTTGCCACCGCTTTCCGGCTTGTGCGAGAAGGCGGTGTTCAACACCATGCCCTGCGTCAGCAGGCGCGAGAAGGGCTCGCGATAGTTCACCAGGCCGCAGTCGCGCATCACCTTGGTCCAGAAGCGCGAGTACAGCAGGTGAAGGATCGCGTGCTCGATGCCGCCGATGTACTGGTCAACGGTCATCCAGTAGTTGGTCTCGGCATCCACCATCGCGGTGTCGCTGAAGCTGCTGCCGTAGCGCGCGTAGTACCAGGACGAATCGACGAAGGTGTCCATCGTGTCCGTCTCGCGGCGCGCGGGCTTGCCGCACTTCGGGCAGGAACAGGCGAGGAAGCTTTCGAGCTTGTTGAGCGGGTTGCCGGAGCCGTCCGGCACGCAGTCTTCCGGCAGCACGACGGGCAGTTGATCGTCAGGTACCGGCACCGAGCCGCAGTCATCGCAGTGGATGATCGGGATCGGGCAGCCCCAGTAGCGCTGGCGCGAGATGCCCCAGTCGCGCAGGCGCCACTGCACCTTCTTCTCGCCAATGCCCTTCGCGGCCAGCAGTTCGGCGACCTTGTTCACCGCGGCTTCGTAGCCAAGGCCATCCAGCACACCGGAGTTCACACAGACGCCGCGTTCCTTGTCACCGTACCAGGGCTTCCAGGCGTCGAGCGAGAACTGTTCGCCCTCGACCTGCACCACCTGTTCGATCGCGATGCCGTATTTCTTTGCGAAAGCGAAATCGCGCTCGTCGTGCGAGGGCACGCCCATCACGGCGCCGTCGCCGTAGCTCATCAGCACATAGTTGCCGACCCACACTTCGACTTGTTTGCCGGTCAGCGGATGGGTGACGAAGAGGCCAGTGGGCAGGCCTTCCTTCTCCATCGTCGCCATGTCGGCTTCCATCACCGAGCCGTGCTTGCATTTGTCGATGAAGGCGGCGAGTTCGGGGTTGTTCTTCGCGGCGTGCGTCGCGAGCGGATGCTCGGCGGCTACGGCGCAGAAGGTGACACCCATGATCGTGTCGGCGCGCGTGGTGAAGACCCACAGCTTGCCGTCACCGATCAGGCCGGCATCATCGGAAATCTCGTGAGGGAAGGCGAAGCGCACGCCGATGCTCTTGCCGATCCAGTTGGCCTGCATCAGCTTGACGCGCTCGGGCCAGCCGGTCAGTTCATCAAGGTCGCCGAGCAGTTCTTCAGCGTACTGCGTGATGCCCAGGTAGTAGCCGGGGATCTCGCGCTTCTCGACCACCGCGCCGGTGCGCCAGCCACGACCGTCGATCACCTGCTCGTTGGCGAGCACGGTCTGGTCGACCGGGTCCCAGTTCACGACCTGGGTTTTCTTGTAGGCGATGCCCTTTTCGAGCATGCGCAGGAACAGCCACTGGTTCCACTTGTAGTAGCTGGCGTCGCAGGTGGCGAGCTCGCGGCTCCAGTCGATCGCAAAACCGAGCGACTTGAGCTGCATCTTCATGTAGGCGATGTTCTCGCGCGTCCATTTGGCCGGCGGCACACCGTTCTTGATCGCCGCGTTCTCGGCCGGCAGGCCGAAGGCATCCCAGCCCATCGGCTGCAGCACGTTGTAGCCGCGCATCTTGTGCGAGCGCGACAGCACGTCGCCGATCGTGTAGTTGCGCACATGCCCCATGTGCAACTTGCCCGACGGGTACGGGAACATCGAAAGGCAGTAGTACTTCGGGAGCGAATCGTCCCGGGAGACTTCGAAGGCCTGGGTGGCGTCCCAGTGTTTTTGGGCGGCGGACTCGATCTCGGCCGGCGTGTATTTGTCCTGCATGGGCGCGTGCTCGCTGCAAAAAGGCGAAAACGCGCATTCTACCGCCCGCACGCTGCAGCGCGGTATCCACATGCCGGGCGGCGCTTGCGGCGCCCGGCATCAAGCCGCAGATCAGGCGGCGCGGCGCACGCCGGCGCGCAGTGCGCCGAGCATGTCTTCTAGCGCCTGCAGCGGCAATTGCGCCAGGTGATTCTGCGTACGCACCATGCGCACCAGTCGCGGCGCGAGACGGCGTTGGCGTTCGGCGTCGGTCAGCTCGAGCAGGCGGTCGTGCGCGGCTGCCCAGTATTCCGGGCCGCCAACCCAGCCGGTGGTGTCGGTCGCGTGGCGCAGGGCTTCGTGCCACAGTTCCAGCACCTGTTCGTCGCTGATGCCGGCCTTGCGGGCCAGCCAGGGGAGGTACATCGGGGCATTCATGGGGGGGCTTTCTCGCGGCACACCCCCTGGGGGAGGGGCGGGATGGTGCGCTGCAAAAAATTAGGGTAAACCGCGACCGAAATTATAAGATCGACGAGCGATCGATGTTAGGGGCGCGCGTCAGTTTCTTGCGCTGAAACAAGCCCTTGGATGGCGCCGACGATTTGCGGCCGCGCTGCGCGGCTGGGTGGTTGGGTGGTGCCGTGCGGCGGGCGCGCTCATACTGCCCATGCAGCCTCGATTCTCAGGAGTGTCCAGATGGGTTCCACAGTGAAAGTCGGCATCGTCGGCTTCGGATTTGCCACCGCAACCTTCCATGCGCCATTGATTGCCTCGGTGCCGGGGCTCGAACTGGTCGCCATGTCGAGCAGCGACGCGGCCAAGGTACGCGCAGCGTGGCCCCAGGTCGACGTGTGCGACTCGCCCGATGCGCTATTCGCGCGGCCCGACATCGATCTCGTGGTGATTCCCACGCCCAACGAGACACACTATCCGCTGGCGGTGAAGGCCTTGGCGACGGGCAAGCATGTGGTCGTCGACAAGCCGTTCACGCTGGACGCAACCGAGGCGCGCGACCTGATCGCGCGTGCGGAGTCGGCCGGGCGTCTGCTGTCGGTGTTTCACAATCGGCGCTGGGACGCGGACTTCCTTACCGTCCGCAAGGTGCTGGATTCGGGCGTGTTGGGGCGGCTGACGCATTTCGAGTCGCACTTCGACCGTTACCGCCCGCAGGTGCGTCAGCGCTGGCGCGAGTCCGGCGCGCCGGGCAGCGGCTTGTGGTACGACCTCGGTGCGCATCTGTTGGACCAGACGCTGCAGCTCTTCGGCGCGCCGCAGACGCTGTCGCTCGATCTGGCCAAGCAGCGCGATGGCGCAGCCGCCGACGACTGGTTCCACGCGGTGCTGCGCTACGACAGCCTGCGCGTGATTCTGCACGCCAGCGCGCTGGTGCCCGACCTCGGCCCGCGCTTCGCGCTGCACGGCACGCAAGGTAGCTTCACCAAGTACGGGCTCGATCCGCAGGAAGACGCGCTGAAACTGGGCGGCCGACCTGGGTTGCCGGACTGGGGCGTCGATCCGCGCCCCGGCACGCTCACGCTGAGCGAGGCTGACGTGTTGGTGCCGCGCGAACATGTCGGCGAACGTGGCGACTACAGCCGTTACTACGCCGCGGTGCGCGACGCGATCCTGAACGGCGGTGCGAACCCGGTGCCGGCGCACGACGCCTTGAAGGTGATGCAGTTGATCGACCTGGGGCTTGCGAGCGTCCGCGAGGGGCGTGTGATGACCGTGGGCGAACTGGGGTGAGGCACGCGATGGATTTCGAGCATGAGCTGGAAAAGCTCGCACGCCAGGAAGAGGCATTGGTCTTCCCTGCGTTCGATGAAGATCTCGCATGGCAGCTTGGTGAAGCGTTGCGCAGCCGTGCCCGCGCGGCCGGCTTGGCGGTGACGATCGTGATCCGCCGTGGCGAGGACATCGTCTTCCTGCACGCGATGCCCGGCACCACGCCGGCCAATGCCGACTGGGCGCGGCGCAAGCACAACGTGGTCACGCTGATGCAGCGCAGTTCCTATTCGGTCTCGCTGGAGTGCCGGCGTGACGGCAAGGGGCTGGATGAAAAAATGGGCTTGCCGCTGCGCGACTACGCCTGGCATGGCGGCTGTTTCCCGATCCGCGTTGCCGCCGCTGGGATGATCGGCACCGTCACGGTGTCGGGCTTGCCGCAGCGGGCCGACCATGAGCTTGTGGTGGCTGGGCTGGCGCAGTTGCTCGGTCATGACGAGGCGGCGCTGGCGCTGGATTGATCTGCGCTGCGCGGGCGCCGCGAACAGGCCCTAGAATCACGCCCTTTGTGGAGCCGCCGCGCATGAAGCCTTTCCCCTTGCTGGCGTTGCTCGCCCTGGCGCTGAGCGCGCCTGCGCACGCCACCGATCTGCCCAAGTGGGAGCTTGGCCTCGGCGTGGGGGCGATGACGCTACCGGACTATCGTGGTTCCGACGAGCAGCACGCCTACCTGTTGCCGGTGCCCTTCGTGGTGTATCGCGGCGATCGCCTGCGTGCCGACCGTGATGGCCTGCGTGGCAAGCTGTTCGATTCTGATCGGCTGGAGCTGGATATCAGCCTTTCAGCCGGGGTGCCGGTGCGCAGCAACAGCAACGACGCGCGTGCCGGGATGCCGGATCTGAAGCCGACGATCGAGATCGGCCCGCAGCTGGTATGGCGCATCGCGGGCAGCTGGGAGGATGGTTACCGCCTGATGGCGCGCCTGCCGATCCGCAAGGTGATCGCGATCGGCACCTCGCAGGACGCCGGCTGGGCGAGTACGCCAACGCTGTCCTTCGACATCTTCGATCAGCCGGTGCCGGGCTGGCGCTTCGCGGTATCGGGCGGGCCGTATTTCGGCGATCGCGCCAGCCACGCCTATGTGTATGACGTTGCCCCGGAATATGCGCGCGTCGGTCGCCCGGCGTACGCGGCGAAGTCCGGCTACGGGGGCGCGCAGCTCACGCTGACGCTGTCGCGCCGTATGGGCCGCGCCTGGTTCGGCAGCTTCGTGCGTGGCAGTACGGTGTCTGGCGCCGCCTTCGAAGACAGCCCGCTGGTGCGGCAGAGCAACAACGTCACCGCCGGCATTTCGGTGGCGTGGTCGCTGTGGGAATCCGCCGAGCGGGTCGATCGGCCGATCGACGAATAAGCCGTGTCGCTGCCATGCAAGCAGCACGCTGTGCGCTTGTTGGCATGCGAGGCCGCGTGGCGCACCTATGCTCGCAGCGGGCTTGATCTGCTGCAGGGCGTAGCGCCACGAATCGCCAGAGGATCCTGCCTTTCCCCTCATTCTTGAAAACAGGATCCCATGGACTTCTTTGATCTGCTGGCCGGACATGCCACCGGCCTGTTCGTGTTGATCGGCCTGATCGTTGTCGCGATCGGCTACAAATGGGTGCTGTGGCTGTTCGGCGTGATCATCGTGCCCGACGACAGCATCGGCGTGGTCACCAAGAAGTTCGTGCTCTTCGGCGCCAACCGCAATCTGCCGGATGGCCGCATCATCGCGCTCAACGGCGAAGCCGGTTACCAGGCCGATACGCTGGCGCCGGGCCTGCATGTGGCGCTGTGGCCATGGCAGTACACGGTGGAGCTGGTCAAGTTCTTCACCGTGCCGCAAGGCGAGGTGGGCGTGGTGGAAGCCTGCGACGGCAACCCGCTGCCGAGCGGCCGCATCATCGCCAAGCAGGTCGACTGCGACACCTATCAGGATGCCCGCGCCTTCCTGCAGAACAGCGGCGAGCGCGGCCCGCAGATGGCGCTGATCCCGCCCGGCACCTACCGTATCAACACGCTGCTTTTCAAAGTGGACCTCAAGCCGGCGGTAAGCATTCCGCAGGGCAAGCTGGGCGTGGTGGAAGCGCTCGATGGCGCGCCGCTGTCCAGCGGCCGCGTGATCGCGCGGCAGGTGGCCTGCGACTCTTTCCAGGACGGCCACGCCTTCCTTTCTGGCGGCGGCGAACGCGGCCCGCAGATGTCGGTGATCACACCGGGTACCTACCGCATCAACCCTGCGCTGTTCGAGGTGCATCTGGCCGAGGCGGTCGACATTCCGGAGAACAAGGTCGGCATCATCACGACCAAGGAAGGCAAGCCTCTGGTCACTGGCGAAATTGCTGGCCCGGAGATCGCCGGCCACAACATGTTCCAGAACCCGCAGGCCTTCGTCGATAACGGCGGCAGCAAGGGTCTTCAGGAACAGGTGCTGCTCGCCGGCCGCTACTTCATCAACCCGCGTTTTGCGACAGTCGAGATCGTCGACATGGTCGAGGTGCCGATCGCCAACGTGGGCGTGGTGATCGCCTACGTCGGCCGCGAGGGGCACGATGTGACGGGTGAATCCTTCCGCCACGGCAATCTGGTGAGCCGCGGCGAGAAGGGCGTGTGGGTCGATCCGCTCGACCCCGGCAAGTACCCGATCAACCCCTACACCCACAAGGTCAGCAATGTGCCGACCGCGAACGTGGTGCTGAACTGGGCGACCGGAAAGACCGAGGCCCACAAGCTCGACGCGAACCTGTCGACGATCACCGTGCGTTCGGCGGATGGCTTCAAGTTCAACCTCGACGTGTCGCAGATCATCCACATCCCCCGCAACGACGCGCCCAAGGTCATCGCGCGCTTCGGCGGCATGGCGGCGCTGGTGACGCAGGTGCTCGAACCGACCATCGGCAACTACTTCCGCAACGCCGCGCAGGGCTCGGACATTATCGACTTCCTGAAGAACCGCTCACGCCGGCAAGACGAAGCACGCCAGTCGATTGCCACCGCGCTGAAGGAATACAACGTTGGCGCCGTGGATACGCTGATCGGCGACATCGTGCCGCCGGAAGAACTGATGAAGACGCTCACCGACCGCAAGATCGCCGAGCAGGAGCGCGTCACCTACGACACCCAGCGCCAGGCGCAGGTTGTGAAGCAGGAACTCGAACAGGCCACCGCACTGGCCGCCACGCAAGCCCGCGTGGTGGATGCCGAGCGCCAGGTCACGATCGCCGACTTCAACGCCAAGGCGACCGTGAAGGCAGCCGAAGGCCAGGCCCAGTCGAAGAAGATCAACGCCGAAGCCGACGCCACAGTGCTGCGCACCGTGGGCGAGGCCGAAGCGGCGAAGACCCAGGCCGTCGGCGGCGCAGAAGCTGAAGTGATCAAGCTCAAGATCGCGTCGATGGAGTCCGGCAACTACGCGATGGTGCAGGTCGCCGAAGCGCTGGCGAAAGCGGGCGTGAAACTGGTGCCCGATATCGTTGCGGGCGGTGGCGGTAGCCAAGGCGGCACGCTGGTGGATGTGCTGTTGGGGAATTTGATTCGGGATGGGATGAACAAGCCTAGGGCCGAGGCCTGATCGCGGCGGGTGGCAAACAAAGACGGGGCGCCGAGTGCGCCCCGTTTTCTTTTGCAGTGTCGATGCTCTCAGTGGGGCGGCGTGAGCTCGCTTGCGCCGTCCCGAGGTCTTGCACTTGAGGCCGATCGCGCGCGCCGGGCCCGGTGCCCGTCAGGCCGGTGGGTAGCCGGCCTCAAACAGGGCGTCGAACAGGGTTTGACGATCTTCTTGGCTGCGTACGCCGACGCGTTGCACTTTCAGATCGATGCTCACAACGCAGTCGGGGTCGGTTTGTTTCAAGGCCTTGGTCACCATGCTGGCGCAGTGGCTGCAAGTCATGTCGGGTAGTTGGAATTCGATCATGGTCGCTCCCATCAGGAGGCTGTTAAGGGAAGCGAAGCGTCGGGTTTGCCCCCACGGGAAGGTCAAGCCCTGCGCGCAAGATTCCGTCTGCACTGAACGCTTGACCTTCCCGTGGGGGTAAGCCTGAGAGTGAGCTTCGGGCGTAACGAGCACGCCCATCGCCCGATGTACCCAGCTAACACGTGTTCAGTGTTCTGCGTGTTGGATTCCGGTGCGATCGGTGGCGCTGTAACGGCGTGCTTGTTGGCTGACCTTTTTCAGTGATTTGAATCGAGGATTTCGTCATGAAGTTCATCTCTTTGCGCGTGCGGCCGTCGTTGGTTGTCCACGGCTATACCCCAGACAACACGGAAATCGTTGAACAGGCGGAGGACGCGCCTTTCGCCGACAAGATCGTTGCCGTCGAACGCATTCAGTCGGTCAGCGACCGCTACCTGTTGGTTACCGGGTCTCATGGTCGAGTGATGTACTGGGAATACGAAGGCGGTTTCGATGACGTCCGCCGGCGCCTTGAACAGGCGGGCTCTTTGATCGCCTAGACGGCGCGGTATCTCGCGCCCCGTTGGAGTTCAGTTGCCCAAAGCCACCGTGCGCTGCCCACGTCTTGAATTGAGTAAATGAAGGAGAACAAGATGGATCACCTTACGACTCGCCCCACGGCGACGGCGTTGAGCTGCCTAGCAGCCAGCTTGCTCGCCGCTTGCGGGGGTGGCGGTGGCGATGGGGCCGTTGAGCCGCCGGTCAGCCACCCGATCGGCTGTGTCGCCTTGCAGGAGGAGATCTCGTGGTATCGCGACGCCATGTCGAGCGAGTGGAACGATGTGTTGATTGATGATCAGCAGCACATCTGGCTGGCGGGTTGGAGCAATGGCGTCGTTGGTCAAACCAACATCGAGCCAGCAGGAAACAGTCGTGCGGTTGTTCGTCAGCTTGCTGCGGACGGATCCCTGCTCTCGGATGCCGGCGCGCGCTTCGATACGGCCGGCGCCGACTCGGCCGAGGCCCTGACAATCGGACGTGACGGCACGATTTTTGTAGTGGGGCGAACGACCGGCAACATGGATGGCGCGAGCAACGCTGGCCAATTCGACACCTTCGTCGCCTGGGCCGAACGCCCTGGCGCAACCCCACAGTGGAGGACGTTTCAAACGGGCACCGACCGGCCTCAGCATCCGCGACGGGCGGCGGTCGATGCGCGCGGCCGTCTCCTGATCGCAGGGCACGATGACGAATATGTGCCGAGCAACTACGTCGAGGCGTGGAGCGATGCGTTTGCGATGCGGCTCGACCGACTCGGGGCGGGCAGCGCCGATGAGCGCTTGAGTGTGGCCTGGACCCATCGGTCGAACAGTGTGGAACCTGATATCGGCGGTGGCTTGGCAAGCGTCGAGACACCTGACGGCGCCGGCACCTACGTCAGCGGTGCGGTGCAGGGTGGTACCCAGCGCGGCATGTACCTGCGCCGGCTCGACGGGCTTGGGAACACGATGTGGACCATCCGATACAGCGCCGTGCCGCTCGACCATGTTGCGGTGATCCGGACGCTGGCCGGGGGTGACCTGTTGATTGGGGGGTCGGTGTACGGCGCACTGCCGGGCGCCGTTGCGCTTGGCCAGCAGGATGTGTTTGTCGCGCGGGTCAGTGCTGCCGACGGGCGATTGCTGCGTAGCTGGCAACTGGGCTCCCCCGGCGCCGAATGGCTGGCCGATCTGCAGATTGATCGAGATGGCAACATCGTCTTGTTTGGTGAGACCACCGGCAGCGTCGCGGCTGGCCAGCTCAATGCGGGTGGCAACGATCTCTTCATGATGAAGATCGCGGGCGACGATGGCCGCCTGCTCGCCGCCCGTCAGTGGGGCACTGCGGAGGACGAACGCGCCGGGCGTGTCGCACTCGATCAATGCGGGCGTGCCGTGGCTGTCGGCAGTTCGGGTGGCCGTTACCACCGCGACGCGATTGCCTGGTACTGGCGGCCGTCTTGACGCGCTGCGGCGTATCGTCGGAGGCCCAACGGACCCGCCAGACCACGGCGGGCCGTCAGGCCGATTCAGAGACTTGGTCGCGTCAAGACATCGGCGCGCCAGCGCCGATCGGGCGTTGTTTCATCGAGCGGCGCTGGATGGAGGTGCGCGTGACGCCTGATCCGGCAACAAGAAACAACGTGGCAGAACCGGTACGCCGAACGCGAACCTTGTTGACTAAAAGGCCTGCATCAAGCGGCAGTGCGGCCGCGGCGCCGAGTCATGCCGGTCGCGAGTGCGAGGGAAAATAGTGCGAGCCCAAGGACGTTGGGCTCGGGAACGCTCGCTGGATCTCTCACCTCGATCCGAAGCGCGCCAAGGTCGGAGTCTGCTTGCGTGAGCCACTCATCGGGGCCCTGAAACAACGCTCCAGTAAATGAATGCGCTCCACGGAACCCCTGAGAATTGATGTTCCAGGTCAGCATTGTCGAT
>CAMFLH010000177.1 GCA_945957295.1 uncultured Uliginosibacterium sp.
GCGTAAAGCCGGCAGCGCGGCGGTAGTAGCGTGTGTTCGACATGGTTCAGTCCTGAGGGTTTGATCCGTGTGGTCAGCCGCGATGTGCGGCCGGTGTCCGACTATTTGAGCAAGGTATTGATTTCGATGATCGGCTGCATCACGGCCAGCACGATGATCAGCACCATGCCGCCCATCATCAACAGCAGCAGCGGTTCGAGCAGGCTTGTCAGCACCGCAGTGCGGGTTTCCAGCTCGCCCTGCTGCAGGCGGGCGGCGCGGTCGAGCATTGCATCGAGCTGGCCGGTTGCTTCGCCGCTCGCGATCATGTGTGTCAGCAGCGGCGGGAAGCGCCGCGTGGCGCCGAGCGCGCGGGAGAGGCTCATGCCCTCGCGCACGCGGTCTGATGCCTGGCCGATCGCATCGCGCAGCGGCAGGCGAACCACAACCTGCCGGCCAGCATCGAGCGCGGCAAGCAAGGGCACGCCACTGCCGACGAGAATCGCCAGCGTACTGGCAAAACGCGTGGTGTCGAGTGCGCGCAGATGGCGGCCGATCAGCGGCAGGCCCAGGAGCCAGGTGTCCCATTTGCGTCGCACTGCGTCTTCGCGAAGCGACTGCCGCAGGCCGAAGATGCCGCCGGCGATCACCAGCGCAAGCAGCCAGCCCCAGTTGCGCAGGAAGTCCGACACCACAATCAGCGCGCGAGTGAGCCAGGGCAGCGTCTGTTTGCTGCTCTGGAACACGCCGACGACCTGCGGCACTACATAGGTCAGCAGCCCAATGACCACCATCAGCGCCACCGCGGCGACGATGGCCGGGTAGATCAGCGCCTGCAGCGTCTTGCGCCGCAGCTCGTCGCGCCGTTCAAGGTAGTCAGCGAGTTGGTTCATCACGGTCGCCAACTCGCCGGACTTCTCGCCCGCCGCAACCGAAGCGCGGTAGATGGTCGGGAACGACGTCGCATGCCGATCCAGCGCGGCGCGCAAGGAATAGCCGGCAAGGATCTCGCTGCGCACGCCGGCCAGCACCTGCCGCGTGGTGTCGCGTTCTGCCTGGTCGCCAAGTGCTGACAAGGCTTGCTCTACCGTGAGGCCGGAGGTCAGCAGCGCAGCCCACTGGCGCGTGAGCAAGACGAGTTCGGACTCGCGCAGCTTGCGCGTCGAGCCGAGTCCGGACTTCTTGCTGCCACTTGCGGCGACTTCGAGCGGAAAGAGGCCGCGTTCGCGCAACTGCGAACGCGCCGAGCGTGCACTGTCAGCCTCGACGATGCCGCTCAGATTGCGGCCGTCGGCGTCGACCGCTCGGTACTGGAATGCCGCCATGGTGCCGCCCTCAGTCGCGCGTCACGCGCAGCAGCTCTTCCGCCGAGGTCATGCCCTCTGCCAGCAGGCGCATGCCGTCTCCGCGCAGCGTACGCAGGCCACTATGGCGAGCGACGTCGCGCAGGTCGTTCTCGGATGCGCGGTCGTGCACCAGCCGCTGCACTGCGTCATCGACCGTCAGCATTTCATATACGCCGGTTCGCCCACTGTAGCCGGTGTGCCCGCAGGCGCTGCAGCCCACTGCGTGCCACAGCGTGGCGGGGCAGCCTTCGCCAACGGCTTGCCGATCCGCCTCGTCCGCGGGCCGCGCTTCGCGGCACTGCGGGCAGAGTCGCCGCACCAAGCGCTGCGCCAGTACGCCGCGCAGTGTTGACGCAAGCAGGAAGGGTTCGACGCCCATGTCGATCAG
This sequence comes from uncultured Uliginosibacterium sp., assembly GCA_945957295.1. Taxonomy (GTDB): domain Bacteria; phylum Pseudomonadota; class Gammaproteobacteria; order Burkholderiales; family Rhodocyclaceae; genus Niveibacterium. The sequence goes on from CAMFLH010000177.1 coordinate 1,714, forward strand.
GCGAGTGACTGCGGAGGGCGCGTCGTTCGTGTGCAGCGTGGCAAGCACCATGTGGCCCGTCAGCGAGGCTTGCACGGCGATCTGCGCGGTTTCCAGATCGCGAATTTCGCCGATCATGATGACGTCCGGATCCTGCCGCAGGATCGAGCGTAGTGCGCGCGCGAAGGTCAGGTCTATCCGTGCATTGACCTGAATCTGGCCAACACCGGCGAGGTCGTATTCGACCGGGTCTTCGACCGTGACGATGTTCAGCGTGCAGCCGTCCAGCGTGCGCAGGGCGGCGTAGAGCGTCGTCGTTTTGCCTGAGCCGGTTGGCCCGGTAACGAGCAGAATGCCGTGCGGCTGCGACAGGATGCTGTCGAAGGTCTTGCGCGTGGAGTCGGCCATGCCGAGCGCGTTAAGTCCGAACTGCGTGGCGTCCTTGTCGAGCAGACGCAGCACGATGCGCTCACCATGCGAAGTCGGCAGCGTGGATACACGCACATCGATCTGGCGGCCAGCGAGGCGTACGCCGATGCGGCCATCCTGCGGCAGGCGCTTTTCGGCGATGTCGAGGTTCGCCATGATCTTGATGCGCGACGACATCGCTGCGTGCAAGGCGCGGTGAGGGCGGGCGATTTCGACCAACACGCCGTCGCGCCGTAGGCGCACCACCGAATAGGTTTCGTAGGGTTCGATGTGGATGTCGGACGCGCGTTCGCGGACCGCTTGCGTCAGCAGCGCGTTGATCATGCGGATGATCGGCGCGTCGTCTTCGGCTTCGAGCAGGTCCTCCACGGGCGGAAGCTCCTGCATCAGCTGCGACACGTCGATGTCCTGTCCCACGTCCGCAGCCACCTCGGCAGCGTTGCTCTCACCCTGGCTATAGATCTCCGAGAGTCGGGATTCGAACGCGCCGCGACTGACCGGCGTGATCCGCAAGGGCCGTGCGGTCAGTCGCCGGACTTCGGCAAGCGCGACCGGGTTGGCATCCTCGCGCGCGATGACTTCGGCGCTGTCGTCCTGAACCTCGCCGAGCAGCACGCCGTTTGCGCGTGCGAAGGCATAGGGCAGGCGGGGGAGCGGCGCGTTCATTTTGTGGCGCTTGCTGGGGCGGTGGCGGCGTCGCTCGCCGCTTCCGTTGCGGGCGTGGTGGTCAGCGCGCGCGCGGGCAACTGCGGCGGTGTACCTTCGTCCGGCATCAAGTAGTTGCGCGTGGTACCCGGCTGGCGCTGAAGGCCCAGAATCTCGTCGTAACGCTCATGCGTGAAGCTGCGCGCGTCGATTTCGCTGCGGACGATCTTCGGCCGCAGGAACACGACAAGATTGGTCTTCTTGCGCGAACGCGTGTCGTAGCGGAACAAGCTGCCAAGCAGTGGAATGTTGCCAAGGTAGGGCACCTTGTCTGCACCGTCTTGCGATTCGTCCTGAATCAAGCCGCCCAGCGCGATGATCGAGCCGTCGTCGACGATCACGTTGGTGTCGATCGAGCGTTTCTTTGTGGTCGGGCCCGCAGCGGTCGTCGCCTTGACGGTGGAGTTCTCTTCCGAGATCAGCATGCGGATCGCGCCGCCTTCCGATATCTGCGGCTTGATCTTCAGCGTCAGGCCGACGTCCTTGCGCTCAATCGTCTGGAACGGGTTGCTTGGCGTTGTACCACCGCCCGTGTTGCTGTACTGGCCGGTCAGGAAGGGCAAATTCTCTGCCACGACGATCTTCGCTTCCTCGTTGTCGAGGGTCAGCAGGGTCGGCGTGGAGAGGATGTTGGCCTTGCTCTGCGACTCCAGGAAACGCGCCAGCACCTGCAGATTGAGGATGTCGCCAATGCCCGGGATATTGACGGTCCCGGAGCCAACCAAGACGTTTAAACCTGCGCCAAGAAGGCTTTCCGTGCCCGTTGAGGCCCCGAGCAACGAAGGCGTTGCGCCGGCGAAGTTCGTGCCGCCGCCGACAAAGCTGCCGTCTTTGCCCGGCTTCTCGCCCGCGAACCACTGCACGCCAAACTCGGCTGCATTCTCCGAGCTCATTTCGGCGATCAACGCTTCCACGTAAACCTGCGCGCGGCGACGGTCCAACTGGTCGATCACCTTACGCAGATTGTTGTAGATCGGCTCTGGCGCCGTGATGATCAGCGCGTTATTGGTGGTGTCCGCCTGGATCATGCCGCCACCGCTTGGCGTGCCGACGGTGGTGGAGGCAGCACTGGAAATCGAGCCACCACCCTGGTTGCCGGAAGTGGTGTTGCTAGGGCTGTTCGTCGACGTCGCGCTGCTTGAAGTGTCGCCCGTCATGATGGCGCGCAAGGTTTGCGCAACCTTCGCCGCTTCAGCATTCTTCAGATACACGACGCGAATGTTGCCAGCCGCGCCGGGCTGATCCAGCGTCGTGACGAGCTGGCGAACCGTAGCAAGCTTGGAGGGATTGTCGCTGCGCACCAGCAGGCTGTTGGTGCGGTTATCCGCCTGCACGCTGATCTTCTGGCTCTGGTCGCCGGCTCCGGCGCCCTGGTCTGCAAGTAGGCGGTTGATTGTCTGCGCCAGATCCAGCGCTGACGCGTTTTGCACAGGAATGACGCGGATATCGCCCTGCGGCACGTCGATCGACGCGAGCACTTGCCCGATACGCGAAATGTTCTCAGCGTAGTCGGTGACGATCAGCGTGTTGTTGCCCGGGTAGGCGGTGACAGTGTTGTTCGGTGATACCAGCGGCCGGATTACCGGAACCAGTTGTGCCGCCGATTCGTGGCGCACCTGGAACACCTGCGTCACTATGCGATCCCCTGTGGCGGTGGTCTTACGTCCACTCGGCACGGCGTGCAGCTTGGCGTCCACTTCCGGCAGTATCTTCACGACACCGTTCGATTCAACAGCGGTGTAACCCTGCATCCGCAGGGCCGACAGCAGGATCTGATAGGTCAGCTCCTTTGGGACCGGCGTTTGCGTCGTAATGTTTAGCGTGCCGCGCACACGCGGATCAACCAGGAAGTTCTTGCCGGTGATCTTGCTCACGGCACGGATCACCGCGTCGATCTCCGCATTCACGAAGTTCAGCGCAACGGTCTCGCCTTCGGCGGCTGAAACGGGCGCGGCGTGAGCAGCAAGAGTGGCTGCAATCATCAGTCCGGCGATGCTTCGCCGGGCAAAGTTCGACTGGATCATGGGTTCGGTTGATTCTCGGGGCTGCTGACGGGCTGCGCTTGCGGGGCTTCATTCGACATGCCGGGGTTGCCGCGCTGGGGCTGGAAGCCGGAAGGCTGTGTGCCGGTCTGATTGACCTGATACTGAATCTGCGGTGGCAGGGCGGAGTTCTGTACGGGCGCAGGTGATGCGCTGCCTGGCTGGCGCGGCGCCTCGCTCAACATGATTCGTTCGCGCGCGCCGCCCCGATCAATCTCGACGCTGTCCGGCTGCACGCCGACCAGCTTGATGCCGGGAGCAATTTCGTCGCCCAGCACGAATCCTTGCGCTGGTTTGCCGTCCTCAGAAATGACGGCCCAGCCGGGGCTCTTGCGTGAGTGCGCAGCGACGCCGACAAGAGTGTAGCGGCTCGCCGCGACCACCTGCTGCTGAACGACCACCTCGCCAAATAAATGGCGGGTGCTGATTTCTCGCGCTGCAACCGTTGGATCGGTGGCGACTTGATTTGGGGCGGTGGCTGACTGTGGCGCCGAGAGCCGCCAATACCAGCTTGCGGCAAACCAAGCCCACAGCGCAATCGCGGCCAACCACAGCAAGCCGGTTCCGGCTGCGGGGGCAAGTGACTGGAGGCGGCGAATCGGGAGGGCGGGCACTTGGGTGAATCCCTTTGTCTGCTCTGGCACAAAAACCGACGAATCGTACGCGAGCGCGTGACGAGTTTGAAGCACCAACGCTGTCGGTATTCGCGTCATTACCGCTTGCTACAAAAAAATTGACCGGATCGACCCAAGGGTCGTCCGGTCCAACGGCTGCGCGTAATGAAAAGCTTGCGTACCGTTTCCGATACGCCGCGACAGGTCTTGATCTCGGTGCTTTCCAGATCCGAAGGGGAGGAGGGTGAGGCTGGCAACACTTGCAGCGCATGCGCTGCGACTTTGTGACTGCCTGCTTCGAGTGCCCGGGGGAGCGTATTCGAAGCGCCTCGCGAATCCTTCGAGACCGTGCATCAAGTTGCGCGTTCGGAACGAATACTCCGTCCGCAGTGGCGCTCAAGTCTTGATCAGGATTGCTGTTGATGATTATTGCGCTGCAGCATCGCTCGCGAGCTGCTGCGGGCAGTGGGCTGCCGCGAATTTGACGAAGGTTCGGACCGCGCTTGCAGCCCCCGAACCTTGTCCGTTCAGAAATTGCTTTTGATGATTTTTGCGCCCCGCTGGATATCTGGGGCGCGAATGACTACTTGAGTGCGAGCCAGTAATCCATCTCGGGGTCAGCCGAGAAGGGCGAGTGGGTGGTGTCGAACGTGAAGTAAGCGGGCTGATCCGCGACCGCGAAATGGCTGTCGGGAAGCCATGCACCAAATATGTACTGCAGCGTGTATTCCCACGTCTGCCCCGCGCCTCGGTGATGGAAGCGTGCCTCGCGGCAGGGCGGGCGCATCAGCGCCACGACGCCTTCCGGCAGCCCAGAGAATTCTGTGACCTCGACACAGGCCATCACGTAACCCTGAATGCTCCGCTCGTCCGCCGCAACAATGTCGCTGCACAGCCCGGCAAGGGCGTTGGCGCGTACCGGAATGCGCGCGATCAGTGGTTCAAACGTCTTCCAGGCCTCCGCACCGAGTTCGATCAGGTCGAATGCTTCCGGCGCGACAGAAAACTCGGTTTTGATGCCGACCAGCCGGCGCGCCGGGCTGTCAATGAACTCAGGGGTCGTTGTGAGCCCCGAATGCATATGTGCCAAGTACTCGGTCGTAATGTGCGGAATGCCACGCGGCAGCTGAGGCGGTTTGCCTGCAGTACGGAATTCGCGCGGACTTGCACCGAACTGCGAGCGAAATGCCCGTGTAAAGGCCTCGTGGGTTTCGAAGCCAGCTCCGAGTGCAATGTCGATGATGTTCTGCTGTGTCTCAAGCAACTCATACGCCGCACGCGTGAGGCGCCGCCTGCGGATGTAATCCTTGACGGTCTCTCCGACGGTGGCACGAAACACGCGCAGGAAGTGCCAGAACGACATCTCGGTTTGGGCGGCCAACTCCTGGATGTCGAGCGGGTCGTCGAGATGGTCGTCGATGTAATCGATGGTGGCCTGGATGCGGACAATACTGGCAGGTAGACGTTCCATGGCGTGACTTTACCGTAGAGCGGCGCGGCATCGAAATCGGGAGGCGCAAGCATGCCCCCAAAGTACGTTTGACTGTAGTCAAACTACGTTATGAGTCCATAAGAATTCTTGACATATGTAACCCGAACGAGCACATTTGCGCCTTGATCGCCCCCCGGCTGCGCGCACACATAAGTAACAAAACTACAACATGGGGCGGTCTCGTAACCACACTTTCCTTGGAGGTGACATATGACAAGGCAAAGCGCTGGGGCGATCTGGAAGCGTGCGCGCTCACTGGTAGCTCTTTCCTGCTTGGCTATTCTGGCCGCTTGCGGTGGTGGTGATGACGCACCTCCTCCGCCTGCGCCCGAGACTGAACTCTCGTTCCTGGATTCTTCGGATTTCCAGAAGGTGCTGCACGCGGTTCCTGCTGACTCTGCTGCGAGTGTGAAAACCGCAGCGGCTTCCACAACCTCGTTGACCGTTCACTACAAGCGCAAGGATGGTGTCTACACCGGCTGGCAGCTTCATACTTGGGGTGCTGGTGCGGATCCCGGTTGGAACAAAGGTTACGACCCGACTGGCACGGACTCTTTTGGTGCCATCTACAAGCCGACCCTGAGCGCCGACAGTGGTGCCGTGGGCTACCTGTTCCACAAAGGCGACACCAAGGACCATGGTGGCGCCGACCAGAGCTACACCCTTGCTCCGGGTGCCAACGAAATCTGGCGCATCGAGGGCGACACGGTCACCTACACGAAGAACCCCGATACGGCCGGGCCGGTTGATATCAAGACGGTTCGCGTGCACTACAAGCGGTTCGACTCGAAGTTCGATGTCTGGGGTCTGCACCTGTGGGACACCAACGGCATGGACGTGACTCGCATGCCGGCCGGTTACGCCGCGCCTGGTTGGGGTACGCCGGTTACGCTCGACAAGATGCCTGGCTACCAGGCAGTGTCGTCAGCCGAAGTGGTTTTCGAAATTCCGGTCATCAATCCGACGACGGATGCAACCAAGAAATCGCTTGAGTTCATCATCCATGGCACGTCGGCAAACCCGAATGGTGGAAACGACAACAAGGATGGCCGTTCGGACAATATCGTCGTCAACTACGCGAATCTGACCGTTATCTCCCAAGTGGCCGATATCTGGCTGGTCCAGGAGGATGCGACGGTTTACACGGCGGTGCCCGATACGCGCTCGGCCTCGACCAAGGACGCGAAGGCTTATTGGCTGACCAAGTCGCTGATTCAGTGGCCGCGGGTTGATAGTACGGGCGTCTTCAAGCTCTACTACTCGAAGAACGCTCAGATTGTCGCGAAGAAAGATTCTGCTGTTGCAGGCGCTGACGGCTCTGTGACTCTGGATGTTGGCGGCACTGTGCCGGCCGACGTTGCGACGCGCTTCAAGTTCGTCTCTGCCGGTGTTGTGCTGTCGGTCAAGGCTGCAGACGTAGACAAGCTGGCCGGGCTGCACACCAACCAGGTTGTGCTGGTGCAGGAGAACGATGCGGGCAAAGTGCAGAACGCGACCACCGCGCAGATCGCTGGTGCGATGGACGATCTGTACGCAACGGCCAAGGACGTGAAGGATCTGGGTGTTACGTTCGCGGGCGGAAAGACGGTGTTCAAGGTCTGGGCGCCAACTGCACAGCAGGTTAAGCTTGGTCTGTACGACACGGCGACCAGCAAGGGTAAGTCGCTGGATCTGATGACGTTTGATGCTGCTACTGGCGTCTGGTCGATTGCCATGGACGGCGATCTGACCGGCAAGTACTACGTCTACGTTGCCGATGTCTTCGTTCGCGGCGTCGGTGTCGTGCGTAACCGCGTGACCGACCCGTATTCGATTAGCCTGAATGCCGACTCGAAGCGCAGCTACATTGCGGATCTTGGCGCTGCCAACCTGAAGCCGGCCGACTGGGATAGCTCGACCGCCCCGGTGCTCTCGGCTCAGGAGGATATGTCCATCTATGAGCTGTCGGTGCGCGATTTTTCCGCAAACGACGGTTCGGTGTCGGCCGCTAACCGCGGCAAGTACCTTGCCTTCACGGAAGATGCATCCAACGGCATGAAGCACCTCAAGGCGCTGCAGGCTGCCGGTTTGACGGATGTGCATCTGCTGCCGGTGTTTGATCTTGCAACGGTCCCTGAAGTTGGCTGCGTGACGCCGGATACCGCCGGTTCGACCGCTGACTCCTCCAAGGCGCGTGATGCGATCAACGCGGTGAAGGATAAGGATTGCTTCAACTGGGGCTACGATCCGTTCCATTACACTGCAGCTGAAGGCAGCTACTCGTCCGATGCAAACGACGGCGCGAAGCGCATTGTCGAGTTCCGTCAGATGGTGGCAGCAATGCACAAGGCGGGTCTGCGTGTTGGTATGGATGTGGTCTACAACCACACCAGTGCTGCTGGTCAGAACGCGAACTCGGTGCTTGATCGCATCGTTCCCGGGTACTACCAACGTCTGAATTCGACTGGCGGCGTCGAGAACTCGACCTGTTGCTCGAACACGGCGACCGAGAATCTGATGATGGGCAAGCTGATGATCGACTCGGTCACCACTTGGGCTACCCAGTACAAGATTGACTCGTTCCGCTTCGACCTGATGGGTCACCAGCCGCGCGCCACGATGGAACAGCTCAAGAGTACGGTGAATACGGCCGCTGGTCGCGACGTGTTCCTGATCGGCGAGGGTTGGAACTTTGGTGAAGTCGCCAGCGGTGCTCGCTTTGAGCAAGCATCACAGCTCTCCCTCAATGGTTCTGGTATCGCAACGTTCAGCGACCGTGCCCGTGACCGTATTCGTGGTGGTGGCTGCTGCGACGACGGTGACGCCTTCCGTGCTCAAGGTTTCGTGACTGGTCTGTTCTATGACCCGAACGATGTTGCTGGTACGCCGAAGAAGGAAGAACTGATGGATCACGCGGACATCATCCGTGTGGGCCTTGCCGGTTCGCTGCGCTCGTTTGTCTTCGAAGCTCGGGATGGCGTTGTTAAGACTGGTGAAACCTTCAAGTACGGAAGCGATCCGGCTGGCTACGTGACCGATCCGCAGGAAGTCGTTAACTATTACGAGAACCACGATAACCGGACGTTCTGGGATGCGACCGTTGCGAAACTGCCGAAGAGCACGAGCCTTGATGAGCGTGTTCGTGTGCAAACGCTAGCGGCGGCGATCAACAGCTTCAGTCAGGGTATTGCTTACTTCCACGCGGGTTCGGACATTCTTCGTTCGAAGTCGATGGACAACAACAGCTACAACTCCTGTCTC
>CAMFLH010000178.1 GCA_945957295.1 uncultured Uliginosibacterium sp.
CACCAGACTACTACTGCATGGACGGCACCATCCCGCGCAAGCGACTCGGCGAGATGCTCAACGCGATTGCCGAGATGGAGCACCGCTATGCACTGCGCTGCATCAACGTGTTCCACGCCGGCGACGGCAACCTGCATCCGCTGATTCTATTCGACGCCAGTGCGCCGGGCGAACAGGCGCGTGCTGAGGCGTTTGGGGCAGAGATTCTCGCGCGTTCGGTGGCGCTGGGGGGCTCGATCACCGGCGAGCATGGCGTCGGGGTCGAGAAGATCGACCAGATGTGCATCCAGTTCAGCGAGAACGAATTGCGCATGTTCCACCGCGTGAAAGCGGCATTCGATCCCGCAGGTCTGTTGAACCCAGGCAAGGCGATCCCAACCCTGAACCGCTGCGCGGAGGGTGGCCGCGAGCATGTGCAAGGCGGCCAAGCGCGCTACGCCGGCTTGGAGCGATTCTGATGAGCGACACTCTCGCCCCGGTTCTCGCTGATTGGCAGGCGCGTGTGCGTCACGCCGCGGCGAGCGGGCAACCCCTTGTGGTGCAGGGCGGTGGCAGCAAGCGCTTCTTGGGGCGGGCACCCGCCGGTGAGTTGCTCGACACGCGCGACTGGTGCGGTATTCAGAGTTACGAACCGACCGAGTTGGTTGTCACTGTGCGGGCCGGAACACCGCTCGCAGAACTTGAAGCGGCGCTCGCCGAGCGCGGGCAGATGCTGGCCTTCGAGCCGCCGCACTTTGGTACTGCAACCGTGGGTGGCATGGTCGCCGCCGGCTTGTCCGGGCCGCGGCGGGCGAGTGCCGGTGCGGTGCGCGATCATCTGCTCGGTGTGACGCTGATGGACGGACGTGGCGATGTGCTGCGTTTTGGCGGGCAGGTTATGAAGAACGTTGCCGGCTACGACGTTTCGCGTCTGATGGCGGGTGCGATGGGCACGCTGGGCTTGGTGCTGGAAGTGTCCTTGAAGGTGATGCCCTTGCCTGCAGCCGAGCAGACCCTGCGCCTGTCGATGAGCCAGGCGGAGGCCTTGCGCACGATGAATCGCTGGGCGGGCCAACCACTGCCGGTGTCGGCAACCTGCTGGGTCGATGGCTTGCTGCATGTGCGGCTGTCGGGCGCGGCATCGGCCGTCGAGGCGGCCGCCGCGAAGATCGGTGGCGTGGTGCTGGAGGCTGCGGCCCAGCAGGCGTTCTGGCGTGCGCTGCGGGAACAGACACATCCATTCTTTGCCGGCGGACGCCCGCTCTGGCGACTGTCGGTGCCCAGTTGCGAAGAGACGATTGGCGCTGCCGACGCGGGCCTGATCGAATGGGGTGGGGCGTTGCGCTGGTTGCGCACGCCAGTGGAAGAAGGTGCCGAACTCTGTGATTACGTTGCGCGCCAGCATGGCAGCGCGATGTGTTTTCGCGCCGGCGATGGCGCGCTCTGCGATGCACCGTTCGGTCGGTTGAGCCCGGCACTGAGTGACTTGAACCGTCGGCTGAAGGCCGCATTCGATCCCGCGGGCGTCTTCAATCGCAGCCGCATGTATCCGGACTGGTGACACCGTAATGCAGACTAAACTTGCCGATTTCGTCCGCGATACCGCCGACGGCGCCGAGGCCGAAGCGATCCTTCGCAAGTGTGTGCATTGCGGCTTCTGTACTGCGACGTGTCCAACCTTTCAGTTGCTGGGCGACGAGTTGGACAGCCCGCGTGGTCGCATTTATCTGATCAAGCAGATGTTGGAAGGCGAGCCGGTATCGGCGCGCACGCAGCTGCACTTGGATCGTTGCCTGACATGCCGTTCGTGCGAGACGACCTGTCCGTCCGGCGTGGAATACGGGCGGCTGGTCGATATCGGGCACAAGTGGGCGGAGCAACTCGCGCCGCCTCGTTCTGCGCCACAGCAGGTCAAGCGCTGGCTGCTCGCCAACACGATCTCGCAGCCTACGCTCTTTCGAGCGGCCTACCGTGCAGGGCGCGCGCTGCGTCCGCTGATGCCTGCTGCGCTCGCCGACAAGTTGGCGCCCGCCCGGCAGCGTGGGCACTGGCCGGAACCTCGCCACGCCCGCAAGTGGCTGGTACTCGGCGGATGCGCTCAGCCGGCACTTACGCCTGATGTGAACGCCGCCGCCGCACGCGTGCTGAACCGGATCGGCATCTCGCTCGTCGAAATCAGGCGCGACGGCTGCTGTGGCGCGCTGCGTAGCCACCTCAACGACCACGAAGGTGGGCGCGAGGATGCGGCCCGACTGTTGCAGCACTGGTGGCCAGCGCTTGAGCGCGGCGAGGTTGAAGGCGTGGTAATCACTGCCTCGGGCTGCGGCAGCTTCATCCGAGACTACCGCCACCTGTTCCGCGACGATGCGCCGATGCTGGCGCAGGCCGGGAAGGTTGTGGCACAGACGTTCGACATTGCAGAGCTCGTATCGCGCCATGCCGATGCCTTGGAAGTGCTTCTCGCCGCTCGACTGTCCGCTGGCGGCACCGCGATCGCATTTCACTCACCTTGTACCTTGCAGCACGGGTTGCAGATCCGTGGCGTGGTCGAGCGCTTGCTGCGGCTCGCCGGGTATGTACTGACGCCCGTCGTGGATGCGCATCTGTGTTGTGGCTCCGCCGGGGCATATTCGTTGCTTCAGCCTGAGATTGCCGCGCGCTTGCGCGACAACAAACTGGCCGCGTTGAGTGCTGGTGGGCCCGCTGGGGTCGCGAGTGCCAATGTAGGCTGCATCGCACATCTTGCGGGCGCGGCGGCGGTGCCCGTAAGGCACTGGATCGAGTGGCTGGACGACGCGCTTGCCGATTGAGCATTCGCCGCTCGTAAAACGCTCAACTTGTTCACGGCTGGGCCGTTAAAACCTGAATGACCCAAGTCGGCCTTACAGTCTCTGCGGAAGACGAGCCCGAAGCCCTGCTTGCGCGCGGCTTGCAGTTACCGCCTCAGCCGGCGGCCTTGCAAGCGCTGCAAATGCTGGCGCTGACCGAAAACCCCGAGATGCGGGATGTGTCAGAAGTGATTGCCAGTGATGCGGCACTCACTGCTGGGCTTTATCGCATGGCGCGCTCGCCGCTGTTCGCGAGGCCGTCGCCGCCGCAGACGGTTGATCAGGTCGTACTCTTGCTCGGTTTGCCGCGCACACTGGCCCTGGCCCAGGCGCTGTGCGTGCAGCGTTCCATGCCCGGGAATGCGCGGGTGCTTGCGCGTTTCTGGGCGCGTTCCACAGCTATTGCGCAGCTTGCGATGCTGATTGCCAACAATCTGCCGGGGGCCCATCGGGTGCGTGGCGAGCAGGCCTTTCTTGCTGGGATGTTTCACGACTGCGGCGTTCCGATCCTCATGCAGCGCTTCCCGGCTTACTGTCGCAGCACGGGCATCGAGGGCTACATGAACAAGTGGGCCGATATCCGGACGGAGGATCGGCTCTTTTCTTCCGACCACGCCGTGATCGGCTTCCTGCTTGCGCGTCATTGGCGGCTTCCTGATTTTGTTGCTCAATCGGTACGCTTTCACCATGAAGGTGGATGTATCCCTTCGCGCCCTACGAGTATGCTGGTCGGCATCCTGCAGCTCGCGATGCACCTCTATGCGTGTGAGATGGGGCTGACCGAACCGGGCGGTGAGTACGATGAAGCGGCGCTCCTGGAACGCTTGGAAATCAATGCGCACGAGCTGAGCGAGTTGTGTGAGCAGGTGCTCGAGCAATTCCATGTTCTGGAACATTGAGCGGCGGCAAACCTGCCGCTGCAGCGTTCCAGAATCAAGCTATCGGTGATGTGGAAACACCGCTAGAATTGTCATAAGTGTTAATAGTGATAAAAACGTGGCCCTGACAATCGATACCGTAGTTGCAATGCATCAAGGGGACCGGAAGGAGCAACAGGACCGCGTGGGCCTGTTTCCGCATCCGTCGCGCCCCGGCATGTTGCTTGCCGTGCTCGCCGATGGCATGGGCGGGCATACGGGTGGGGCGATGGCTGCCGAGCAGGTTGTCATCAAGGCTAAACAGAACTTCGAGGCCTATTCGCCCGCATCAGAGTCCCCGGAGGAGTTGCTTCGGGCGATCATCGAAGAGGCCCACGTCGTCATCAAGCTGACGCGCTTCACCAGCGAGCAGGATCCGCACAGCACCGCATGCGTGTTGCTGATGCAGCCGGGAAAGGTGCATTGGGCGCATTGCGGCGATTCACGCATCTATCACTTCCGCGACGGCGGCGTTGCATTGCGTAGCAACGATCATTCCCTGGTGGCGGAGCTGGTGCGCACCGGGCAAATTTCGGAAGCCGAGGCCGAAACCTATCCGCATCGCAACCTTTTGCTGTCTTGCCTGGGCGCTGACCGTGAGCCCAAGATCGAAGTCTGCAGTGTCGAAGGAATCAAGGCCGGGGACGGCTTCCTGCTTTGCTCCGACGGGCTCTGGGGGCACTGCAGCGACCAGGAGCTTGCACGCTCGGTCTGTCATGAGCCGGCGCGTCAGGCCGCTCGGGGCTTGATCGATACGGCTCGCGCGCGCGGGCGGGGCACTGGCGACAACATCTCGATGGCGATCATCCGCCTGGTCGAAGCCGCGTAACGGTTATCGCTTGCCTGATCTGCGGCCGGAAAAGACAAACGCCCCTTGCGGGGCGTTTTCATTTGCGATGCTCTGCGTTCAGCGACGGCGACGACGTACGCCGACGAGGCCTGTCAGGCCGAGCGCGGCAAGCGCGAGGGAACCGGGTTCCGGCACTGCCGTTGTTTCGATCCAGTTGCGATAGGAGTCGAGCAGAATGCCGCCCATGCCGTCACCGAAGCCACCCTTCGGCGAATAACCCATCGCAAATCCGAAAGTGTTGTTCGCAACGAGCTGATACTCGCCGTCGACCAGCACGAAGGACGGGCCGCCCGAGTCGCCACCGCCGATGTTTGCTTCGACGTCGTTACCGAGGCTGGCACCGCAAACCGCAACGCCAAGTACCGACGGATCGCAGAAGGTGTCCACCGTCGTGCCATCACGCAGCATGCCGTCGAAGTCGGCGTACCACACTTCCTTCGAGCTGCCTGCGCTGAAGCCTGCTTCGTCATTGGTTTCGGCAAAGTCGAACACGTTCTTGCCGCTGCGTTTGACGCGGAAGGCGGGGCTTACATAGTAGCCATCCCACCCGTCACCGCTGGTGCCGTAGCCGACCATCGTGAACTGGGTGCCTTCGCTGACCGGGCCGCGGAAGATCTTGTAGGTCTTTGCTTCGTCAGGTGCCGGCGACGACAGACGGATGATTGCGATGTCATCGTTCACGCAGAAACCCGGCACGCCCGAGGGGCAATTGCCGAAGCCGGCGTAGTCCGGATGCATGTCGACCTTGTTGGCGGTGATGATTGCGCGACCGGCACTTCCGACCGCGCTGGTGGCGTTGAACACAACGCGAACATCATTGCCCGGTTGGTTGATGTTGATCAGCGAACCGTTGCCATTGGAATCGACGCAGTGGCCGGCGGATACCGCGTGCCAGCGATCGATCATCGCACCGGAGCAGATGAAGCTGTCGCCATTGCTGTAGCGGATGTTGATGCTGACGACGCCGGAGAACGGTGAGGTCGGCTCATTCGGATCAACGCGTGCGGCCGGGCTGTCGGGCGGCGCACCCGATGCAATCAACGGTGTGATGCTGGGCGTGATGGACATCGGGACGGCGTAAGCCATCGAGGCGGCAGCGCCGAAACCAATTGCTGCGATCGCACGGAACAGCTTGCTTGAAGTCATTCTTGAGTGCTCCTGTTGTCGGGTTGGTCGCGCCTTATGGGCGCAACTGCCACGACAGCAGGAAACGTGCCTGTGCGTGAAAAATTCACGCATCGCTTTGTTTGCAAAGAATTTGTCACAACTGGGAAATGTGCCCGTTTAGGTGGTGTAAAAACTACCGACAAATCTATGTGCTTTGTAACCACTGCCGACGCCAGAAGATCAGCCCCATGAAGCTCGCGATGCCCAACATCAGTCCGAGTGCGAGCCAGAAACCGTTGCTCAGCGATAGCCACGGCATGGTCTGAAAATTCATGCCGAAAATGCCGCTGATCAGGGTCGCGGGCATAAACAGCATCGACACGACTGTGAGTGCGCGGACCTCCGTGTTCAGTCGCTGGCTGTCGAGCGATATATGCAAGTCGAGCAAATCGCCGATTGCGTCGCGCAGGCTGTCGAGCGATTCGACGACCTGCACGATGTGGTCATAGACGTCGCGCAGGTAGATATCGGTACTACGTTTGACGAAGCGCTCGTCGACACGCTGCAGGCTGGTGATGACGTCACGCAAAGGCCAGACGGTTCGGCGCAGCTCGCGCGTATCGTGTTTGAGCCGGTTGATTGCGGTGATCAGATGCGCCGCCCGAGGTTGATCGATCTCGTCTTCGAGCCGGTCGATCTGTGCGCCGAGCGATTCAAGGACGTTGAAGTATCGGTCGACGACGGCATCGAGCAATGAGTACGCGAGGTAATCGGGCCCGCGTTCGCGCGCGAGTCCACTGCCTTGCCGCAGCCGCTCACGGATCGGGTCGAACAGGCCGCCCGGGCGCTCCTGGAAGGTCAGCACAAAGCGCTCGCCCAGCACGATGCTGACCTGATCGGACATCAGTTCCCCGCTCTCCTCTGCAGTGCGCCACGCGCGCGCGACGAAGAACACGTAACTACCGTAGTCGTCGAGCTTCGGACGCTGGTGCGTGTTCAGGATGTCTTCCAGCGTCAGTGGGTGCAGGCCGAAGCGTCGCCCGATTTCGCTCATCACTTCAGGCTGCTGTAGCCCGTAGACGTTGAGCCACAGCACCCGGTGCTCCGGTTCAAAGTTGCGCGACTCTGCGACCGAGCCGAATCGACATTCTTTGAAACCCGTTTCGTCGTATTCGAACAGGGTTATTGCGGGTGAGGGCGTCTTGATGTCGCCGAGATGAATCAGCGAGCCTGGCGGTTGGCCGATTTTTCTTCGGTAATCCGGGCGCGCCTTCTTTCGGGGGCGGGTAGCGGGTTTTGACTTGATCGGCATGGACTGCTCCGGTTTGATCCAACTCATTGGTAATCGGACTCGCGCGCGGTTCCGCTTCTCAGATTACGGCAGCAGTCAGTATGATGCCGGCTCGTCGTTGCCGCAGCACTCCCCCCAACGTTCGGCGCGCCCTGGATGGCGACGCTCGTCCGTTTGCGGGCAGAGGCTTCCGGCAACTCCGGCGCAACTGCGCCATTGCCCTGCACGGGCAACATCTGACCAGGAGGCTTCATGGCACTGACGATCGGCGTTTTGGCCGAGCGTGTCACCGGCGAACGGCGCGTAGCGCTGGTTCCCGAGGTGGCTAAACGTTTCAGGGCGCTCGGAGTCGAGCTTGTTGTTCAACGCGGCGCCGCCGACGCTGCCAGCATTGCCGAGGGCGATTTCGCCGAGGTGCGCTGGGTAGACGGTGTCGATGAAGTGCTCGCGGCGGACATGGTGCTCGCCATCCAGCCGCCTGCAGACGAACTCATCGGCAAGCTCAAACCGGGTTCCGTTCTGGTTGCCGGCCTGCAACCGTATCAGAGCGCAGATCGTGCGCGGCTGTTTGCCGAACGCAAGATCACGACTTTTGCGATGGAACTGCTGCCGCGTATCTCGCGGGCGCAGAGCATGGACATCCTCTCTTCGCAGGCGGCGTGTTCCGGCTACCAGTGCGTGCTGATTGCCGCCAGCCACTGCACCAAGTTCTTCCCGATGCTCACGTACGCCGCCGGCACGATTCGCCCGGCGAAGGTGTTGGTCATCGGTGCCGGTGTGGCAGGTTTGCAGGCGATCGCGACCGCGCGCCGCATGGGTGCGATGGTCGAAGCCTACGACGTGCGTCCGGAAACCAAAGAGCAGATCGAATCCCTTGGTGCGAAGTTTGTTGACACGGGTGTGTCGGCGGCGGGCACGGGCGGCTATGCCCGCGAGCTGACCGACGACGAGAAGCGCCAGCAGGCTGAGCGTCTTGGCAAGGCGGTAGCTCAGTGCGACGCCCTGATCACGACGGCAGCGATCCCCGGAAAGAAAGCGCCGCAGATCATCTCGGCCGAAATGGTTGCGAAGATGAAAACGGGCGCCGTCGTCGTCGACATGGCCGCCGAATCTGGCGGCAACGTTGCCGGTACGGTCGCAGGTGAGGCGGTACGCGTCGGCCCCGCGCTGATCGTTGGCCCGACCAATCTGCCCAGTCGCATGGCTGCGCACTCGTCGGAGATGTTCGCGAAGAACCTCTACAACTTCGTTTCGCCGATGATCAAAGATGGATCGCTGGCGATTGACTGGAGCGACGAGGTGATCGCGGGTACCTGTCTCACGCACGACGGCGCGGTGCGCCACGAAGGCGTGAAAAAGATTCTCGGACTTTGACGGAGCGCCGCAATGGAAGGCTTCCTGGCAATTTACATCTTCATGCTGGCCGCATTTACCGGCTACGAGGTCATCGCGCGCGTGCCGGTGATCCTGCATACCCCGCTGATGTCGGGGTCCAACTTTGTTCACGGCGTGGTGCTGGTCGGTGCGATGGTGGCACTCGGCAATGCCGACCCGAACGACCCGCTGCAACTGGCAATCGGTTTTGTTGCCGTGGTGCTTGGCGCTGCGAATGCGGCCGGCGGTTACGTGGTGACCGAACGTATGCTCGCCATGTTCAAGCGCGATGACCGCAAGGAGGCGGCCAAATGACCGGCGCAACTTGGTTGATCAACATCTCGTACTTCGTCGTTGCAGTCCTGTTCATCCTGGGCCTCAAGGCGATGGCGTCGCCGGTGTCGGCACGCAAGGGCATCGTCTGGGCAGGTGCCGGCATGGTGCTGGCGACGGTCGTGACCTTCCTGACGCCGAACATGCAGAACATGCTGCTGATTGTCGTCGCGCTCGCGATCGGCGGCTCGCTTGCCTGGTGGTCGGGCAAGGTCGTCAAGATGACCGACATGCCGCAGATGGTCGCCATCTACAACGGCATGGGTGGCGGCGCCGCGGCTGCAATCGCTGCGCTGGAGTTCGCCCGCGGTCACGTCAGCGGCCCGGTTGTCACGACGCTAGCCACGCTAGGTGCTTTGATCGGTGCCGTTTCATTCTCCGGTTCATGCGTCGCTTGGGCGAAGCTGCAGGGTGTGATGCAGAAGGCCTTCCGCCTGCCGGCACAGAACGCGGTGAACGTGGTGCTCGGTTTGGTGACGATCGGCTTTGGCGTCGCGATCGTGCTCGGCGGCCATCCGTCGCCGCTGCATATCATTCTGTTCTTCGCGCTGGCGTTGCTGCTCGGCGCTGTGCTGACGCTGCCGATCGGTGGCGCCGACATGCCCGTCGTGATCTCGCTATTCAATGCCTTTACGGGCCTTGCAGTGGGCTTTGAGGGCTATGTGCTGGGCAATCCGGCACTGATCATTGCCGGTATCGTTGTGGGTGCTGCCGGTACGCTGCTGACCCAGCTGATGGCCAAGGCAATGAACCGCCCGCTTACCAACATCCTGTTCCAGCCGATTACCGGCGAAGCACAGGCGGGTGGCGCGATCGCCGGATCGATGAAGGAAGTGTCCGGCCTCGATGCGGCGGCGATGATGCGCTACGCACAAAAGGTGATCGTGGTGCCGGGCTACGGCATGGCGGTCGCCGGCGCGCAGCACAAGGTCTGGGAGATGGCGCAGCTGCTCGAAAAAGAGGGTGTCGAGGTGAAGTTCGCGATTCACCCGGTGGCTGGCCGTATGCCGG
Organism: uncultured Uliginosibacterium sp.; assembly: GCA_945957295.1. Taxonomy (GTDB): domain Bacteria; phylum Pseudomonadota; class Gammaproteobacteria; order Burkholderiales; family Rhodocyclaceae; genus Niveibacterium. The sequence goes on from CAMFLH010000178.1 coordinate 9,691, forward strand.
GCCACATGAACGTGCTGTTGGCTGAAGCCGGTGTGCCGTACGACAAGATCTTTGACCTCGAAGAGATCAACGCTGAGTTCCCGCTTGCCGACGTTGCGCTGGTGATCGGCGCGAACGACGTGGTGAACCCGGTGGCGCGCACCGACAAGTCGAGCCCGATCTACGGCATGCCGATTCTGGATGCCGACAAGGCGCAGAACGTCATCGTGATCAAGCGCGGCAAGGGCGCAGGCTACTCGGGTATCGAGAACGCGCTGTTCTACGAGGACAACTGCCGCATGCTCTACGGCAGCGCACAGCAGGCCGTGGCGGACGTGATCGCCCATGTGAAGGAAATGGCCGGCTGATATTTGTCGAGCCGATAAAAAAGGCGCCGAAAGGCGCCTTTTCTTTTTCGTGGCAGAGGCTTGTTCAGCGCCCGTTGCCACCTGTCTCTTATACACATCTGACGCTGCCGACGACTAGTCGAGTGTAGATC
>CAMFLH010000179.1 GCA_945957295.1 uncultured Uliginosibacterium sp.
GCGCCGGTGCATGCTCAACGCCGATCTCTTCATCGCTGAGGTAGCAGCCCGGGTCTTCGGCCCAGAAATCGCCGGTGAGCTGTTGTGCGCGGGTGCGGGTGTTGCCGTTGCAGATCGCCAGATAGGCGCAGGCGCCGCAGCGGCCGGTGACCGGGCGCGGGCGCTGCTTGAGGCCGGCCATCAGCGGGTCGCTGGTGTCGGCCCAGATCTCGCCGAAGGCGCGCGCTTTCACGTTGCCCAGTGGGTAGTGCCACCACATCGTGTCCGGGTGCACGACGCCGAGGTTGTCGATGTTGGCGACATTCACGCCCGACGAATTGCCGCCCCAGCGCACCAGCCGCTCGGCGACGACCGCGTGGTGCTGCGGGAAGTGGCGATGCACCCACTGCAGCAGGAAGACGCCGTCGGCGTCGTTGTTGCCAGTCACGTATTCACGGGCGCCGCCAGCCTGTGCGTCGAGCCACGCGCGCGCGAACAGCGTCTGCATCGCGCGCCGCGTCGTCGCGTGCTGCGCGTCGGTCTTGCGGTTCTTGTTGCCGCGGCCGGCGTAGTTCAGGTGCGAGAAGTAGAACTTGTCGATGCCCTCGCGCTCGCACAGATCGAGCAGCGGCTCGAAGTCCTGCGCGTTGCCCTCGGTCATCGTGTAACGCGCACCGACCTTTACGCCCAGCGCATGCAGCTGGCGGATCGCGGCGAGCGAGGCGTCGAAGGCACCTTCCTTGCGGCGGAAGTGGTCGTGCGTCGCGCCGATGCCGTCGAGGCTGATGCCGACATAGTCGAAGCCCTGCGCGGCAACACGCTCCGCCAGAGCCGCGTCGATCAGCGTGCCATTGGTCGATAGACCGACATAGAAGCCCATCGCCTTGGCACGATCGGCGATCTGCCAGATGTCGGGGCGCAGCAGCGGCTCACCGCCGGAGAGGATCAGCACCCGCACGCCGGCGGCATGCAGATCGTCCATCGTGCGGAACACCTGTTCGGTGCTCAGTTCGTTGGGGAAATCGGTATCGGCAGAGATCGAGTAGCAGTGGCGGCAGGTCAGGTTGCAGCGGCGGATCAGGTTCCAGATCACCACCGGCCCCTGCGGTTGACTACTGAGCGCGCCGCTGCGCACCCGGGGCGGGGCCTCGCCGCGTTCGAGCGCAGCGATCAACTGCATGTACTGGCTGATGCGGAACATTCGATGACTCCCCCGAGGTGTGAGCGCAGGTTAGGAGCCGCGCCCCGCGCCAGCCTTGACTGCCATCAACGGCGCCGAGCCGCTTGCCGCTTCAGCCGACCAGCAGGAGGTGCACCGCCCGCGGCCCATGTGCGCCGATCTGTATCGTCTGCTCCACGTCGCCGGTGCGCGAAGGCCCGGCGATCAGGTTCAGCGCGCGCGGCATCGCGCCCGTCGCCCGAAGCTTTGTCCACACTGCCTCCTGGTCCGGCAGCAGGTCTTCGAGGTGCAACACGATCACGTGGAACTCCGGCACGAAGTTGTGCGTGATCGGCGACTCGGGCCCGCTGTGCATCACCAGCGTGCCACTTTCTGCGATGCCGGCGAAGGCGAGCGACACCGCGGCGACGGTGGCCTCGCTGGCGGCACCGGTGTCGACGCGCAGATCGGCAGGCCAGTTCAAACCCACCAGCGGCGCGGCAACCGAGAGTGCGCCCGGCTCGCCGCGCGTTGCGAGCCATGCCAAGGCCCGCGCCGGAACCTCGGCCAGGCTGGCGAGCCGCTCATGGCTGCACGCATGCAGCGTGGCGCGTTCGATGAAGCGTGCCAGCGGATCCGCAATGGCCTGCGTTGGCCGGGCAGCCGGCAGCCCCGGCGGGCAGATGCCTGCGTTTGCAAGCGCAAAGCGGATGCTGACCAGTACTTGCTCGCGACTCATTGTTCGCCCCCGCGTTGCTGCTGCCACTGTTCGAGGAAGGTGGCGCCGCTGGGGGCTGGCAGGTCACGTATGCCAGTCCAGGCCGCCGCACCCGGCATCGAAGCGATACGCCCCGCCTTGCCGGCTCGCGCTCTCAGCAGACGGCTGCCGAAGCGCTCCAACGCGTGGTACAGGCCCGGCTGCCGGGCCACCCAGCCCCAGGCGGCCATCAGCGTGCGCTGCCGTGCCGGCATCAGCCCAGCCTTCACCTGTTCGCTGCGCAGCGTGCGGATCAGTTCGGCGAGCGGAATCTTTACCGGGCACACGCTCTGGCAGCGCCCGTTCAAGGTGCAGGCGTTGGGCAGGTCGTAGTGCTCCGCCATGCCGTTGAATAGCGGCGTCAGGATCGCACCCATCGGCCCCGGATAGACCCAGCCATAGGCATGCCCGCCGACGGCGCTGTACACCGGGCAGTGGTTCATGCAGGCGCCGCAGCGGATGCAGCGCAGCATGTCGCGGAACTTGCCGCCCAGCATCTTCGAGCGGCCGTTGTCGACCAGCACGACGTGGTATTCCTGCGGCCCGTCCGGGTCACCGGCGCGGCACGGGCCGGTCGAGATCGTCGTGTAGCACTCGGTGTCCTGCCCGGTCGCGCTGCGCGCGAGGATGCGCAGGAATACCGACAGGTCGTCCAGCGTCGGCAGCACCCGCTCGATGCCTGAGGTGACGATATGCACCCTCGCCAGCGTTTGCGACAGGTCGCCATTGCCCTCGTTGGTGACGATGACGCTGCTGCCCGTCTCAGCGATCAGGAAGTTTCCGCCGGTGATACCAACGTCGGCCTTGAAGAATTTCTCGCGCAGCACATGGCGCGCCTCGTTAACCAGCCCGGCGACCGAATCCTCGCGCGGCCGGCCGGGGTGGTGTGCTTCGAACAGATCCGCCACCTGCTCGCGCGTCTTGTGGATCGCCGGCGCGATGATGTGCGAAGGCGGTTCCTGTGCGAGCTGGATGATGTACTCGCCCAGATCGGTCTCGACCACCTCGTAGCCTGCAGCTTCAAGCGCCGGGTTCAGCGCGATCTCCTCGCTGACCATCGACTTGCCCTTGCAGATGGTCTTTGCCCCGGCCTCGCGACAGATGCGCAGGATGATCTCGCGCGCCTCTTCGGCGTCAAAGGCAAAATGGACTTTGCCTCCGGCGGCCTCGACGGCCTCGGCATAACGCTCCAGCCAGATATCCAGTTCACCGAGTACCGCATTCTTGATCTGCGCCGCACGTTCGCGCAGCGCCTCGAAGTCCGTCAGCTCCGCGACGGCGCTGGCGCGTTTGGCGACGAACAGCGGCTTGAAGTTGCCGAGCGCCTTCTGCAGCGAAGCATCCTTCAGCGCGAGCGCAGCGCGCGATTCGAAGTTGCCGGTGGCGGTGCTCATTGCGGCTCCTCGTCGCCGATTGCCGGGCCGCCCGCGCGCCCCGCGAGCACCTCGGCGGTGTGCAGCACACGGATGCGCGAACCCTGGCGCTTGAGCCGTCCCGCGATGTTCATCAGGCAACCGAGATCGCCGCCCAGCAGCGTGTCTGCGCCGGTCGCGGCGAGCGAGCGGATCTTGTCATCCACCATCTTTTCGGAGATCGCCGGGTACTTCACGCAGAAGCTGCCGCCGAATCCGCAGCACACTTCCGCGTCGTCCATCTCCAGCAGCGAGAGCCCCTTCACCTTGCCGAGCAGGGTGCGTGGCTGCTGCTTCACGCCCAGCTCACGCAGTCCGCTGCAGGAATCGTGGTAGCTGGCACGCCCCGCGTAGGCCGCATCGATTTCCACGTGCAACACGTCGTCCAGGAACGCCAGCAGTTCGTGTGACTTGTCGGCCAGCGCGAGTGCCCGCGGCCCCCAGTCGGCGTCCTCGGCGAACATTTCGGGGTATTTGCGCAGCGTGCCGATGCAGGATCCCGACGCCGCGACGACGTAGTCGAAGCCTTCGAACTGTTCGATTACCTGCCGCGCCAGCGCCCGTGCAGCATCATCAGTGCCCGCCGACCAAGCCGGCTGACCGCAGCAGGTCTGCGACATCGGCACCGACACCTTGCAGCCCGCGCGCTCCAGCAGCGCAACGGCCGAGAAGCCGATGTTCGGCCGGAATACATTCATCAGGCAGGTAGCGAACAAACCCACCCGCGGCGATTCGGACATGCGGGGCCTCTCAGGAAGCGTCGACGTGGGCCGATGCTAGGCCGCTGCCGCGCGGGCCTCAAGCGAAACCGTTGCGGCGAAGATAAAGCGGCGTCGCAACAAACAAAACCGCCCCGGCGATGCGGGGCGGCAGGGGGGCTGTGTCGGTGATGGTCAGAGCTTTTCGAACTCGCTGAGCTTTACTTGTTTGGTGGTATCTACGCTGCCGTCTCCGTTTGCATCCAGATCCAGCTGGGCTGCATCACCCCCCAGGTAGGTCAGCCATAGCGTGCTCTTGCCGGTGCTGGTGCGGATGCGTCCGGCGCTCGGGTAGAGGTCGCTCCGGCTGGCGTAGTACACCGCCTGTTCGGACACGACCGAGACGCTGCCGCTGTACGCGCTGTGCTGAATGCCGAGTTGCTCAGAGAACGTCAGGCTCGCGCTCGCGCCATTGCGTACGGCGGCGATGGCCGCAGAGGGGATCGAGACGCTCGCGTCACCGGCCGTACCGCCCGACGTCGCGACGACCATGTTGCTCATGGTCATTGTCGCCGTGGCGTAGGTGGTCGAACTCTGGATCAGGCTGAGCGTCGCGTTGCCGTTCATGCTGACGCGCTCGGTGCCATACACGCCAACCAGATTGTGGATGCCGAGCGACATGCCCATCGCGCCGGTGCCGGCAAGGAAATCGCCCGACGCAGCGGTGATCGACAAGTCATAGATGCCGTTGAAGCTGGCGCCGTCTTCGGTGCAGTTTGTGAAGCTCAGCCGGGCCGAGTCGCCCGCAGTCAATGCCAGGTTGTTGTCGGCGTCGTTGAGGCTGACCGCAACACTGCCGCCGCCGGTGCAGGGTCGGCTTGCGTCGTACACCTGTGCGGCAACCTTGGGCGCGAGCCCGATGACGCGTTCGGCCATCCGCACCCGCGCCAATGCCGGCGAGCCGGTCACGAAGGAGTCGGAGAGATCCGCCAGTGACGCACCGGCATCGACGGTATTAACGACGACTGCAGCGGTCGTCTCCATGTTGGCCGCGGTAATTTCCTGCGACACCGGTGGCGTCGGCGAACCGTCGCCGCCACCGCCTCCGCCGCAGGCCGAAAGCAGCAGGGCGCTGGCTGCGATGAGGTAAGGGCGTGATGAAGTCATTGCGAGCTCCCTCTAGGTGAGACGATCACGGTTACAGCTTAGGCCGCACGCTGAACGAATTCGGACGCGTTTCTGGCTTGCCATGCGCGGCGTCAAATCAGGGCTGCATACGCCGAAAGCTCGTTCGCGCCACAACGCGGCCGGCGCGCCGACGATCCAGCCCGTCGGTGCTGGCGCTAAGCAGGCCACTGGTATGCGCATGGCAGATCGCGCAGGCCAGCGCGTCGGCTGCATCGGACTGCGGTACGCCGCCGAGTGTGAGCAGGCGCACCACCATGTGGGAGACCTGATCCTTTGTGGCGCGCCCTTGGCCGACGACGGATTTCTTGATCTGCATCGTGCCGTACTCGGCGACCGGCAGGCCGGCAGTGGTCATCGCCGCGATCGCGGCACCGCGTGCCTGGCCCAGCAGCAGGGTGGACCAGGGGTTCTTGTTGAGGAAGACCTCTTCGATCGCGGCCTCGTGCGGCGCGTATTTGGCGATGACCTCGCGGATGCTGTCGAACACCACGCCGAGTCGTTGCGGCAGCGCTTCCCGTTCATTGGTACGGATGCAGCCGCTGGCGACGTAGCTCAGCTTCGACCCGCGCTTGTCGATCACGCCGAAGCCGGTGCTTTGCAGGCCGGGGTCGATGCCAAGGATGCGGACTGCGTCGGTTGGCTGCATTCAGCGGCCCTTCGCGAGCCATACGCCGGCGACAGCGGCAACCATACCGGCGAGCGCAAGGCCGTTGAGCGTTTCGCCGAAGATCGCCCACGCGAGCAGCGCGGTCGTCGGTGGCGTCAGGTAGAACAGGCGTGCCACGTTGACTGCGCTGCCGCGCCGGATCAGCAGATTGAGCAACGTGATCGCGCCGATCGACAGCACCAGCACCAGCCAGCCAAGCGCGAAGATGAAGGCACCATGCCATTGCACCTGCATCGTCTCCGTCGCCAGAGCGACCGGTAACGTCGCTAGCGCGCTGGCACCGAACTGCACGACGGCGCCAGTGCGCAGATCGAAGTGCGGGCAGAAGCGCTTCTGGTACAGCGTACCAAGCGTGATGCCCAGCAGGGCCAAAAGTGCCGGCAGGATCATGCCCCCCAACGCAGCCAGTTCTACGCTGCCCGTCTTGTGCGCGACGACCATCGCGACGCCAGCAAATCCGAGAGCAAGGCCGGCCCACTGACGTCGGCTCACTCGCTCGCCGAGCAAAAGACCGGCAACGAGCGCAGTCAGCAAGGGCTGGATGCCGACCACGAGGGCTGTAATGCCGGCGGGGAGGCCATGCCGGATTGCGGTGAACACGCCGCCCAGGTAGAGCGCGTGCACGAGCAGCCCGCTCGCGCCGATATGGGCAATCTGCCGCGCATCCCGCGGCCACGGCGCGCGCGTGGCGAGTGCGAGCAGGCTCAGCAGCGCAATCACCAGCAGGTAGCGCAGCAACAGAAAGGTGAGCGGCTCGGCATACGGCAGGCCGAGCTTGGCGCCGATGAAGCCGCTGCTCCACAGCAGCACGAAGAGCAGCGGGGTCAGGCGCGCCATCGGTGGGCTAGCCAGGCAGACCGCGTTCGCGTGCCATACGGCGCGCGACGCTGACGATCAGATGTGCTCGGCTGGCGTCGAGTTCGGGCATACGGTCGCGCAGCGTGCGGTAGGCGAGCATGTCCTGTGAACGGCCTGCCCATTGGTTGGCGACATCAAAAAAGGGCGCGATCAGCGCATAGGCGGCGTCGACATTTGCGCGCAGCGCGCTGTCGGTACGCCGTTCAATCACCGGGGCATTGCTCATCAGGAAGCTCCGGATTTGCCGGGCGCAGCGTGCGCCCGGCAGGGGTGAATCACTCGTCGATCGCTGCGGAGGTGTAGACCTCCTGCACGTCATCCAGCGAGTCGAGTGCGTCGAGCAGTTTCTGCATCCGTTCACCTTCGTCGCCGGCAAGCACCGTCTCGTTCAGCGCCTTCATCGTGACTTCGCCGAACTCGGCCTTGAAGCCTGCCGCCTCGAGCGCTTCCTTCACGGCAGAGAACTCCCAAGGCCCGGTAACAACTTCGATCGAGCCGTCATCGTTCGTGACGACGTCTTCCGCGCCGGCGTCCAGCGCGGCATCCATCAGCGCGTCTTCGCTGGTGCCCGGCGCGAACAGCAGCGTGCCGCAGTGCTTGAACTGGAACGCCACGCAGCCATCGGTGCCCATGTTGCCGCCGTACTTCGAGAAGGCATGGCGCACATCGGCCACGGTGCGGACCTTGTTGTCGGTGAGGCAGTCGACCATCACCGCTGCGCCGCCGATGCCGTAGCCCTCGTAGCGGCACTCTTCGTAGGTCACGCCTTCAAGCTGGCCGGTGCCGCGCTTGATCGCGTTCTCGATATTGTCCTTCGGCATCGACTCGGCCTTTGCCTTGTCGACCGCCAACCGCAGACGCGGATTGGCCGTGAGGTCGCCGCCGCCCATCTTGGCCGCGACCGTGATTTCCTTGATCAGTTTGGTGAACACCTTGCCCCGCTTGGCGTCCTGACGGCCCTTGCGGTGCTGGATGTTGGCCCATTTCGAGTGACCCGCCATGATCCAGATTCCGGTTAATCGCAAAACCCGCGATTCTACACCTCGGGCCGATGTGGCGCGGCCCAGCTGGCTTGCGCTGCGTCATGGCGTGGAGGAGGAAGATCGGTGCCTCGTGCTACCCTCGCCACCAATTTCCGCAGTCAATCTGGAGTCCGCCATGACCGAACCGCTCGTCATTGCTCGCGTCGATCAGCAGGACATCGCCCTGCTGCCCCAGCTTGCCAACCGCCACGGCCTGATCACCGGCGCCACAGGCACCGGCAAGACAGTGACATTGCAGAAGCTCGCAGAATCTTTCTCGCGTATCGGCGTGCCAGTATTTATGGCTGACGTGAAGGGCGACCTTTCCGGCCTCGGCGCGGCAGGTGCCGAAACGCCCAAGCTCAAGGCGCGGGCCGAGCAACTGGGTATTGAACTGCCGGCTTTCGAGGCTTGCCCGACGGTGTTCTGGGATGTCTTTGGTGGTGCAGGCCACCCGGTACGCGCGACGATCTCGGACATGGGCCCGCTGTTGCTGGCGCGCCTGCTGAACCTCAACGATACGCAAGCCGGTGTGCTGCAGTTGGTGTTCAAGATCGCTGACGACAACGGTCTGCTGTTGCTCGACATGAAAGACCTGCGCGCGATGGTTCAGCACGTGGGCGACAACGCGAAGCAGTTCACCACCGAATACGGCAACGTATCTGCCGCCTCGATCGGCGCGATCCAGCGCGGCTTGTTGTCGATTGAGCAGGAAGGCGCGGACAAGTTCTTCGGTGAGCCGATGCTCGACATCGCCGACCTGATGCAGACCGATCAGAAGGGGCGTGGCGTCATCAACATCCTCGCGGCGGACAAGCTGTACGGCTCGCCGCGCCTGTACTCCACCTTCTTACTGTGGATGCTGGCCGAGCTGTTCGAGCATCTGCCGGAGGTCGGCGATCTCGACAAGCCGAAACTGGTGTTCTTCTTCGACGAGGCCCACTTGCTGTTCAACGAGGCGCCACCCGCGTTGTTGGAAAAGATCGAGCAGGTGGTACGACTGATCCGCTCAAAGGGCGTCGGCGTGTACTTCGTGACGCAGAACCCGCTCGACATTCCCGATACCGTGCTCGGCCAGCTTGGCAACCGCGTGCAGCATGCGTTGCGCGCTTTCACGCCGCGCGATCAGAAAGCCGTGCAGACAGCGGCGCAGACTTTGCGTGCAAACCCGAAGTTCGACGCCGCGACGGCGATCACCGAACTTGGTGTTGGCGAGGCGCTGGTTTCATTCCTCGACGAGAAGGGGCGGCCGGCGGTGGTTGAGCGCGCCTTCATCACCGCGCCGGGCACCCGCATTGGGCCGCTGACTGTCGCCGAACGCGACGCGCTGATCAAGGGCTCGCTGCTGTATGGTCACTACGAGGAAGTGCTCGATCGCGAATCGGCGTACGAGCGCCTGCGTGGCACCGCCGCAGCCGGCAACGGCACAGACAAACCGGCGCCCGGCGCGCCGACCGGGGGCCAAACGACGGCGGCGGGGGGCGGGCTCGGCAGCATGCTGAGCGGCATCCTGTTCGGCACCACAGGCCCGCGCGGCGCGCAGCATGACGGTCTAGTACAGACGGCGGCGAAGAGCGTTGCACGCACGCTGGGCAGTCAGGTCGGTCGCGAGATCGTGCGCGGCGTGCTCGGTTCGATCCTTGGCGGTTCGTCGTCGCGCCGCCGCTGAGGCGAGGTCAACGAAAAAGCCCAGTCCGAGGACTGGGCTTTTTCTTGAATCTGGTGGGGGCACAAGGACTTGAACCTTGGACCTACGGATTAAGAGTCCGCTGCTCTACCAACTGAGCTATACCCCCAAAGGGCCTTGCATTGTTCGGACTGGTGGGTCGGGCGAGACTCGAACTCGCGACCAACGGATTAAAAGTCCGCTGCTCTACCGACTGAGCTACCGACCCAGCCCAAACAGAGCAAATAATTATAGGTCTCCGATTTCTTGCTGTCAACAGCGGAGATGTTGGAGCTGCGAATTCAGGGTGCGGCGCGATACCGGGTTGGGTCGGCGATGCCCGCAGTCTCGAATCCGGCGCGGCGTAGTCGGCAGGCGTCGCATTCGCCGCAGGCGCGGCCCTCGTCGTCAGCCTGATAGCATGACACGGTGATGCCGTAATCGACCCCGAGCGCAACGCCACGCTGAACGATCTGCGCTTTCGAGAGTTCGATCAGCGGTGCATGGATATGCATGCGAGCCCCTTCGACGCCGACCTTGGTGGCAAGGTTGGCCATCGCTTCGAAGGCTGCGATGAACTCCGGACGACAGTCCGGGTAACCCGAGTAGTCGACCGCATTCACGCCGACGTAGATGTCGTTGGCGCCCAGCACTTCGGCCCAGCCTAGTGCGAGCGACAGCATCACGGTGTTGCGGGCGGGCACGTAGGTCACTGGGATGCCGGCTTCGATGCCACCGGTAGG
>CAMFLH010000180.1 GCA_945957295.1 uncultured Uliginosibacterium sp.
GTGCAATGCCGGCCAAGCGGCGCAGGCTGCGGGCGTCGTCGAGATCGGCGCGCAGCGGCTGCGCACCGAGTGCGCGCAGCGGTGCGGCCGCCTCGGCACGGCGCACCAGCGCGAAGACGCGGGCGTGCCGTACCAGCAGCGGAATCGCCCGCGCGGCGACGTCGCCACTACCGACGATCAGCACGCGGCGGCGCGCGAGCCGGCCGGCCGGGCGCAGGCCGATGCTTGCGCGGGCAGGGCGGCGTTTCGGGTTGCGTTGGGCTACCATCCCCGGATTATCGCATTGCCTTCAAGCTCAACACTTCCATGTCTTATCAGGTCAAGCTTCAACCCGCCGGTCTCGAATTCTCCGCCAACCCCGATACCTCGGTCCTGCAGTCCGCACTCGATGCCGGGCTGATGTTGCCCTACGGCTGTCGCGACGGCGCTTGCGGATCCTGCAAGGGGCGCGTGCTGGAAGGCTCGGTGGATCATGGCAAGTCGCCGGAAACGACGCTGCCGGTCGCCGAGCGCGAAACCGGCTTTGCGCTGTTCTGCTGCGCCAAGCCGACCTCCGACCTGGTGTTGGAGGTGCGCGACGTACGCCGCATCACCGATATCCCGATCAAGAAACTGCCCTGCCGGGTGCAAAGCATCGTGCGCGCGGCGGACGACGTGATCGTGCTGACGCTCAAGTTGCCGGCCAACGATACCTTCCGCTTCCTTGCTGGCCAGTACATCGACTTTCTGCTTGCGGGTGGCAAGCGCCGCAGCTTCTCGATCGCGAACGCGCCAGAGCGTGAAGGCGAGATGGAATTGCATATCCGCCTCGTCGAGGGCGGCAGCTTCACGACGCATGTGTTCAACACCATGAAAGAGCGCGACATCCTGCGCTTCGAAGGGCCGTTGGGCAGCTTCTACCTGCGCGAAAGCAGCAAGCCGATCGTGATGGTGGCCGGCGGCACCGGCTTCGCACCGATGAAGGGCCTGATCGAGCACATGATCGCGACCGGCAATCACCGCCCGGTTACGCTGTACTGGGGCGCGCGCGACCTCGCCGGGCTTTACCTGTTCGATCTTGCGCGGGAATGGGAGTCGAAGCTGCCAGGGTTCAAGTTTGTGCCTGTCATATCCGATATGCCTCCGGAGGGCTGGCAGGGTCGTACCGGGCTGGTACACCAGGCGGTGCTGGCAGATTTTCCGGACATGAGCGGCGTGCAGGTCTACGCTTGCGGGGCGCCGCCGATGATCGACGCGGCGCGGGCGGATTTCACCGCGCGTTGCGGTTTGCCGGCCGACGCCTTCTTTGCCGATGTCTTTAGCTTTTCGTCCGACAGCAGTTCAACCTGATACCGTGCCGATATGAGCCAAGCCGTACTGATCACCCGCGAACCGGTCGTCAACAAGCAGCGCGCGATTACCGCCAACCGCCTGGTGGTGCATGCCCCCAGCGTGCCGGCTGCCGTGGCCGCACTGAACGCCTTGTCCGCCACATGGCCAAGCAACCATACGGTGTTCGTCAGTCTGGGGCGGCTCGTACCGACCGCCGAGCTGATGGACTGGCAGATGCCGCCCAACACGATGGTCGAGATCCCGGCCCCGGCGCTCGCTTACGATCAAACTAAGGCGCTGATCCCGCAACTGCAGGAGGCGGGCATCAATGTCTGCCTCTCGTGGTATCAACCGGGCATGGCGCTGCCGGAGGGTGCCGAGTTCCGCTTCGTGCTCGCGGATGCAAACAAGACACCCAAGCCGGCCGGCTTCCCCGGCATTGCAATCGCGACCGGCCTGCCTGACCTGCCGGCCTTCGCCACCGCGGTGCAGAACGGCTATGACGGTGCGTCGGGCTGGTTCTTCCTGAAGGGCGTCAAAGCGGCGAAGGAGCTCGCCCCCTCGCACGCCCAGATCGTGCGGCTGCTGAACCTGGTGCGCAACGAGGCTGAGGTCAAGGAGATCGAGGCGGCGCTGAAGCTCGATGTGGCCCTGTCGTACAAACTGCTTCGGTACATCAACTCACCGGCCTTCGGCCTGATGGTCGAGGTGCAGTCCTTCCGCCACGCGGTGACGATCCTCGGCATGGACAAGCTGAACAAGTGGCTGTCGCTGTTGCTGGTTTCCGCGAGCAAGGATCCGCTGGCGCCGGCGCTGATGCAGGCGGCGATCGCGCGTGGTCGCTTCATGGAACTGATCGGAGCGGCCTTCGTCGAGAAGCGCGAGGTCGACAACCTCTTCATCACCGGCGCTTTCTCGCTGATCCATGTGCTGCTTGGCACCACACCCGAAGCGGTGCTGAGCGAAATGACGCTGCCGGAACCGATCAACGATGCGCTGCTGCGTGGCGAGGGGATCTACCGCCCCTTCCTCGATCTGGCGATCGCCTGCGAGCGCCTCGATCCGGCGCTGCTCGCCGAGCAGATCAGCAAGCTGCAACTGCGTGCCGACGATGTAAGCAAGGCGCTGGTCGCCGCGGTCGCGTTTGCCGACAGCCTTCAGTTCGGGTGATGGCGATGGAACGTCTATGCCCCGTCCATGCCACACCGCTCGAATCGCGCGGCAAACTGTGGCGCTGCGAGACCTGTGACGCCGACTACCGTGTGCGCGGCGAATGCGCCGACTGCGGCAGCGAGCTGGAGAAGATTGCTGCCTGCGGAGCGAGCAACTGGTGGTGCAACCGCTGCAACGAGCTCAAATCAAAGTCCAAGGTCAAGACCGACATGGCACGGGCCTGAAATGCCCGGAAACAAAAAAGGCCGACTCGAAGTCGGCCTTTTTGCTGTGCGGTGATCCGCTTACTTCTGGCTCAGCACCCACTGCACCAGTTGTTTGGCTTCCGCGTCGTTCACCTGCGGATTCGGCGGCATCGGCACATTGCCCCACACGCCCGAGCCACCCTTCTTGACCTTGTCGATCAGCTTCGCTTCGGCGCCCTTGTCGGCCTTGTATTTGGCGGCAACGTCCTTGTATGCGGGGCCAACGACCTTCTTGTCGACGGCGTGGCAGGCCAGGCAGTTCTTGGCTTTCGCCAGATCGGCGCCCGCGTCGGCAAAGGCCGCGCCGGAAGCCAGCAGGCCGGCGACGGCAACGGCGGTCAGGATTTGCTTCATGTCTCTTGTCCTCTCTCGGATGGTTAGAGCAGCCGGGCCAGTCTAGCGCATCGTTTGCGTGAATGACTACCGCCACGGATGCCGGGGCGGCGATCATTGAACGGCGTGCCGCTATCGGCCATAACGCGGATCAAGTTTGCCACGTTGACTGCGATCAAACCCACTTGACGGATCGGCGCCGGCCCGATTATGGTTAGCCCCATGCAACTGCAATCGGCCCTCGCTCTCCTGCTGAGCCTGACCTCCCTGACCCTGTTCCTGGGTCTGGGCCGACTGCTGCGCCCCGCGCGCATCTAAATCCCAACCCCTCCTGTTGTGTTGTACCCGACCGCCCTGCGGGATTCGTGCGTGTTCGCGCGTCCGCCGGCGGTGTCCCCGATCCCGAGGAGACTCCCATGCTGACCCTGATTCACCTGTTTTCTGCGCTACGACTGCTGACCGACTGCCGGGCCGTGCAAAGCGGCAGCTCGGCAGTCCGGGAGTCCCTGTTCGGGGCCCGTGCCGCGACTCGAAACCCACGTATCGAAAGCGCATTCAGGAGAAAACGATGTTGAAACAGCCCGCCACCAAGTACCGAGCCTTTGAACCTGTGCGCCTTGCCGACCGCCGCTGGCCGGACAAGGTGATCACCGAGGCGCCGATCTGGCTCTCGACCGACTTGCGCGACGGCAATCAGGCCCTCTTCGAGCCGATGTCCGGCGACGCCAAGCTCAAGCTCTTCAAGACCCTCGTTGCGGTCGGCTTCAAGGAAATCGAAGTTGCGTTTCCTTCCGCCTCGCAGACTGATTTCGACTTTGTGCGCACCCTCATCGAGGGCGGCCACATTCCAGACGATGTGACGATCGGCGTGCTGACCCAGGCGCGCGAGCACCTCATCCGCCGCACCTTCGAGTCGCTCGCAGGGGCACGCCGCGCAATCGTGCATTTCTACAACGCCACGGCGCCGAACTTCCGCCGCATCGTGTTCAACACCGATCGCGACGGCACAAAGGCGATTGCGGTGGAGAGCGCACAACTCGTCCAGCAACTCGCCGCGGAACGGCCGCAGACCGACTGGATTTTCCAGTACAGCCCCGAAGTGTTTTCTGGCACCGAACTCGATTTCGCCAAGGAGATCGTCGATGCGGTGACCGCAGTGTGGGCGCCGACGCCGGCCAAGCGCGTGATCATCAATTTGCCGGCGACCGTCGAAGGTGCGACGCCGAATGTGTACGCCGACCAGATCGAGTGGATGCATCGCAACCTCGCGCGCCGCGAGGGCATCATCCTCAGCGTGCATCCGCACAACGATCGGGGTTGCGCGGTGGCCGCGGCGGAGCTCGCAGTGATGGCGGGCGCAGATCGCATCGAAGGCTGCCTCTTCGGTAACGGCGAGCGGACCGGCAACGTGGATCTTGTGACGCTCGCCCTCAACCTCTACACCCAGGGCGTCGATCCGAAGCTCGACTTCTCTGACATCAACGCTGTCGCGCGCGTCGCCGAGGAAGTGACGCAGTTGCCGATTCACCCGCGCCATCCTTACGTCGGCGATCTCGTGTTCACCGCCTTCTCTGGCTCGCACCAGGACGCGATCAAGAAGGGCCTCGCGGTGCAGGACCCCAATGCGATCTGGGAAGTGCCCTACCTCCCGGTCGACCCGAAGGACCTTGGCCGCAGCTACGAGTCCGTGATTCGCGTGAACAGCCAGTCGGGCAAGGGCGGTATCGCCTACCTGCTTGAGGAGCATTACGGTGTCGCGATGCCGCGCCGCATGCAGGTGGAGTTCGCCGCCGAAGTGCAGCGCCATCTCGATGACGTGGGCCGCGAAGTGACCGCAGCCGAGCTCTGGCGCATCTTCCGCGAGACTTACCTTGCGGCCGAGTCGCCTGCGTATGTTGAACACCATCTGTTCGAGGCGGGCGAGCAGCAGGGCATCCGCCTTGTCACCCGTGACGGCGGCGCGGAAACACGCCGCGAGGGTACCGGCAATGGCCCGCTGGATGCCGCGGTGCATGCGTTGGGCTTGCCGGTGAAGGTGGTGTCGTTCGAGGAGCGCTCGCTGACAGCGGGCTCCGATGCGCGCGCCATCGCTTTCGTCGAGATCACGATGGACGGCGTACCGGGCAGCGCGTTTGGCGCAGGCCTGCATGGCAACGTTACGACCGCAGCGATTCTGGCCTTGGTCAGTGCGGTCGCTCGGGCAACACAGCGCATTTCAAGCTTCGATCAACCCGCCCCCGCCTCGGCGTGATCCGCCGCGTGCAGGGCCCACGGCGGCGGCCGCGCTACCCGCGCGGCGCCGTTCGGCTCGCCAATCCGGCTATTGTTGAGTAAAATACTCAACAATTAAATGAGCCAGCGCTGCCACAAGCAGCGCTTCTGTTTTCATGCGTCACCCACGCCTGGTCCTCTTTTCCGTCTGCTGCGTCGCCCTGATGTCCACCGTGGGCGTCGCGCTGCCGTACCCGATCCTCTCGCCACTCTTCATCGACGGCCCGGTTAACGGTTTCACGCACTGGGCGGGGCTCAACCCGAAGCTGCTGCTGGGTATTGCGATCGCGCTGAACCCCTTCGGCATCTTGCTTGGCAGCTTGGTGCTGGGCCCGATGTCCGACCGTTACGGCCGCCGCCGCATCATGCTGGCGACGCTGACGCTTGCGATTCTGGGTTACGCGTTGAGTGCCTTTGCCTTGGTGAGTGAGAACTTCCCGCTGTTCGTGCTTGCACGCTTTGCCACCGGGCTGTGCGAAGGCAATGCCGCGATTGCACGCGCGATCGCGGCCGACCTGCATCCGCAGATCGACAAGACCCGCTCGTTCTCGATGGTCAATGCCTCGCTCTACATTGGCTGGCTGGTGGGGCCCTTACTCGGCGGCTTTCTGATGCCGCTGGGCGGCTGGGTGCCTTTTGTGGTGGCTGCAGCGATGATGCTGCCCGCCCTCGTTCTGTTGGCATGGCTGGTGCCCAATACCGGCGCGAAAGCGGATCTCGGTGGGCGCGGTTGGGTCGCCTTCGCGCGCGAGCAGCATGCGTTCCGACTGCTGGAGGACCCGGCGGTGCGGCGTGTATTCTGGCTGCAACTTGCCTTCACCTTCGGTCTGAATGGCTTTTACGAGTTTTACCCCTTGTGGCTGGTCGAGTTTGCGCGGCTCGGGCCGACCGGTATCTCGTGGGTCACCGCGGGCATGTGCCTGTTGATGACACTGATGAGTGCGCTGGTGTGGCCGCGTATCGGGCAGCGCTTCCTGCCGCTGGCCGCTGCGCGCAGCACCGCATGGGTGGTGGCTGCCTGCTTTGTGGTGCTGGCCGCCGGCTGGCCTACGCTGGGCATCGTCGTGATCGTGCTGATCGGCGTGCCGTTATCGATTTACAGCACATCGATGCCGGTGCATTGGTCGCAGAGCTTCGATCAGCACGGCCAGGGGGCGGTGATGGGTTTGCTGTCGACGACTTTCTGCCTCGCCAACGTGGCGGTCGCCCTGGTCGGTGCGGCATTGATTTTGCTTGATACACGCTTGGTGCTGGCGCTCAGCGCCGTGGCCTGCGGTGTTGCGGCGTGGCGCCTGGGCGCCCTGCTGAGGCGCGGCCCCAGGGCCGCGGCAGCGGTCTGACGCGATGCTGAACATTCGCGCGGCGGGGCGCCGCGATGCCAATGCGGTGGCCGATGTGCTGCTCGCTTCGCGCAAGGCGCTGATGCCTTCGATTCCGCTCGCGCATGACGATGAGTCGGTGCGCAAGTGGGTCGCGCTACACCTGATCCCGTGTTCCCGCGTACTGGTCGCGGAGCGCGGTCACCGCATCGTCGGCTTCTGTGTGCTCGCGGAGCGGGGTGGCTGCGGTTGGGTCGACCAGCTCTATGTACGCCCGGATGCGGTCGACTCCGGGGTCGGCAGCGCACTGCTCGGCTACGCGGTATGCGAACTGCCGTTCCCGGTGCGGCTCTGGTGCTTCCGTGACAATCCGCGGGCCTGCCGCTTCTATGAGCATCGCGGGTTTGAAGTGCTGTTGCGTCGCGAGGGCGCTGCGGTGGACAACGAAGAAGGGCTGCCGGATCTGCTCTACCAGTTGCCGGACCGGCGAATGGATCTCTAGGCCGGTGGCGCTTCGGGCGTTACGGCGAGGCTGTGCACCCACGCCAGTGCGGCGATGCGTGCGCTGGCGGCGCGCATCGCCGGGATACCCAGCTTGCGGCATGCGATGAGCAGCGCGACAGGGTCGCCGTTGTCACCGGCTTCGGCGACCGCCAGCCAATCAGCGCATGGGCCGCTGCGTTCAAGCAGCGCTTCGCGCACTGCTGGCGTGAGCGCGAGCGGTTCGAGCGCCGTCTCCATCGGCACCTGCAGCAGCATGTCGAGCTGCGAAAACAATCCGGTTACGAACAGATCGTCGCGCGCTTCCGGGGCCACACGGTCGGCCAGCACCTCGAGCATCCGGGCGCGCACCAGCGCATTCTCCATCATGGCGTCGCCTTCGCCGCGCTGAGCGCTGGCGCACACCAGGAGGGCTAGCCAGCGGTACAGCTGCTCACGGCCGAGCAGCAAGAGCGCCTGCTCGATCGAGCCGACCGCATGTTGCAGACCGCCCGTTGCTGTATTCACGAAGCGCAGCAGCCGGTACGAAAGGGCCATGTCTTGCTTGAGTGCCGCAGCGATTTCGCGGTTCTCGGTGTCACTCCCGATGCGCGCGAGCAGTGCTGCCATGCGCAAGGGGCCGGGTGCGATGCGGTTGCCCTGCCAATTGCCCCGAAGCTGAGCGAAGGCGCCAGCCGCCTCGCTGCAGCCCAGCTTCCATGCGGCGTCGAGGGCGTCGAGTGTGTCGACACCCGTGGCGACTCGCGGGATCAACGGAAACTGAGCGCCAAGTTGGGTCTGGTAGCGCTGCAGCGTGGTGGGTGCCTGGTGAAAATCGAGCAGAAAGACATCGGCGAGCCAGGCGAGCGATTCAAACCATGGCGAGCCGGGCGCGGCGTCGAGGCCGATGCGGACGCCGTCACGCTGAAGGCTGCGGATACGGCTCGCGACCTCCGGCGCCGCGGCCTGTTCAGGATCGACCGCTTGGACATGCAGCACCGTGCGCAGCGCGGCCAGTCGCGGCAGCGATCCGTGTGCCAGCGACGTGTCGTCAATCGCGATCCATGCGCAGCGCTGCGCGGGCCAGTGGGGTGCGAGCGTCAGCAGGCGCGCAATCAGCAGATCATCGAGCAGTGCCCGCACGCGCGGTGATTGATCCGCCAACTGGCCACTGCGCCCCGCTTGCAGCGAGAAGAGGTAGCCGGTGGCGCGCCGCTGCTTGTCCAGCAACACCTGTTGCAGCAACGCGCCTTCGGCGGCCGGCGCCAGTTCGATCGCGGGCTCATGGGCCTTGGCTGTCTCTGGCTCGGCAGGCGGCTCTACTACCGTCTCCGTCAAGGAGCGGGTATCGGTGCCAAGGCCGAACAGTCGCGCGATCCAAGCCAGCATGCCAAGCTCCACGCAATGGGTTCGCGCAGCATCCTGCTGCGTGTGCGCAGATGTCAATCGTGCGCTTGAGTAAGCCCGCCCGGTGCTGGTTTGAAGATCAAGCGCAGCCCTAGGCGGGCGCTTGAGGCGTCTTACAGGGGGTGCCGTTTCGCACCCCCTTTGGTGTACCGGTCAGGCGCCCAGCAGCAAGCCACCTGCCACGGCCAGCACGCCCCCCGCGGCGCGCTGCAGGCGGGCACCGGCGGTGGTTTCCGGGATGCGGCGCCCGATCAGCCAACCGCAGCCGTGCAGGGCCGTGCTGGCCAGTGCGAAGCCCGCCGCGTAGGCGAACAGTCCTGCGTCACCTTTTTCCGCGACGTGTGCGGCGCCATGGAACATCGCGAACATGGCGACCAGCGGTGCGGTGAGCGCCAGCGGAAGGCGCGCGGCTGCGGCAATCAACAGCCCGAGAATCAACACCGACGCAGCAACACCGGCTTCGACCAGCGGGATGTGGGCGCCCGTGTGCGCTAGCCCTGCCGCAGCGAGCATCGCCGCAACGAAGGCGGCCGGCAGCGCCCAGCGGGCCTTACCACCCTGGCGGGCAGCGTAGAGCCCGACCGCCAGCATCGCGAGCAGATGATCCACGCCACCGAAGGGGTGGCTGAACCCGCTGGCCAGGCTCATCGCCTCATGGCCGGGGTGGGCGAAGGCTGCGCCGGATGCCATGACAAGACCGGCAGCGAGCAGGGGGCGGATGGGTCGCATGGGTGTTCTCCTTGAAAAGTCAGGCGGGGGCGAGCATGCCCTGGGTTTCGATGAAGGCGATGATGTCCGAAAGTCCTTGCCCGGATTTGAGATTGCTGAAAACAAATGGCTTTTCTCCGCGCATTTTTTTCGCATCGCGATCCATCACCTCAAGCGAGGCGCCCACCAGCGGCGCCAGGTCGATCTTGTTGATCACCAGCAGATCGCTCTTGGTGATGCCGGGCCCGCCCTTGCGCGGAATCTTGTCGCCGGCCGAAACGTCGATCACGTAGAGCGTTAGATCGGAGAGCTCCGGCGAGAACGTTGCCGCGAGGTTGTCGCCGCCGGATTCGACGAAGATGATCTCCAGCCCGGCGAAGCGCTGGTTCAGGCGATCAATCGCCTCTAGGTTGATCGAGGCATCTTCACGGATCGCAGTGTGCGGGCAGCCGCCGGTCTCGACGCCGATGATCCGCTCCGGTGCGAGCGCCTCGTTGCGGACGAGGAACTGCGCGTCCTCGGCGGTGTAGATGTCGTTGGTGACAACGGCGATGTTGTACTTCTCGCGCAGTGCCTGGCACAGCGCGAGGGTCAGGGCGGTCTTGCCGGAACCGACGGGGCCGCCGATGCCGACGCGGAGGGCTTGTTGGGTGGTCATGGTGTGAGTCTTCGTGAATTGGCGAAAGCGCCATGCAGGCGGGCGCGGGGAAGTAGGTTGGGCTGAGTCTTGCGAAGCCCAAAATCTGAGTTGAGTTGCCCTGTGGGGCTCGCGCTATCCGGTGTGAGTGCGCAACCGTGCGTTGGCCGGGGTCCCGCCCCCGGCGGGCGTCTTACTTTCTGGCAACAGCACCAGAAAG
>CAMFLH010000181.1 GCA_945957295.1 uncultured Uliginosibacterium sp.
CCCTCCAGCCAGGAGTACTTCAAGGTCTGGGGCCTGACGCCGGAGAAACTCGCGCTCGCCAAACCCGATGCGATCGTGATGCACCCTGGCCCAATGAACCGCGGCGTCGAGATCGATTCCGCCGTCGCCGATGGCGGCAATGCGGTGATCCTGCCGCAGGTGACTTTCGGTATCGCGGTGCGGATGGCCGTGATGAGCATGCTGGCCGGACACTGAGACCATGACGATGAAGATCCAGATTGCCAACGGCCGTGTCGTCGATCCGGCCCACAAGCTCGACACCCAGCAAGACGTGTTCATTGCCGACGACAAGATCGTCGCGCTCGGCGCCGCACCTGCCGGCTTCACCGCGGACCGCGTGATCGACGCGCGCGGCCTGATCGTCGCGCCCGGCCTGGTCGACCTCTCCGCACGCCTGCGTGAGCCCGGTTTTGAATACCGCGCCACGCTGGAATCCGAAATGCAGGCCGCGATGGCGGGTGGTGTCACCAGCCTCGCCTGCCCGCCCGATACCGACCCAGCGCTGGACGAACCAGGCCTCGTCGAAATGCTGTGCCACCGCGCGCGCAAGCTCAACTGTGCGCACGTCTATCCGGTCGGTGCGCTGACCGCGGGCCTCAAGGGTGAGCGCCTGACCGAGATGGCCGAGCTGACCGAAGCCGGCTGCGTCGCGTTCGGCCAGGCCAACACGCCGATGAAGGACAACCTGGTGCTGCTGCGCGCGATGCAGTACGCCTCCACCTTCGGCTACCGAGTCTGGCTGCAGCCGCTCGATCCCTACATGTCGCAAGGCGTTGCGCACGATGGCGAAGTCGCGTCGCGCTTCGGCCTCACTGGCATCCCGGTCGAAGCGGAAACCGTCGCGCTGGCGACGCAACTGCAACTGGCGAAGACCACCGGCGTGAAGCTGCACATTACGCGGCTCTCGTCGGCGGCTGGCCTTGAACTGATCCGGCGCGCCCGCGCCGAGGGGCTGGACGTCACCTGCGATGTCAGTGCGCACCATCTGCACCTGTGTGACATCGACATCGGCTTCTTCAATCCGCTCACGCATCTGGTGCCGCCGCTCCGCGCACAGCGCGACCGCGAAGCACTGCGCGCAGCATTGGCGAGCGGCGAGATCGACGCGGTGTGTTCCGATCACACGCCGGTGGACGACGACGAAAAGCAGATGCCTTTCGCCGAAGCCGCGCCGGGTGCGACCGGGCTGGAGCTGCTGTTGCCGCTGACGCTCAAGTGGGGCGCGGAGATGAAGCTGCCGCTGCTGACTACGCTATCGCGCGTCACCGCCGATGCAGCCCGCATCATGGGCATCACGAAGGGCGGCCATCTGGGCGTTGGCGCGCGCGCCGACGTGTGCATTTTCGATGCCGACGCGCATCGCACCGTTACCCGCGAAAGCCTGCGTAGCCAGGGCAAGAACACGCCCTTCCTCGGCTACGAGCTGCCGGGCGTCGTGAAGCACACGCTGGTCGAAGGCCGCGTGATGTTCAGCGGCTGAGCGCGATGCAGCACACGTTCTGGGACGAACGCTACGGCCGCCCTGGCTACTTCTACGGTACCGAACCGAACGACTTCCTGCGCGCGCAAGCCGCCGACATGCCGATCGGCGAGGTGTTGTGCATCGGCGAGGGCGAAGGGCGCAATGCGCTGCACCTAGCGCGACTGGGGCATCGCGTCACCGCGGTGGACCAATCCGAAGTCGGCATGGCCAAGCTGCGCGAGCGCGCGGCGGCGGAGCAGCTGGCGGTCAACGCGGTGGTCGCGGATCTGGCCGAGTTTGATTTCGGCGCAGCACGCTGGAGCGCCATCGTGTCGATCTTCTGCCACTTGCCGAGCGCACTGCGCGCCAGCGTCCACCAACGCGCCGCGCATGCCCTGGCGCCCGGCGGTCGCCTGATCCTCGAAGCCTACACGCCGCGTCAGCTCGCCTTCGGCACCGGCGGTCCGAGCGACCCGGACATGCTGTGCGAAGCCGCAGCGCTGCGTACCGAACTGGCGACGCTGAGGTTCGACCACTTGGTCGAGCTTGAGCGCGAGGTCATCGAAGGCCCTGCGCACAGCGGCCTTGCCGCGGTGGTGCAGCTCGTCGCACGGCGCTCGGCATGAAACTGATCGACACCGCGGCACTGGAAGCGCGGCTCGCCGACTTCGCACGCGAACGCGACTGGGACCGCTTCCACAACCCGCGCAACCTGATCCTCGCGCTGACAGGCGAGGTCGGCGAGCTGGCCGAGATCTTCCAGTGGCTCACCGACGCGCAAGCCGAAACCATCATGCAGGGCGACAAGGCAGAGCATGTGCGGCAGGAAGTCGCCGACGTACTGCTCTACCTGATGCGGCTGGCGATGGTCTTGAAGATCGACGTGGATGCCGCCGTGCGCGACAAGATCGCGCTTAACGCAAAGAAGTATCCGCCGCTGGCGGGATAGCGTCGCGACTCGTGCTCAGGCGCCGCCTAGCAGGGTCGGCGCGCCGTGCTCGACGTTCCAGGTCAGTTCGCTCAGCTGCGTCAGCGCCGCGACCCGGCGCAGCAGTTCGCGGTCGTTCCAGGGTTTCTGGAAGATGCCGAACACGCCCTCGCAATCACGCACGCGGCCCTGCAAGGCTTCATATCCGGTGATGGCAATGATCGGCAATTGCTCGGTGGCGAGGCTCCCTTGCACCGACGCGATCAGTTCGAAGCCATCCATCCGAGGCATTTCGAGGTCGGTAATCATCAGGTGGAAGCGCTCACGCGCCAGCGCTTCTTCGGCCTCCACGCCATCCTGCGCGAGCGTTACGCGGTAGCCCGCAAGTTGCAGCAGCTTGGCAAGCTTGGCGCGAACCACCGCGGAATCATCGACAACCAGGATCGAGCGCAGGCGCGACGGCGCCTCGGCGCGTTCGCGCTGTTCCGCAGGCGTGAGTGGCTGGGTACGAAAGATCGGCGCCGAACAGAAAAACACCAGCGCGAGCCCCATCAGCACCGCGATCAGGTAACCGTAGCTCGAGACGATGTCCGCGAACACGTTCCAGCTCTCCAACCATGCGCCGAGAAAACGTTGAGCATTGAATCGACCCCTGTGCGTCGCGCCGACGGCGTGAAACTCTGACAAAAACGCCTAAATCATGGTCGCGTTCACGCGCGCGCGAAATGCCGTTTGCATTGACAGCCGCGAAGCAGGTCACATTCGACAGCAGTTCTTTTCGGATCGAAGCGAGCTGATGGCGAGCAGAGTCGCCGCCGTGCGTTGCCGGAGCGCCAACGCGACGCGCCCCGGAAACGCGAAAACCGACGCAATCAGTCGATCTGTGTGATGCCCGCGGGAACGGAACCGGCGGGCGGCAAGCGCCTCGCTCAGGCCGGCCGAGCCGTCCGCTCAGCGCGAGCGCTGGCGCCTCAGGGAAACAGCGGCGTGCCGTGCCAGCCGCCGTCTGCCTGACGTTCGAGGCGGATACGATCGTGCAGACGGAATGCGCCCGCTTTCCAGAACTCGATAACTTGCGGCGTGACGCGGAATCCGGACCAGAACTCGGGCCGCGGGATCTCGCCGATGCCGAATTTCAGCGCGAAGGCGGCGACGCGTTTCTCCAGCTCCCAGCGGCCTTCCATCGGCTGCGACTGCTTCGAGGCCCAGGCGCCGATGCGCGAATCGCGCGCGCGGCTAGCGAAGTAGGCATCCGCCTCGTCCTTGCTGACCGGCGTAATCGTGCCCTGCACCCGCACCTGACGCTGCAGGCTCTTCCAGTGGAACAGCAGGGCCGCCTTCGGGTGCGCCGCGAGTTCGCGTGCCTTCTGGCTGCCAAGGTTGGTGTAGAAGACGAAGCCGTCTTCGTCGAAATCCTTCAGCAGCACCATGCGGCTCGAAGGCATGCCGTCCTCGCCGACCGTGGACAGCGCCATTGCGTTCGGATCGTTCGGTTCGCTGGCGGTAGCCTCAGCCAGCCACTCGCCAAAAAGCGTAAAGGGATTATCGACTGCGATACTCACGGCAGCGTCTCCGTATCAGGGGTTCATTCAAGGCTCGGCGAGGCGAGCAAGGCGTGCCGGATCGGCATCCACAACCCGCACGCGTTTCTGGCGTGACGTGGCGCCGGACTCCAGGCTTACTGCGCGTTTCGCCACACCCAGTGTCGTGGCGATGAAGGCGAGCAGCGCCTCGTTCGCCTTGCCGTCGACCGGCGGCGCCGCGAGGCGGATTTTCAGCGCATCGCCGTGCAGCCCGGCAATCTCGGTGCGTTTGGCACCGGGCTGGATGTGCAGCGCCAGCAAGGCGCTGCCGTCATTGCAGAGTGTCAACCAGCTCACATCAGCGCGAGGCTGGCTGGCGCCATGCTCGCCAGCAGGTACACCAGCACCTGCAGGATCAGTAGCAGCACCAGCGGTGACAGATCCACGCCGCCGATCGGCGGTATGCGGCGCTGCAGCGGTAGCAGGAAGGGGCGACACAGGCCATTGACCAGGGGCGCGATCGGCGCGCGCGGATTCACCCAGGACAGCACCGCCGCAACGATCACCACCATCATGATCAGTCGCACCAGGCTGATCAGGAACGCGACGCTGCCGGTGACGAGTACCGTGCCGACCAGTGCGGCCGGGTCGGAAAAGACGCCCTTGAGCAACAGCACAACGGCGATGACGAGACATTCGATCAGCCACGCCGGCACGATGCAGGAGAGGTCCAGCCCGCTGCGCGAGCCGAACAGTTTCTGCATCGGCACGACCACCCAATCCGTGGTAGCGAGGATGAAGTGCCCCAGCGGGTTGATGAAGGAAAGGCGCTGCCAGCGCATCAGCGCGCGGACCAGCAACAGGGAGCTGACAAAGCTCCCGACGGCGTTCAGAACCAGGATGAGCAGACCCGCAAGCATTGCTGTGTGTCTCCGTTTAGTCGCGCCCGAGCTCGTCGCCGAGCTCACGGCCGCGCGCGTTGGCGGCGTTCAGTGCACGCGCGATCAGAGCTTTAAATCCATCCTGTTCCATCGATGCGAGCGCAGCGGCCGTAGTGCCGCCTTTCGACGTGACGCGCGCGCGCAGTGTTGCGGCATCGTCCTCGCTCGCTGCGGCCAGTTTGGCGGCGCCAAGCACGGTGTCGATCGCCAGCGATCGCGCAACCTCGCGC
Organism: uncultured Uliginosibacterium sp.; assembly: GCA_945957295.1. Classification (GTDB taxonomy): domain Bacteria; phylum Pseudomonadota; class Gammaproteobacteria; order Burkholderiales; family Rhodocyclaceae; genus Niveibacterium. Next base: position 5,106 of record CAMFLH010000181.1, read on the forward strand.
GACAGGCCGATCGCCTCGCCGCCCTCGATCAGCGCTTCGATGAAGTAGAAGACGTAGGCCGGGCCGCTGCCCGATAGCGCGGTCACCGCATCGACCTGTGCCTCCTCGGTCAACCACGCGACCGAGCCGACCGCGCCAAGGATGCGCGCCGCAGCATCGCGTTCGTCCGCCGTGACGCTCGCGTCGGCGAAAAGGCCGGCGGCACCGGCGCCGACCAGCGCCGGGGTGTTCGGCATGGCACGCACGATACGGCGGTAGTCACCCAGCCAGCGCACCAGGGCATCGACGCGGATGCCGGCAGCAATGCTCAGCACCAGTTGCGTCGTCAGCCGCCCGGCGATCGGCGCGAGCGCCTCGCGCATGCTCTGTGGCTTCACAGCGAGCACCAGAACATCGCACGCGAGCGCCTGCGCATCGACACTGCCGGCGGTGCGCACACCAAAGCGCGCCTCCAGCCCTGCACGGGCGTCGGCATTGAGGTCAATCGCCTGCAAATCGCTCGCCGCGAAGCCACATTCGATCAATCCTCCGATCAACGCGGCCGCCATGTTGCCGCCGCCAAGAAAGCTAATGCGCATAGGGTTCTCTAGGAGTTCGAATCAGGAAGTGGAGTACGACTGCCAAAAATGGCGGTGCCGACGCGGACGATCGTCGCGCCCTCGGCAATCGCAAGGTCCAGGTCAGACGACATGCCCATCGACAGGGTGTCCAGACCCAGCGCGAGTACGTCGTTGATCTGGTCGCGCAAGCTACGCAGCAGGGCGAAACGGCTGCGTAGCAGCGCTTCATCCTCGGTCGGCTCGGGAATCGCCATCAAGCCACGCAGGCGCAACTGCGGCAGCGCCGATACGGCACGCGCCAATTCGACAACCTCGCCCGGCGCGACGCCGGATTTCGAGGCCTCGCCGCTCACGTTCACTTGCAGGCAGACGTTGATCGGCGCGAGCTGCGGCGCACGTTGTTCCGACAGGCGCTGCGCGATCTTCAGGCGATCGACCGAATGCACCCAGTCGAAATGCGTGGCGACCAGGCGACTCTTGTTGCTCTGCAGCGGGCCGATGAAGTGCCACTCAAGGCCCAGCGCGGCGAGCTGTTCAACCTTGCCACAGCCTTCCTGCACATAATTCTCGCCAAAGGCGCGTTGGCCCTCGCCTGCAGCCGCGACGACCGCATCGGCCGGGAATGTCTTGCTGACCGCAAGTAGCCGCACTTCAGACGGATCGCGGCCCGCGCGACGGCACGCGGATTCGATCCTTGCGCGAACTGCTTGCAGATTGGCCGAAAGGGCTGTCATATAATCGTTTCGAGTCATTCGACCGGGCCGGCCAAGTATAGCAGCGCGCTTGGCACCCACTGTCTGCGCCCCGCTTCCAGAGAGACGCCATGGATATCACCGAACTGCTTGCCTTCGCGGTCAAGAACAAGGCCTCCGACTTACATCTATCGGCCGGCCTGCCGCCGATGATCCGGGTCCACGGCGACGTGCGTCGGATCAACCTGCCGCCCATGGAGCACAAGGAAGTGCACGCCATGGTCTACGACATCATGAACGACTCGCAGCGCAAGCAGTACGAGGACGTGTGGGAGACCGACTTCTCCTTCAACGTGCCCAACCTCGCGCGTTTCCGGGTCAACGCCTTCAACCAGGACCGCGGCGCGGCCGCAGTGTTCCGGACGATTCCATCGAAGGTGCTGACGCTCGAAGAACTCGAATGCCCGAAGATCTTCAAGGATATCTCGCAGAACCCGCGCGGCATTGTGCTGGTGACCGGGCCGACCGGCTCGGGCAAGTCGACCACGCTCGCGGCGATGATCGACTTCGTGAACGAGAACGAATACGGCCACATCCTCACGATCGAGGACCCGATCGAATTCGTGCACGAATCCAAGCGCAGCCTGATCAACCAGCGCGAAGTCTCACGCGACACGCAGTCGTTCAACAACGCGCTGCGCTCTGCGCTGCGTGAAGACCCGGACGTGATCCTGGTCGGCGAATTGCGCGACCTGGAAACCATCCGCCTCGCGCTGACCGCGGCCGAAACCGGTCACCTTGTGTTCGGCACGCTGCACACCTCGTCGGCCGCAAAGACGATCGACCGTATCATCGACGTGTTCCCCGCAGCGGAAAAGGAAATGGTCCGGGCGATGCTGTCCGAATCGCTGCGCGCGGTGATCTCGCAGACGCTTCTGAAGAAGAAGGACGCTACCGGCCGCGTTGCCGCGCACGAGATCATGATCGGCACGCCTGCAATCCGTAACCTGATCCGCGAAGCGAAGATCGCTCAGATGTATTCGCAGATCCAGACCGGCCAGCAGTACGGCATGCAGACGCTGGATCAGTGCTTGCAGGAACTGGTGAAGCGCAACATCGTGAGCGCGGCCGAAGCTCGCCTGCGTGCGGCCAACAAGGACAACTTCCCCGGCTAGTTCCGTACATAAGCCTGCTGCGCGTTCCGATCTCGCTCCTGCGATGCTCGCCGTACCTCAGTACGGCTGCGCTTCTCGAACCGACCTCGAAACGCTCGCGACGGCTTCTGCACGAAACTTCCGGGGGAAAGAACAGAAAGCCGAAGGGGAAGGACGCACATCATGGAACGCGATCAGGCACTCAAATTCATGCACGACCTGCTCAAGCTGATGATCAGCAAGCGCGGGTCTGACTTGTTCATCACTGCGGGCTTTCCGCCGGCGATCAAGATCGACGGCAAGATCGTGCCGCAGTCGAACCAGGTGCTGACGCCGCAACACACCGCGGAGCTCGTGCGTTCGGTGATGAACGACCGGCAGGCGGCGGAGTTCGAATCGACGAAGGAATGTAACTTCGCGATCTCGCCGGCCGGGATCGGCCGCTTCCGTACCAACGCGTTCATCCAGCAGAGCCGCGTCGGCATGGTGTGCCGCACGATCGCGCAGAAGATTCCGACCATCGACGAGCTGGGGCTGCCGCCTATCCTCAAGGACATCGCGATGTCCAAGCGCGGCCTGGTGATCTTCGTCGGCGGCACCGGCACCGGTAAGACCACTTCTCTCGCCGGTCTCGTCGATTACCGCAACGAGAACAGCTACGGCCACATCATCACGCTGGAAGACCCGATCGAGTACGTCCACCCACACAAGAACTGCGTGGTGACGCAACGCGAAGTCGGCATCGATACCGATAGCTGGGAGATGGGTCTGAAGAACACGCTGCGGCAGGCGCCGGACGTGATCCTGATGGGTGAGATCCGAGACCGTGAGACGATGGACTACGCAGTCGCCTTCGCCGAAACCGGCCACCTTTGCCTTGCCACGCTGCACGCGAACAGCGCGAACCAGGCAATCGACCGGATCATCAACTTTTTCCCGGAAGACCGTCGTCACCAACTGCTGATGGATCTGTCGCTGAACCTGCGCGGCATGGTGTCGCAGCGCCTGATCCCGATGAAGGATCGCAAGGGCCGCGTACCGGCTGTCGAGATTCTGCTCAATTCACCGCTGATCTCGGACCTGATCTTCAAGGGCGAAATCGCAGAGATCAAGGATCTGATGAAGCGTTCGCGTGAACTCGGCATGCAGACCTTCGACCAGTCGCTGTTCGAGTTGTATGAGCAGGGGCTGATTACCTACGAGGATGCGCTGCGCAACGCGGACTCGATCAACGACCTGCGCCTGCAGATCAAGCTCAACAGCAAGCACTCGGATCGCGACCTGTCGGCGGGCATCCAGAACCTCGACATCGTCTGAACGGCGGCGCATCGCGAATCGTGTCGGCGTTTCGCGCCGACACAAACTGCATACACACCCGGCGCAGCATGCCGGTCTGACGCTCACCCGGAGGCCCGTCATGCTGCGCGCAATGCTCTTAACCGCTGCACTCTCGATCGCCGCGCCCGCCGTATCGGCCGACAGCGGCAAACTCGACAAGCCGCTCGCGGCCTTTGACCTCCTTGAAGTCAGCGTGCCTTTCGACGTGAGCTGGCAGGCCGGGCCGCCGCATGTATCCGCCGAAGGCGATGCCGACTACATCGAGCGCCTGCGTGTCGAGGTGCGCGACGGCAAACTGCTCGTCGACGCCCGGCCGGGCAATTTCAGCTGGTTCGGCGCCGAGCGCAAACTCAAGATCCGCATCAGTTCGCCGGAGTTGCGTGAGGCAAGGCTGATCGGCTCGGGCGATCTGGCGCTCAATGCCCTGAACGGCGATGCACTCGCAATCAGCCTTTCCGGCTCTGGCGATCTGGTCGCACACGGCGTCAAGGCGAGGCGCCTCGATGTGCGCCTGTCCGGGTCGGGCGACGTCGTCGTGGATGGCGAAACCGACTCGCTGCAAGCGGCGCTTTCGGGCTCCGGCGACATCAAGCTCAAGGCGCTGCAAGCGCGCGAAACGACGCTGACGCTCGCGGGTTCGGGTGACATCGAAGCCCGCGCCGGCGACCGGCTTGCCGCCAGCTGCACCGGGTCGGGCGATATCGATGTATACGGGCTGGCTCCGCAACGCGAGGTCAGCAAGGTCGGCACCTGCGACATCCACTTCCATCCGTGACACGCGCCGTGGGGCGGGGTCGCCGGCCTGATAGAATCAACGGTTACCCGCAACCCTGACCAGGAAGTCCCGTGAAGATCGTCTGTCTCGACCTCGAAGGCGTGCTCGTCCCCGAAATCTGGATCGCCTTCGCCGAAGCCACCGGCATCGAAGCGCTGCGTCGCACGACGCGCGACGAGCCGGACTACGACAAGCTGATGAAGTACCGCCTCGACATCCTGGCCGAGAAGGGCCTGGGGCTGCCGCAGATCCAGAAGGTGATTGCCGGCCTGTCGCCGCTCGAAGGCGCAAAGGCTTTCCTCGACGGGCTGCGCGAGCAGTATCAGGTCGTGATCTTGTCCGACACTTTCTACGAGTTCGCCAAGCCGCTGATGGAACAGCTTGGCATGCCGACGCTGTTCTGCCATCGCC
>CAMFLH010000182.1 GCA_945957295.1 uncultured Uliginosibacterium sp.
CGCTCGAGCAGATCGCCGGCGGCGATGCGCTGAGTCGCGTCGAGCAGCTGCAGGATCGGCTTGACGATGCCGCGCTCGAGCACCACCGACATCGCCAGGGCGGCCAACGCGATCAGCGCTAGCGCGGTGAGGCTTTGTGCGCGCAGCTGCGTGGCTGGCGCGAATGCCTCGTCGGCGTCGATCTTCACCACCATGTACCATCGTAGCGCCGGCAAGTAACGCCACGCCGCGGCCACGCGTACGCTGGCGTAGTCGCGCCCGATGCCGCTGCCACGCTCGCCGCGGATTGCCGCCTGCATCGGTTCGCCCAGTTTTTCGATCGGGCGGCGCAGGCGGAACGCCGCGTCGGGCACACGCCGCAGCGGCACCACGTAAAGCGCCTTGTCACCTTCCCGCTGGGCGACGATGGTTTCGCCGCTCTGGCCAAGGCCGGTTGCATCGGTGACCACGGCGTTGAGGTGCTCGAGCGACAGTTGCAGCGCGACTGTGCCGATTGGCTTGCCGTCACGGATTACCGGCGACACGATGAAAACCGTTGGCCGCCCGCCCGAGGGCGCGTAAGCCGCTACCGGTGTGACCTGGGTCGTCAGCAGCGCAAGGGCCTGGCGATGCGCATGCGCAAGGATGCTGTCGCGGTAGGGGCCGGTATCCAGGTTGCTGTCGAAATCAGCTTCATGAAGCACCGAGAACACGACGTTGCCATCGGCGGCGGTCAGCAAAAGGTCGTAGCCGCCGACGTTGTCCTGCACGCTGAGGAAGTACTCGCGGTAGCGCGCCGCTTCAATCTGGTACTGCGTCGCCTCGGTACTGGCGAGCAGTGACGGCAGCACGCTCAATGCATGCTGCGCCGTCGGCGAGTTGGCCAGCGCCCGGCTATCGGCCACACGCTCTTCAAGGTAGCTGTTGATCTGGTCTGACTTCTTGTCGGCGATGGCAGACAAGTGGGTCAGCACGGTAGCGGTAAGGGTGCGCTCGAAGGCAGTATCGGCCCACCATGCGAGGCCGCCGACCGGCAACGCCGAGAGCAACAGAAAGCCGAGCATCAGGCGCGGCAGGATGCGGCCAAAACTCACGGCGCCTCCCCTTCCAGCATCTGCTGCCAGGCTTCCCGACTTCGGTAGGAGGGCCAGGGAGCCGGCCGCAACGGGTAGTCGGACGCAAACACCTGCTCGAACTGGCCATCGGGCAACACATGCCCGACGCGCATGCGCTTCCAAAGATGCCGCGTCGCTGGATCGACCGCCTCGATCGAGGACGGGCCGCCGACCGACTGATGCAGCAGTGCGGCATTCACGCGTACCGGGTCGTCGCTGCCTGCGTCGCGCACAGCCTGCGCCCAGAGCTTCACGCCGATGTAAGCGGCTTCGACTGGATCGCTGGTCGGCCGATCGGCGCCGAAGCGCGCACGCCAGTTCGCAACGAAGCGCCGATTCTGTGGGGTATCGACTGACTGAAAGTAGCTCCAAACAGCGTAGTGCCGCGTCAGCCGTCCGCCGCCCCAGGCACGCATCTCGGGCTCAGCCACGCTGAAGGACATCACCGGCTGGTCGACGAGACCTGCCGCGATCAGGGCGGCGAAGAAGGCGGCATTGCTGTCGCCGTTGAGCGTGTTGAGCACCGCCACAGGCCGTGCGTCGGCGAGCGCTGCAACAACATCGGTGAAGTCGCGGCTGCCCAGTGGCAGGTAGTGTTCGCCAACAACCTCGCCACCACGTGCTTCAACCAGATCGCGGATGATCAGGTTCGCGGTACGCGGAAAACGGTAGTCGGAGCCAACCAGGAACACGCGCTTGCCGAAGTGCTCGAGCATCCAGTGCGTACCAGGCACGATCTGCTGGTTGGGCGCCAGACCGGTGTACAGGATGTTGGGCGACTGCTCCATGCCCTCGTACTGCACCGGGTAGAACAGCAGGTGGTGATGACGCTCGACGATAGGTCGCACCGCGGCGCGGCAGGCCGATGTCCAGCATGCGAACAGCGCGCTGACGCGCTCTGCCGTGATCAGTCGCTCCGCCTCACGCGCCGCTTGCTCAGCGTCCGAGCGGCTATCGGCCAGACGCACCTCGACCGGCCGGCCCAGCACGCCGCCATCGGCGTTCAGTTCGGCCACCGCCATCTGCACCGCGTCGGCCAGCGGCCGTTCGCTCGCCGACATGGTGCCGCTCAACGAATGCAGCACGCCGATGCGGATCGGCGTCGGCGCAGGGCTATGCCGCGTCCACAGCACGACGCCCGCAATGCAGATCAGCAAGAAGGCAAGGAGGGCGTATCGCCGGAGCATGGAGGCAGGTTGGGCAGGTCGTTCCCAGCAATTACGGCCGTCACGGCCGCCGCTTGAACCTGCCGCGGCACGCCGCGATCTGAGGCCGACCGCGTGTTCGCTCACGCTGGCCTGCACCGGCCTGTGGGAGACTGCCCGCCGTGCGGTGTATCGGCCGCGTCGCCCGGAATGGGAGTGCATGCTGTGAGTGTTCTGTTGATGCTGATCGGCCTGGTACTGGGCCTGGTGGCAGCGCTGGCGAATGACCTGAGCGGCTGGCTGGGCGCGGCGCTGGGTGCCCTGATCGGTCTTCTTGCCGGTCGGGTGGTATCGCTGACGCAGCGGCTGGAAACGCTCGTCGAGCAGCTGGACGCCAGCGAGCACGCGCAGGCGGCGCTGCGAGAGCACTTCGACCGCGTCACGCTGGCTATCCATCAGCGCTTCGTGGCGCTGGAGTCGCGCAAGGAGGCGCCAGCAGGGGCCGACGCTCCCGCAACGCCGGCCGAACCGGCATTGAGCGCAGCCACGCACACCACCGAGCGCGCCGCCGAGGACGCGAGCGAGCAGACCCCGGCACTGACGCTGGAGGTGATCGCCGAGCCGGTGGCCGCTGTCATCGCGCCTGAGGCGGCATCAATTTCCGAGCCCGCTCAGACCATCGAAACCGCACCGGCGGAACAAACCCATTCCGAGCCGGCCACGGCTGCGCCCAGCCAGCCCACGCCGGCCTGGGCGCCTGAAGTACCCGAGGAGGCCGCGCACGCAAGCTCACCGAACGAATCCGCGGAGGAAGCGCTTACCGAACCGGTCGGCCCCAACCTCATCGAACGCGCCTTCGACGCCGCGCGTGCCTGGCTTTTCGGCGGCAACACACTCGCGCACATGGGCACCGTGTTGCTGTTCCTCGGGCTGGCCTTCCTGCTGCGTTACGCGGCCGAACGCACCACGCTGCCAATCGAATTCCGCTATGCCGGCGTAGCCGCCACCGCGCTCGGCCTGCTGGTGGTCGGCTGGCGATTGCGCGCGCGCAACGGGCCATACGGCCTGTTGTTGCAGGGCGCGGCCGTGGCCGTGATGTACCTCACCACCTTCGCGGCGATGCGGCTGCATGCCCTAATTCCAACGCAGTTCGGCTTCTTGCTGATGGTGGCCATCGCGGCGCTCGCCGGCTTGCTTGCGGTGAAACAGGATGCGCCCTCGCTGGCGATTGCCGGCACGCTGGGCGGCTTTGCGGCGCCCATCCTTGCATCCACCGGCGGCGGCAGCCATGTCGCGCTGTTCTCCTACTTCCTGCTGCTCAACGCCGGCGTGCTGGGCATTGCCTGGTTCAAGGCCTGGCGGGTGCTCAACCTGGTCGGCTTCGCCGGCACCTTCCTGACCGGCACGGCGTGGGGGCTGCGCGGCTACCGGCCTGAACTCTTCGCCAGCACCGAACCCTTCCTCGTCGCCTTCTTCCTGATGTACGTGACGATCGCACTGCTGTTCGCGCGCCGACGCATGGCCGAGTGGGTATCACCGACCGGCGATGGCGGCGACCGTGGTGCGCTGCTGCGCGGTGCGCTCGCGCATGCCAACGCGATCGACGGCACCCTGCTGTTCGGCGTGCCGCTGGTGGGTTTTGGCCTGCAGGTGGCACTCATCCGCCACATCGAATATGGCATGGCCTTCAGCGCTTTTGCGCTGGGCGCGTTCTACCTGATCCTCGCGCGCACGCTGCTCGGGCGAGACCGCATCCGCAACCTGCTGCTGGTGGAAGTCTTCCTCGCGCTGGGCGTGATCTTCGCGTCGCTGGCGATTCCGCTCGCACTCGACGACCAATGGACCGCCGCCGCGTGGGCGGTGGAAGGCGCCGGCATCTACTGGCTCGGCCATCGTCAGCAGCGCACGCTGGCGCGTGGCTTTGCGCTGCTACTGCAGGCAGGCGCCACGGTGTTCTTCCTGCGCACGTTGGCTGGCGGCACTGCCGACCCCGGCCCGCTGCTCACCGGTTCGTGGCTCGGCACGCTGATGCTGGCGGGCGCGTTGCTGTCGAACTGGCGCGTCGCCCGCACGGCCGAAGCGCAGAACAATCCGCCCGCAGACGCCGTGCTCAAGCCGCTCTTCGCGGTGCTGGGCCTGCTCTTTGCCTACCTGCTGGCACCGATGCTCGCCGGCAGCACTTACACCGCGGTGGCCTGGGCGATTGCGGGCGTTGCCACGGTGTGGGCCGCGCTGCGATTCGCCGATCGTGCCGCGCTGCTGACCGGCATGCTGGTGCAGGTAGCTGCCGGCATCGTGTTCTTCGCCTACAACCACGGTACGGCGGCCGGCGGTGCTCAGGTTTTCGCGGCCGGTCTGTCGGGCCTGGTGGTGTGCGGGCTGATCGGCCTCACGGTGCTTGCCAGCACGATCCTCGCCGGCCGAGATGCCGACGGCCATCTTGGGCTGTGGGCCGGGCTCAATCTCTTCCTCGTTTTCGGCCTTGCGCTGATCAACCTTGCGGTGCTGTTCGTGCTGCCATGGCGGGTCGCGAGCGGCGTGTGGGCACTCATCGGCGTGCTGATCCTGTGGCTCGCGATCTCGCTGCGGCAGGCGGTGGCGATGTGGTTCGGCGTGGCGTTGCAACTGGCCGCCGCCGCTTCTTTCCTGCTGCAGGTTTATCCATTTGTGGCGCTGGACGCCGAGCCAGGGCTCGCGCCGCTGCTCCACGCTGGCTTCCTAGTGCCGCTGGTGATCGCGCTAGCGGCCTGGGTCGCGGCGTGGCGCCTCCAACAGTGCGGCGACGAGCAGTTTGCCAACATCGCACCGAACCTCTCGCTATTGGGGTTGCTGTGGGGGGCGCGTTGGTGGGGCGAAGCTTGGCTGGGCGAGATCGGGCGCTTCGTCGCACCGGCGCAGCACCATGCGGCAACGCTGAGCCTGATCGCCGCGACCGCATTGCTGTGGACGCTCGCGGCACGCCGCTGGACGTGGGTCGCACTGGCGAACCTGTGCCTCGCGCTCACGCCGCTCGGCTGGCTCGCACTCGCCTCCGCCTACGGCACTGACCACACCGGTTACGCCCCCTTTGCCAACCTCGCCGGTGCCGGCTGGGCGGCGATACTGCTCGCGCATCTGGTAACCCTGCGCCTGCTCGGCGAGGGTGACAAAACGCCGTGGCCTGCAATCGGCATCCGATTCGCCCATGCGCTCGGTGCCTGGCTGCTGCTGACCGTGCTGGCGCTGGCAGCACGTGCGCTGTTCGCCGAACTGGGTGATGAACGCTCCGCATGGCGCTGGCTAGGCTGGGCGCTCGTGCCTGCTTCCTATCTCGTCTTCACTGCGTGCGAGCAATGGCCGCAGCGCTGGCCCTTCGCCACACACGAATCCACCTACCGCACGCTGGTCGCAACGCCAGTGGCGCTGCTGACGATGCTATGGGTGATGGCAGCGAACGTAAATTCGACCGGCTCAGCAGAGCCGCTGCCCTACCTGCCGCTCGCCAACCCGCTCGAAGTTGCCTGCGGCGTCGTGCTGCTCGCGATGTGGCGCTGGCTCGCGCGCGCCGACCTCGGCGACGACGCGCAGCAACTACTGCTGCCGAGCTTCGGTGGGCTCGCCTTCCTGGTCTACACCTGCGGCGTGGCGCGTGCGGTGCATCACTGGGCCGGCGTGCCCTTCGAATCGCAGGCGCTGTTCGCCTCGATGACGCTGCAGGCAAGCCTCTCGATCGCATGGAGCATCGCCGCGCTGGCGCTGATGGTGAGCGGCCACCGCGCTCAGCACCGCTTGCGCTGGCTGATCGGTGCAGTGCTGATCGGCGTAGTCGTCGCCAAGCTGTTCCTGATCGAACTCTCGAACACCGGCGGGCTCGCGCGTATCGTGTCCTTCATCGCAGTCGGCGTGTTGCTGCTGGTGGTGGGTTACTTCGCGCCGCTACCACCCAAGCCGAACGAAGCAAACCCCGCGAGCGAAGAGGCCGCATCATGAAGCGCATCACCACCACCCTGCTCGCACTGCTGTGCTGCAGCGCCGCCCATGCCGCCGAACTGCCGGCGGATTTCGCCACCCACGCCAGCATCCGTGTCAGCGAAACAGCGCCTTACGTACGGCTCACGCTGCCGATCGACGCCTACCTCGCCGCCCGGTCGCCGGATCTGCGCGACCTGCGGGTTTTCAACGCTAACGGCGAGGCCGTGCCCTTCGCACTGATCGCCACACCATCGCAAACGTGCGCCAGCGAGCAGCAACGCGCGCTGCGCTGGTTCCCGCTGCACGGCGAAGCCAACACTACTGGCGGCGACCTGCAGGTGGATGTGCGGCGCGACACCAGCGGCACCGTGGTGTCGGTGCGCGAACACACTGGCGATCAGCACGGCAAGACCTTGCGCGGCTACCTGATCGACACCGGCAGCAAAGACACCGCGCCGGCCGCGCTGGACATCACGCTTGGCGACGGCGTCAGCGGCTTCCAACGCGTCAGCGTCGAAGCCAGCGACGATCTCAACCAGTGGCAAAGCCTGCAGGGCGACGCGGTGCTGGCAGCGCTCGATTTCAACGGCGAGCAGATCCGCCGTGAACGCATCGAACTCGGCCAGACTGGCGCGCGCTACCTGCGCGTGCTGTGGCGCGAGCCGGCCGAAGCGGTGCCGATTGCCGCAGTGAAGCTCGTCACCCGCGAGGCACATACCGAAGCGCCGGCGATCGTGTGGACCAGCGCAACACCAGCCCAGCGCGACGCCAAGGGGGACTATGTGCTGAAGCTGCCAACGCCGATCCGCGCCGAGCAACTACGCATCACGCTGCCGCCCGGTAATCTGTTGGCACCCGTAGAGATCGCCACTCGCAACGACGAGCGCGCACCGTGGCAGCGCATCGCGAGCGGCGTGGTCTTTCGCCTGACGGACGATGGTGCCGACCGCACCTCGCCCGACATCGCACTCGGCAACAACGTCATCCAGCATCTGCGGGTGCACGCCGACCCGCGCAGCGGCGGGCTCGGTAGCACCGCACCTACGTTGCAACTCGGCCTCACCCCGCAGCAGCTCGTCTTTCTCACACGCGGCCCGGCGCCCTACACCCTCGCCCTCGGCAACGCCAAGGCCCTACCGGCAGCGCTAGCAATCGACACCCTGGTGCCCGGCTACGGCCAGCCCGGCGCACCCAAGACCGCCGATGCCGAAGTGAGCTTCGGCCCCCAGGCCAGCGCAGCCGACAGCAGCAGCTCAGCCCCCGAAGCCCCCGCCAACACGCGCAAATGGGTGCTGTGGGCCGTGCTCGTCGCCGGCGTCGCCGTGATGGGTGGCATGGCGTGGTCGCTGATTAAACAGACGAAGTAACTGACCGACGCGCTGCAGAAGCACTCTGCACGCCGCGCCGGGCGGGTCACGCAAGTCGCGGCGGGAGGTTTTCGCCGAGTCGGCTTCCTTTTCTCGACCCGCCGCTGCATGCTGTTCAGTCACCGAGTGACAAACGGATCGGGGGCCACGGATGGGCGACGTATCCGCAGAGCAGGGTAGCCCGGCGCTGGGTTTGCGCTTCGACGAAGCGCGGCGGGCAGTGTTGGCCGACTTAGCGCCGGGTGAGGATGCCGTACCGCTTACCGAGGACGCGCTACGCGCCGCGCTCGCTGCGCAGGGCTGGAGCGCGTATCGGGTTTTACCGGAAGCGCTTTCTGCGCTGCTCGCTGCGAGCCAGTCCGGTGCGGCCGTCGAAGCGCTGTGCGTTGCCGAGGCCGTCGACGCCAGCTTCAGCGTGGCGCTGAGCGAAGACCTGATGCTCGCGCGGCTGACGCTGATTCCGGCCGAAGGCGGCGCGCCGGTACTCGCCGAAGCGGTGCTGGCCGCACTTACGGAGTTGGGCGTTCAGTCAGGCGTTGATCAGGCCGCGCTGGCCGAGGCGCTGGCAGCAGGCACGGCCGATGGTGTGGTGATCGCACGTGGCCTGTCGCCGGAGCACGGCGACGACGGCAGGCTTGAGCCGTGCCAGGCGCAGCCCCGCACCCGCAGCCCGAAGGTGAGTGAGAGCGGGCAAGTCGATTACCGCGATCTGGGCGATCTGCTGGTAGTGCATCCGGGCGATGCGCTGATGCGACGGATTCCACCAACAGCCGGCACACCCGGCCGGACACTGACGGGCGCCATCCTGCCCGCACAGGCTGGCAAGGCGGTCGTGTTCGGTGCGGACCTGCCGGGCACGAAGCTGAGCGCCGACGACCCCGATCTTCTCGTTGCGGCGATCACCGGCCAGCCGGTGTTGCGGCATGACGGCATGGCGGTTGAACCGGTGCTGGTGATCGAGTCGGTGAGCATGACGAGCGGTAACATCCGCTTCGAAGGCAGCGTGAAGATCAAGGGCGATGTCGAAACGGGCATGACGGTCAGCGCTACAGGCGACATCGAGGTCGGCGGCGTGGCCGAGTTGGCGACGCTGGAAGCCGGTGGCAACGTGGTGGTGCGTGGCGGCATCATCGGCGCGCTGGGGCGCAAGGATGGGAAGAGCGGCGGGGCACCGGTCACCCGCGCGGCAGTGAGTGTGGAAGCGGGCTACGCACAGAACGCACATATCGAGGCTGGCGACTGCATCGTGATCGACGACGCCGCGATCCAGTGCGAGCTGATCGCCGCCAACCACATCGTCGTCGGCAGGAAGAAACACGGCTGTCTGATTGGCGGCCGCCATCAGGCGACCTTGAGCCTCACCGCAAAGGAGGTCGGCAGCCCGCAGCGCCTCACGACGGTGATCGAGCTGGGTATCAACCCAGCGATGCACCGGCAAATGCTGGAGCTGACAAAGCAGCGCGATGCCAAGGAAACGCAGCTGCTGGAAGTCAGCAAGCTGCTCGCCCTCGCGCGACAGCAGCCGGGCCGGCTGCCTGAAACAACTGTCGAAAAAGCGCGCCACACGGCGGCCGCGATCGCCGCCGCCATCGCGGATCTGCGCGAACAGCACGAAGAAATCAACCGCAAGGTCGCTTTGTCACTCGGCGCACGCGTGATCGCGACGCAGAAGATCTACGAGTCGGTCGAGGTGCATCTGGCCGGCCACCAGTTCCGCGTGCCGCGCGAGTACGAAGCATGCGCGGTGGGGCTGGACCGCGAGGGCCGGCTGGGCTTGCTCGCGCTCGACGAACCGCCGCTGGACTAACGTGGCCGCGGGCGGGCAGGGCAACGCAGCGCACGACGCCCGCATCCGCGGCGTATGATCACGGCCATGAGCCCCACGCCGAAGCGCAAGCCGACAACGCCGCCTGCAACAACAGGGGCTGCGCCGGCGCAACCGTTTCTGCGTTTCTATCATTCCGATGCGTTGCGCGAGAAGACGCTCGATCTGCTCGACCACATCGAAGGAGCCGACGACGCGCGCGAACATGGCAACGCGCTCGCCGATCTGGTCGTCGAACTGATGAACAGCGGCATGGACTATTTCTTCATGCAACCGCTGAAGGAATCGAAGGCCGGCTTCATCGTGCAGCAGTCCGCCAATCTTGGACTCGCGGGCGCGCAGCAGGTGATGGGCTCGGTGATCCGCAAGATCATTCAGCGCATGGACGCAGCCCAGCTCGTCTCGGTCAGTGGTTCGATCAGGCGGCTGATGGTTTGAACCGCACGGCGCGGCAACCGCGCCAGCAAGAACAATGTCATCGGCATTTGCGCTGGATGAAGTCTGTCTCTTATACACATCTCCGAGCCCACGAGACGTAGAGGAATCTCG
>CAMFLH010000183.1 GCA_945957295.1 uncultured Uliginosibacterium sp.
CAGCGGTATTTCAACAAGCAGAAAACTGTCTAGGGAATCCGGGGCGATTCAGTCGTTGTGCCCGGCGAACCCATTTGAGCTCAACGCAACCGTCAGATGGGCGTCAGCTCCCAATTGCGGTTCAGAGTCTCCGTCTGAGGCAAGCGTCAATTCGAAGAAGTCTTCGCCGTTTGAAAAGCGGACCATATTTGTGTGCGGGCTAACGTTAAGTAGACCTCAAAACGAGGTTTTATTGGGATATTGATCGAACCGAGGCAGGATTCAAGCGGTTGATTTCTTGCATTGTCTGCCGGGTGTTGGTAGTTGAGTTGATGTATATCCCGCCTCCGCGACAATAGACCGGCTATGACTTCATAACGGGCCTCTGTGACCGGCATATCGAACCCGCACATGCTACAAACGCATGCTGAGGCTTGGTTGATCCAACCAACCTACCCGTGAAGTTTTTCGCGGGATGGGGCCGATCCATACGCGCGTAGGGTGGTTCGAAGAACACCGCGCGGTCCTCGTAGTGGAGGCAGTCTGCACGGTGCACCGATGTAGTGCGGCGGGGCGGCGCGTGTGGCGTTCGTTTTGCGTGCAGATGCGGGCCACGAGCGAACGCCCGGCCCGGCATGAACGCGCTACGTTGGGTTGCTCGATCTGCGGGGACGATCGCCATTGCGGTGCACGATGCCCATCAATGGTGGTTTCGCGCAGACCGGTCCAGCGGCCGCGCTAGAGTTGGGCCAGCATTTCGCCGTTCGTTGCCACATACCGCTGTGGTCAAGTTTTCCTGCGTGAAGACGGCGCGCTACTTGCTTAACTCAAGTCGTCACCGGCACCTGCCACGAACGGGCGCCGGAAGCGTGGCGGGGACGGATTTTTCCCCGGGTTGATAGCAAGGAAGCAGCATGTTTGAGCAGAATGGCCAGCCCCGCCGACCGGTGGGAGGGCAACCCGAATTGGCGGTTCGCGTGCATCGTCCGCAAGCCGAGCAACACAATGCCGTGGCCAATGTGCCACGTGGCAATCCAGCGGATGGTGCGGCGGTGACTACGCGGGCTTCCGGCGGGGCTCAGCGCCCGGTGCCGGCAGCTTGGAAGCTCGTTCCGCGCAACAAGGCTTACGTAGAGACCTGCACGTTTTACTCGCAGCGCGAGGCGTTGGCGCATGCAGAGGACTTCGACTGCGAGCTGGTGCCCTTGTTCGAGCATCCCGGGCCGGCGCTGCACCGCGTGCAGGCGGTCTTGCGTGCGTGTGTGGATGTACTCAGGCCAACGGTAGAGCCTGAGTCAGCCGAACTGCGCATCAAACGCGAGGCGGCGTATCACGCTGCGATCGCACTGCTGCAGGAGGTGAATCATGGGTAGGCTCGCTCCCGTTGCATGGGTATGGACCGGCCCCGGTCGGCGCGTTCAGTTGGAGAGGCCTGCGGGCACTCGGCATCCAGCCTGGAGGCCGCTTTACGAGGAAGCGCACTTCGAGGCGGAGCAGCTTGCGCTGCGCGAGTTGAGCGAAACCGTGGAGGCGCTCGAGAGCATCTCGGCGAATGCGGCGATGAGCCCGGCTGCGCTGCAGGACATGCTGCAGACAATGAAAGGCGCGCTCGCCACGCTCGGAGTGCATCGCTGAACGCTGTGGGGTCTGCGGTGGCGATGCGGCGGAGTTGGTCCGCACCGAACCGTCGCATGCGGGCTTAATCGACTTTCGCTTGTCGTGTGCCGATCAGGCTGCGTAGCCACTGACGCTGGTGATGCGCACGTCGCGTTGCCAGGATCTGCGCGCGGATCTTCTCGCGCACCTTGGCCAGCGGCACGCGACCGGCAGGGCGGATGTGATCACAGCAGAGGATGTGGAATCCCATCGGTGATTCCAGCACGCCTGAAAGCTCGCCGGTGCCCATTGCGAACAGCGCAGTATCCAGTGCAGGGAACAGTTGGCCGCGCGTAACCGGACCGAGCAGCCCGCCTTGCATCGCGGTCGGGCATTCCGAATGCCGCAGCGCCTGTTTTGCGAACTGCTCCGGATCGCGCACGCACTGGGCACGGATCTGGTCGATACGTGCGCGGGCGGCGACCCGGCCGCTGCCTGCAAGGTCATCGTTGATCGTGATGAGGATGTGTCGCGCGGTCCGTCGCTCCGGCGTGTGAAAGCGATCGGCGTGCAGGCGGTAGAAAATCTCCACATCCTGTTTGCTGACAGGCGGCACGTTGGCCGATACGGCGTCGAGCACCTCATCCACGGTCATCTCGCGCGTGAGGGCGTCGCGCAGGGCGGCCTGGGTGAGCCCCTGCTTGGCGAGCATGCAGACGAAGTCCGCTTCGCTGGTGAAGCGCGACATCACTTCGCCGACGCCCGCGTCGACCATCTCGGTGCTGACCGTGACCCGGCGCGCTTCCTCGCTCGCGAGAACGCGTTGCTCGATTGCGAGCTGGCGCGCCACGACCTCGTCGACATGCGCGCGCTGGGGTTCGCTGAGCGCGTCGGGCGCAAGCTGGAACAGCGCTTCCGCATGCTTGATGCTGAGGTAGCGCGACGATGTGTTGGCGCTCAAGTTGTTGCGGCTCGTGATGGTGTCAGGCATCGCTGAACTCCTGCATCGCAGCGCTCAGGGGCCCCAGCGCGCTTTCGCGAACCAGCAGCGTGCGCCCCGGAAGGGCTGCGAAATGAACGTGGTAAGCAATCTCGTCGGGCGTGTCGCGGATCACTTTGAGCACTTCGCCGACCGCGCCCGGTGCCACGCTGACTGCACCGTTGATCGCGAGTGGGCGCAGGTTGCGCACGCGCTCGCGCGTCTCGAAGCGCGATTCCGCCCACGGCGCTTCAGCCGCGAGCAGTTCCTCCTCGCGGCAGCCCACGACACGGTTAGCGTCGAGGAAGTGCACCGAATAGATGATCTGATCCATCAGGAAGGTGCCGATATCCACCACATGCCCGAGACTGCCACGGCGCACCAGTAGATCACCGCGCGTGGCGCCGGGAAATGTGCCGTCGTCGCGCACGTTGCGCACTACGCGCACCACATCGCCGATGTCGAATTCGGCGTTCATCTTGGCGCCCGCCTGATGTCGCTGACCTGCACCGTTGCGATGCCGCGAGCGCGTTTGAAAACGCGGAACACGCCTTCGGTGATGGCGTCGGACCGCAGGTAATCGTCGTAAGCGCGAGCAAGACGCTCATGCCACTGTTCGTACACCGGCGGGTCGTCGGCGCTGCGAAGGTAGTCGTGAAAGCGCTGCAGAATGTGCAGTCGGTTGATCTGCACCACCGTTCGCTCGTAGGGAATGCCGAAGTAGTCGAGGAAGTCTTCGATCGATTCGAGTTCGGCAAGCTCGTCGGCCAGCTCGGGGGAGGGGGCGTGCATGGTGTCCTCGCGGTCGGTCAGCAGGGCAGGGGATTGGCGGCAACGCCATCGAACAGGCGTATCAGGTCCTCGTCGTTCGGGGCGCGCTTGGTCGCGACCACGAACTGCCGCACACGCCCCAGCAGGGCGTTGGCCTCCGTGTCGCCCACCGGCCGCCCCAGGCGGGCGAAAACGGATTTCACTGCACCGGTGCCCGAATGTTTGCCGAGTACGATTCGATGCGCCCGGCCGACGAGTGCCGGGTCGAAGCCTTGATAGTTGCTCGGGTCTTTCAGCAGACCGTCGACATGGATGCCCGCTTCGTGCGTGAAGGCGTTGGCGCCTGTAAGGCTCTTCTGCGCGGGAATCGGCCGCCCCGATGCGGCCGCGACTCGCTCGGCAAGAACTGGGAACGCGGCGAGATCGACGCCGCAGGCGATGCCGTAGCATTGCCCGAGACCGAGTACGACTTCTTCAAGTGCAGCATTGCCCGCCCGCTCGCCCAAGCCGTTCACGGTGGTGTTCACATGTGTTGCGCCGGCTCGTGCCGCGGCGAGTGTGTTCGCAGTGGCCATGCCGAGATCGTTGTGGGCGTGCATTTCGATCTGCAGGCCGCAGCTGCGTTTGAGGCTGCGGATTGCGCGCCTGACGCCAAACGGCTCCAACACGCCAAGCGTGTCGGCGAAGCGAAGCCGGATCGCGCCTGCGGCCTCGGCCACTTGCGCGATGCGAACGAGGAACATGAGGTCGGCGCGCGAGGCGTCTTCCAAGCCGATCGAAACATTCAGGCCAAGGCTGCGGGCCATCGGCACCAGCCTTGTGATCTCGCCAAGCAGCCATTCACGTGAACGCCCGAGTTTGCGCGCCAGGTGCTGGTCGGAGGCGGGCGCTGAGATGTCAATCAGGTGGGCACCCAGTCCGGCGCAGGCGCGTATGTCTGCTTCCGTAAGCCGGGCCCACACCATCAGCCGAGCGCGCAAGCCGAGCGCTGCGATTGCGCGAATGCTGTCGCGCTCGCACTCGCCCATCGCCGGGATGCCAACTTCCATCTCTGGCACACCCAGCGCATCGAGCCGACGCGCAACATCCAGTTTTTCGGCCCGACTGAAGGCGACGCCGGCCGTTTGCTCGCCGTCGCGCAGCGTCGTGTCGTTGATGGTGACGAATGCGGGCATTTCGGCCTCCGTCGAGTAGCGGTGCTCAGGCGTAGGCGGGCTGGAAGAGCTTATTGGGATCTTCCACCGGGCCGCTCTCGCTCCAGTAAGGCGAGATCTTGCGCAGCTGCGCGATGATCGGCGGCACCGCTTCGATCACACGCTCGATCTCGTCGAGCGTGTTGTAGCGCGATAGCGAGAAGCGGATGCTGCCGTGCGCCGCGGTGTAGGGGATGCCCATCGCGCGCATCACATGCGAGGGTTCAAGCGAACCCGAGGTGCAGGCCGATCCGCTGGACGCCGCGATGCCCAGCTTGTTCAGCAACAGCAGGATGCCTTCACCCTCGACGAACTCGAACGCGATGTTGCTGGTGTTGGGCAGGCGGCAGTGCAGATCGCCGTTCGGGAAAGCGCGTCGCACACGGGCGAGAATGCCTTTCTCCAGCTTGTCGCGCAGGAAGCGGACGTCGGTGTTCTCGGTTTCCATGTGTTGCATGGCGAGTTCGGCCGCCTTGCCCAGCGCGATGATGCCCGGCGCGTTCTCGGTACCGGGCCTGCGGCTGCGTTCCTGCTGGCCGCCGTGCAACAGTGCGCGGAAGCGGGTGCCGCGGCGCAGGTAGAGCACGCCGATGCCCTTGGGCGCGTGCAACTTGTGGCCGGAGAGCGACAGCATGTCGATCTTCGTGCGTTTCAGATCGATCGGCAGCTTGCCCACCGCCTGCACCGCATCGGTGTGGAACTGGATGCCGCGCGCGTGGGCGTACTCGGCCATCTCTTCTACCGGGAAGATGGTGCCGGTTTCATTGTTGGCCCACATCACCGAAACGATCGCGACACGGTCGGTCAGCAGCGCGCGGTACTCGTCCATGTCGAGCCGGCCACGGCCATCCACGCGCAGCTTGTGCACCACGTAGCCTTCCTTTTCCAGTCGGTCGCAGAAGGCGAGCACGGCGGGGTGTTCTACGACGGTGGTGATGATCTGGTTGCGATCGGGCTGGGCCTTGAGTGCCGAGAGAATCGCGGTGTTGTCGGACTCGGTGCCGCCCGAGGTGAATATGATCTCGGAGTCGTGCTCGGCACCGAGCAAGGCCTGGATCTGCGCGCGTGCCTTCTTGATCGCCACGCCGACCTGATTGCCGAAACTGTGGATCGACGAGGCGTTGCCGAATTGCTCGGTAAAGAAGGGCAGCATCGCAGCCACCACGGCGGGGTCGCAGGGCGTGGTGGCGTTGTTGTCGAGGTAGATCGGTTTCATTCTCGTGCGCTCCGGTGGGGGTCGGACGGTGTTTGCGGCGCGATCAGCGCGCCATCTCAAGCTGGCTGGCGGGTAGCAGGCGCACGTATTCGCCCAGCTCCTCGAACAGCTTTTGCTGGATGGCCCCCAGCGTGGCTGCCTCGAGCGCGCAACCCATGCAGGCACCCTTGAGGTTCACGTAGATGTTCTTGCCCACGATATCGACCACCTCGATGTCGCCGTGGTCGTTCTGCAGCATCGGGCGCACGGATTCGATCACTTCTTCGATCTTCCGCATGCGTTGCAGATTGGTCATGCGGGGCTTCTCCACCGCGGCCGGCGTCACCACTGCGGTTGCAACAGGGGCCGCTTCGATTGCGCCCGCTTCGCAGCGCGCAGCCACGATCGAGATCAGCACGTCTTCAATCTTCTCGTGGCACGACGCGCACGCGCCGCCCGCTTTGGTGAAGTGCGTCACCTGTTCGAGCGTCGTCAAACCGTTCTCGCGTACCACGCGCTCGATCAGCGCCGAGTCGATCGCGTAGCACTTGCAGATCAGCTCGCCTTCTTCATGATCGTCCTTCCAGGCTTCGCCGCGGTAGTTCGCAATCGCGGCTTGCAGCGCTTCGCGCCCCATGACCGAGCAGTGCATCTTTTCCGGCGGCAGGCCGTCGAGGAAGGCGGCGATGTCTTGGTTGCTCACCTTGAGTGCTTCGTCCAGCGTTTTGCCTTTGACGATCTCGGTGAGTGCGGAGCTGGAGGCGATCGCCGAGCCGCAGCCAAAGGTCTGGAAGCGTGCATCGCGGATGATTTCAGTTTCCGGGTCAACGTCCAGCATCAGGCGAAGCGCGTCGCCACACTGAATTGAACCAACATCGCCAACCGCGTTGGCTTGCTCCAGCGGGCCGGCGTTGCGTGGGTTGAAGAAGTGCTCTTTGACCTTTTCGGTGTAGTCCCACATGGCAGGCTCCTTGACGACTTTTGGGGCGCATCGGCGTGACCGGTGCTCGCAAGGTGCTAGTGCAAAGGCTGTGCCAATCGCGTGTTTTGGGCGCAATGCCCCGTGGCGATTAAGGTTCTCGGGCCGAGGAGGCTGCGATTGTCGGACTTGCGACAAGGCCCTGTGGGGAAGGCGCCGTTGCGCTGGCGTTGCAGGCGGGTATACGCATCAAACAACACCGGCCGCAGTGGTGCGGCCGGTGCGGGTGGGGTGCGGCGGGCGTCAGGCGGCGAGCGGCATCGCGCTATGCGTGAAGCACGCTTTGGGGCAGACGCGGCTGCAGGCACCGCAGCCCGTGCAGTCCATCGGGTCCGCGAGCGACATCACCGACGAAATGCTCTCGCTGTCGTCGTCATCGTCGTCTTCGGGCAGGTCCTCTTCGCTGCGATCGATCAGTTCCAGCACGTCGCGCGTGCAGACCTTGTAGCAGCGGCCGCAGCCGATGCACTTCTTGGCGTCGAGCGCGACGGCAAACTCGGGTGTCCACGGCGTGCCGCCGCGTGTGATGCCGGTGATGTCAGACATGGTGGTGCTCCGGTGATGGTATTCGTTGGGGGTGACTCACAAGGGAGATTCGGTGCGCGCCGCAGTTACCTGGCTTCGGCCTCGGCCCAGGCCTGGCAGGCGTCGTAGGTGGATTGCGCGATGCCAGGAATTTCTTGGAACGCTGCGGGCAAGCGGTCCTCAACCAGGTCATGCAGTTGTCCGGCCCATTCGGACGCGATGCGCCGCAGGCGGCGGACGTCCTTCTCGAGTGCGGCGAGGGTCAGGGCGTCCATGGCGTTGCTCACAGGCCCGCAACATCGGGGTGGCGGCCGACGAGTTCGAGCGCCACCGCAAGCTGTTTGTCCGCCTCGGTTTTCATCTTGGAGAAGGACTCAAAGCCAAAGCGATGCACATCGCGCAAGCTGCGATCGAGCGCGACGAGCTTGCCGACGGTGATGATTACGCGACCGAAACCCTCGTGCGACAGATGCACCAGCGGCACCGCCATGTGTCCGCACTCCTTCTCGACCAGCACCGCGATCGCGTTGTAGAAGGCGCGCACGCGGGCCAGCGTGACTTCGTCAGGGTCGCCCAGCAAGGGAATCGCCGCGCGCGCCTCCTTGCTCAACACGAAGGGGGCCAGCAGCTGTTCGACGCGCTTGCCGTCGTGCACACCGTAGCTGTCCAGCGCGCGCACTTGGCGCAGCATTTCGCGCATGAAGTCGGTTTCGAAGATCGGGTCGGGAACGGTTGTGGTCATGTTGCAGAACTCCGTTTTTCTTCCGGGGAGGGGAGGGAACTACAGCCATGGATGGCGGGTTCGTTCCAGTGGTGGCCGACCCAAGTACCCATCAGCCGCGCGGGTAACAGGCCGGCGCACAGGCCGAGTACCGCACCGGCAAATGCGGCGAGGTTTGCGTGACCAAGCGCCTGGCCAATCACGGCACCGAACACGCATGCCGTGGCGGGCAGGAGGTAGGCCAATACGGCGCTGAGGATCAGGCGATGATCTTCCAGCGCCAGCGACACGTCTGAGCCGGCTTCGACCCCCGGCACGATCGGCAGCGCGAAGACGCGTGCGGCCGCGTCACCCTGGCATGCCTTACGGGCACCACACGCGCCGCATGCGGCAGCGGCGTGCACGGCTACTTCCATGTGGTCGGCGTGGATCGCCACGACGCGCGCAGTGCGTTCCATCATTCCTGCCAGCCCTCCGCGGCCATGCGCTCAAATCGTGCGTCGTCAGACGTCCGATGGATGCGACGGTCGATCCACTGGACACCGCCTGCGTCGATGGCGTCGCGGATGGTGTTCAGCAGGGGGTCGACTGCCGTGGCCTGCTCCAGCCGTATCGGCTGGATACCCGCCGCCAGCAGCTGGCGCACGGCGGACCCCCCCACCGCAAGGCAGTACACGGCCGCGCAGCCTTCAAGCGCGCGGATGCGTTCGCCCAGCTTGTTCTCGTTGCCATCCATGTTCTCGGGCGCGAATTCCAGCACCCCCGCCAGCCGGGCACGCTCAGCATCAACCGTGAAAATGACGAAGCCCTCGGCGGCGCCGAAGTGCTGGTCGACATGAACACGATCGCGGCTGGCAAAGGCCACCCGCAGCGTGCCCGGCTCAGGGTCAGTGGCGGACCACGCCAGCGCGACTTTGCGAAGGGAGAGGGTGGTCTTCGCGGTCACGGGGTCCGCCTGACCAGAAAACGGATCGGTAGGCCGGAATGTCATGGTGTTGCTCCAGGACGAGGTTGGCGATGTCGAACAGGGCTTGCCGCGCGGCGCGGTAGCCCACCCAGGGGCGGGCAAACCCGCCCAGCCGGTCGTATTGGGGGAAGCCCGCGCGAAGCAGGGGCACACCGAGTCGTTCGGCGCATTGCGCGACATGGGCGCTGCCGATCAGCAGCTGCGCTTGCTGGCACCGCGCACCGTGTTCCAGATCCTGCAGGTCGCCGATCTGTACCGTGGCACAGGGCAGGCGCGTCAGCGATTCGGCACGTGTCGGTGTCACCGCGGCCACCACTTCGCAGCCGTTGGCGGTCAGGAAGGCCGTCATGCCGGCGAGCAGATCGGGCTCCGCGGCGATGCCGATGCGCAGGAAGCCGGTCATGAAATGGCTGTCGACCATCGCATCCTGCAGTTGGGCACGCAGGCGTTCGATCCTGGGGGACACGGCGGCACCGGAAATCTCGGCGAGCGTTTGCGTGAAGCGGTCGCAGGCGTCGAGCCCCATCAGGTGATCGAAGCGGTAGTCGGGCACTTCGGTGCGCAGATGCAATTCGTCGGCCGCGCGCTTGAGCGAATCGCCGATCACCAGTGTCGCGACGGAATCCCCCATCGCGGCGATCTCGTCGCGAGGCGTGCCGCCCAGCGTCAGGGGCGAGTGTTCGGCTTCGACCAGGTGGCCGTCGAGTGAATCACCAATGTCGGGCAGCACCACCGCGCGCAGGCCGAAGGCTTCACACCAGTCGCGAATCACCTCGATGTCGCCGGGTGTCAGCGCGGCGGACGCGAGCACGTTCACCTGCCGGCGCCGTCTGCCCGCATGGCGGGTGTGTGGCACCAGGGATTGAATGATGGCCTCGAC
>CAMFLH010000184.1 GCA_945957295.1 uncultured Uliginosibacterium sp.
GTGCCGACCAGCATCGCGCCGGTCGCGCCCAGCGGATGCCCCAATGCAATCGCGCCACCATTGACGTTCACCTTCTCGTGCGGCACGCCCATCGCACGCATGAAGCGCAGCACCACCGCAGCGAAGGCCTCGTTCACTTCGAAGAGGTCGATGTCCTCGACCGTGAGGCCCGCGCGGTCCAGCGCCTTGCGGGCCGCCAGCGCCGGCGCGGTGAGCATGATCATCGGGTCGTCGCCGGCCAGTGCGGTAGCGACGATGCGTGCGCGCGGGGTCAGCTCATGCGCCTTCGCGGCGGCCTCGTTGCCGATCAGCACCAGCGCGGCGCCATCGACGATGCCGGAGGAGTTGCCGGGGGTATGCACATGGCGCACCCGTTCGACCTGCGGATAGCGGCGCTTGACCAGCTCGTCGAAGCCCATGCCGCCCATCGCCTCGAATGACGGCTTGAGCTTCACGAGAGCTTCGAGCGTGGTCGCCGGCTTGATGAATTCGTCCTCGGCGAGGATCACCTGCCCAAGCCGGTCGCTCACCGGCACCAACGAGCGCGCGAAATGGCCGGCCGCGCGCGCTGCGGCGGCCCGCTGTTGCGAGGCGAGCGCGAAGGCATCCACCGTGTCGCGGTCGTAGCCGTCGAGCGTCGCGATCAGGTCCGCGCCGACGCCCTGCGGCACGAAGTTCGTCACCAAGCTGGTTTCCGCATCCAGCGCCCAGGCGCCGCCGTCGGACATCATCGGCACCCGCGACATCGACTCAACACCGCCGGCCACGACCAGGTCCTCCCAGCCGGAGCGCACCTTCTGCGCCGCGAGGTTCACCGCCTCCAGACCGGAAGCGCAGAAACGGTTGATCTGCACGCCGGCCGCGTTCCAGTCCCAGCCCGCCGCCAGCGCGGCGATCTTCGGCAGACACGCGCCCTGGTCCAGCACCGGCGTCACGCAGCCCATCACGACATCGTCGACCCGCGCGGTGTCGAAACCGTGTCGGCGGACCAGCTCCTGCATCAACCCGACCGTCAGCGCGATCGGCTTGACCTCGTGCAGGCTGCCGTCCGCCTTGCCCTTGCCACGAGGCGTGCGGATCGCCTCGAAAATGAGTGCTTCGCTCATGCTCCCGGATTCCCCCCAGCGTCTTCCCCGGCAGGCAAATTAGTTGAGCGAGCGTTTGCTTGGCAAATTATTGTTTGTGTTGGGCGACGCGGACACGAAGCCATCAAAGTCCGTGCCGCCCGGGTGGGTAAGGGATGCGCCCGCTTCGCTTGCAGCCAACGACGCTGCCATTGTCGGCAGTAATCGCGCCAGCGCCGATCAGGCGTCCGCAACCTTTGCACCGGACGCTGGCTGCAGCAGCGCGTTCCAGTCAACACGCCGGCTGAGCACCATCACCCCGGCCAAAACACCGAACAGCAGCAACGTGCCGAGCAGCAAGGCGTTCTGCTCCGAACACAGGATTCCGTACAGAGCGCCGTACAGCCCGCTCAACAACAGGGCAAAACCGCTCGCTCGCCACATGCTGCCGAGCGCGGCACTCACGTAGTAGCTGATCAGCCCGACACACACGACCGAGGCGGCACCGTATGCGGCGTCGAAACCGATGTGTTCGGACAGCGCAAGCAGCAGCATGAAGAACAGCACCATCGCGAAGCCAACCAGCAGGTACTGCACTGGGTGGACCCGCAGGCCCTTGATCAGTTCATAGACCGCGAAAAGCGCGAGCGTGCAGCCGACGATCAGCAGCGCGTACTTGGTGGCGCGGTCGCTCATCACGTACGCGTCGACCGGGTCCACCAGTGCGACGGCAAAACTCTCTACGCCCGCAACCGAGCGCGCAACGGCCGGCCCGTCATCCTGCGCGACAGTGTCGACGGCACCCTGCCTGGCCGGCTCGGCACCGGCGCGGGCCAGCCACTGCACGCGCGCGTTACTGGCCACGGCGCTGGTACGCCACGCCGCATCAAACCCGCTGCTGCGCACGGTGCGTTCAGCGGGCAGAAAATCGCCGATGAACGAAGGGTGCGGCCAGTCAGAATGCAACACGAGGCGGCTTTCCATGCCAAGCGGGATGACATCCAGGCGCTGCGCGCCGGCCACTTCCGCCACGATTTCAAAGTCAATCGTGCTGCCCGGTTCCGGCACGTTCGCGAGCAAGGCGGACACCCCCGCCGGCAAACCGCTCACGCCGGTACCTGGTGTCACATTCAGCGCATGTCCACCCGCGTTCATGCGCACGGCGCGCAAACCCCGCGCACTCGCCACCGAGAGCACAAGAGAGGGCCTGCCAAACTGAATCTCGCTGCCCTCGACGCTGCGTTTGACCGAAGCCGCCGACGGCATCCGGAGCGCCCCCTTGAGCGCCCCAGAAAAGGCATAACCGTTGACGCGGAAGACACCGCGTTTGCGAACATCGGGCACCAGTTGGCCGTTCACATCGAGAGTCTCCGGCAACACGTACAGCACACCGGCCTGACTCATCGGCTCACGCGTTTCTTTCGGTGTACCGCGCTGGTTAACCACAACCCAGTGCTCGGTGTAAGGCACGATCAACAGCCCGCCGGCCAGCGCCTGGGGGCCGGCCAGGCTGTGGCTGACCGTGCGCAGCGTTTCTTCGCGATAACGGCCACGGTCTTCCATCACGCCTCGCACCATGGCAATCGCGATACCCAGCACAGCGGCAAGCGCCGCAAGCATCAGAAACTTCGAGGCAAACGCTTTCATGATCGACTCCGTTCAGAACACGAGGTCGTCAGTGTCGGCGGCGGGCGTGGAGCCCTTCTGAGGGGACCGTGTCGGGCGTGTGAAGTCGAGGTGAAGTTGGGTGGCGGCGCCCGCCAATCATGCTGGGCGACGCCGTAGCGAAACGGCCGCGAGCCAGTCCTAAGCCAGGGGCAGCGTGAGGCGCGCGAGAACGCCTCCACCCTCTGCGTTGTCGACTTCAACGCTGCCACTGTGCAGACTCGCCACCTCGCGCGCAACCGCAAGACCGAGCCCGCTGCCTGAGCGGCTGCCGTCCGGCCGGGGCAAGGAGAAGAAGCGTTCGAAGATGCGTGGCAGTGCGTAGTCGGGTATCCCCGGCCCGTAGTCCCGCACGGCTAGCACCAGCTGCGTGCCGATGGTATCCAGCGTGATTCGCACCACACCACCCGCCGACGAGAAGTCGATCGCATTGTCGATCAGGTTACTCACAGCAAAGCCTAGCAGCGCTTCGTCACCGCAAACATCCGGCCAGGACTCGGTTGCTGGGCCTTCGAACGTGATGCCGCGTTGCTCGGCCACTGCGCGGCGAGGGCCAACGCAAGCATCGAGCAGCGCCCCCACTGACAGGCGCCGCAGATCCGGCGCATGGTCGCGCGCCTCAAGCCGCGACAGCAAAAGTAGGCGGTCGATTGCAGACTGCATGCGCAGGCTCTGCGTATGCACGTTGTGCGCGAAGCGGGCACGCTCGGCCGCAGGAAGATCCGCTTCGGAAAGCAGCTCCGACGCGCCACGGATGGCGGCAAGCGGGCTTTTCAGCTCATGTGTAAGCGCCTGCACATAGCGTTCGACATAGAGCTTGCCGTCGAGTTTGCGCCGCATCGTCGCCATTGCCTGCGCCAGGTCGTTGAGCTCGCTCGCGCCGGATCGCGGCACCTCAGCGGGGAGCCCTTCCGATACATCGCGCGCATAACGCTGCAGGCGACGGACCGCGAACGAGAGCCGGACGGTGACGAACAGACCGAGCGTCAACGAAGCCGCCACAAGCGCCAGCCCGTAGCGCGTGATCACGCTCTCGCTGCGAGCGATGATCGGGTCGACCTTGGCGATCGGTTTAGCGACCGTCAGCACGCCGATGATGCGGCCCGCGTCGATCACCGGCGCAGCAACGTGGAACACCGTGCTCGCGTCGTCATTGGGTTCGCTGCGGGTGCTGCGCGCACCATATTCGCCCTTGAGCGTGCGCGCGACATCTATCCAGCGCGAGTAATCCAGCCCTTCGGCCTGGCCTTCGGAATCGAACACCACGATGCCGCGCGCGTCCGTAACGTAGATGCGATAGTCCAGCGATGTTTTGCGGAAGTGCCAGATCGGCGCATCGATCTGTCTTTGTGAATAAGCCCGCACCTGCGTAGCGAAGCGCCCCTTCGCAAGGGTGCCGTCGCGCAATTCGTCGGACGCGAGCGCGGCCAGCAGGTTCGCGGTGTCGACCATCGACTCTTCGATCGTCTCCCGGATACTCGGCTTGACCTCGCGCACGACAATCATCAGCGCGAATAGCCCTGTGAGGCCAACGATGACGAAATAGCCGACGAGAATGCGTAGCGGTAGGCTCAAGCTTGCACCGAATAGCCGAGCCCGCGATGCGTCTGGATCGGATCAGCATCGGGCGCAACCTCGCGCAGCTTGGCGCGAAGGGTCTTGATGTGGGTATCGACGGTCCGGTCGGTGCTGTCCCGGTCGTTGCCCCACACGGCGTCGAGCAGTTGTTCCCGCGAAAAAACCCGGCGCGGCGAACGCAGCAGATGCGCCAACAGCCGAAACTCGAAACGCGTCAGTGACAAGGCTTGGCCACGGTAGTCGATGCGCGCCTCGAGTTCATGCACGGTAAATCCACCACTGATCTGCGCCGCCACCGGCGTGGTACCGGCCGCCGTGCGGCGCAGGATCGCTCTCACGCGCCCCGCCACTTCACGCGGACTGAACGGCTTGACCACGTAATCGTCGGCGCCCAGTTCAAAGCCCATCACACGATCGATTTCGTCGCTGCGCGCAGTGAGAAACATGACCGGCAGAGTCGAGAAGGAACGCAGGCGTCGCACCAGTTCAAAACCACTGATATCCGGGAGGCCGACGTCAACCAGCGCAAGATCCGGCGGCACATCGCGCAGCAGCGTCAGCGCCGCCGCGCCGTTCTCCGCCTGGTCTACAACATGCCCCTCGCTGCGCAGCACGTAGCTGAGCGTGTCGGCAATGGCAGGTTCGTCATCAACGATCAGTACGCGACTCATGCGTTCTTCTATGCGAGGCAAGGGCCGCAAGGATAGCGCGCGCACTGCGTAGTACGCGCGCACCGCATGCAGCCTCGCGTCCGCTCAGAACTTGTAGCCGAAGTTCAGGCGAAAGCCCTTGAGATCGTGATCGCCGCGAGTGTAAGTAACCCCGAGGCTGGATTGCTCGATCGTGACACCCGCGAAACTCACGCGCGTGCTCGCTGCAATACCGAACTCCTGGTACTTCTCGATATACAGCGCATCACCCGAATAGCGGGTGTCGATGATCCATGCGCGCCACGCAGCTGGGCGGCCGAGTAAGCTCGATGGTAGCGAGCTGCCGACATCGAGGCCGTTGCGCAGCATGGTGTTCGACAGGTCGTAGTCGATCTCGTACTCGCCGTACTTGAGGCTTTGCGTTCGGTACAACCCGACCATGTCGGTGATACCAAACTGCCAGTCCCCTAACGCGAACGCGTAACGACTGGAAAGACTGGCCGAATACATCACCGCGGCCGCACCAAGGTCTGCCGACCCAGTCGCACCGACCCGCAAGGCGGGCGTCAGTACCCAGCCCTTCAGGACGGGCACCCGGAGCGCACCGCCGAGCGCACCACTGCCGCCCTTGGCACCCTCCACGTTGGTGTAGGTCAGCGGTGCCTCAAGCTTGAAGTGGTAGCCATTGCCCAGGTTCCAGGTCCAGCCGAGCGGCAACTTCGTGACGTTTTGCGAGAAGCCACCGGCGCTGTAGCGCCCGAACTCCAGCCCGACCAACGCATAGTTGTTGCCAGCCATCGAACTGCCGGTGGTGTCGTCGACAAAGACCGAATCGGCTGCCGTCGAAAAGTCCGCCGCCCCCATCTGCCCCATCAGACTACCTGGGTTGCCGGCGACCGGATCGACCGGCGACACATGCGCAAGCTCTTTCAGCATGCGTGTCAACAGGTCCGCGCCCTCACCTTTCATCCACGCTTCAAACTGATCCTCGCTCGCGCTTCGCGTACCGCCAGCAAAACTGAGGTTGATACCCAGCGAAGGCACGCGAAAGTTTAAGGTCGGTGAGCCCGAGGCGTATTCCACCTGCGCCGGCAGGCCCCGGATGTAAAGGGTAGCGACCGCAGCAGAAGTCTCGGTGTAGGTGCTGACGACGCCCTGCAGCCCGCTTGCCGAGACCGCATCCAACAAATCCCCGATTGCCGAAAAGCCCGCCTTGCCCTGCTGACCGCTGTCGCGCACCAGCGCGTCGAGTTCGAACAGATCCTTCGCTTGCACGCCCGTACAGCACGCAGCCAATGCAGCAGCCAATGCCCAGTTACGCATATGCGACCTCCCCTCGTTTTGTTGCCGGAGCCGAAGCATCCGTTCCATGAAGACGGAATATATCCCTCCCACCACAACCACCGCGATAGGGGAAAGCGCAAAGCGGGAAGCGCGTCACACGCGCCGTAATGGCGCGCTTCGCAGCGCGCGCCCAGTCCGCACAAAACGCCCATCAACCCTTACTTCGTCTGCCCCGTGGGCGGCGGTCTCGCACGGTCCCTGCTAGACTTGTCGCCCCAGCAGAGTGCATTCACAAGAGGCGGAGAGATGAACATCATCGATGAAATCCGCGCACGGCAAGGCGAGCTGTCGCGCATCCGACGCGATATCCACGCCTACCCGGAACTCGCTTTTGACGAGCATCGTACGGGTGACATCGTCGCGCGGCATCTTGAATCGCTCGGCATTGAAACGCATCGGGGTGTCGGCCGCACGGGCGTGGTCGGCGTGATCCGGGCGGGCAACAGTACGCGCGCGATCGGCCTGCGCGCCGACATGGATGCGCTGCCGATCACCGAACGCAATACCTTCGATCACTGCTCGCGGCACGCGGGCCGTATGCATGCCTGTGGCCATGATGGTCACACGACGATGCTGCTCGGCGCAGCGGAGTACCTGGCGAAACACCGCAATTTTGATGGCACCGTCGTGCTGATCTTCCAGCCGGCAGAGGAAGGCGAAGGCGGTGCGCCCGCGATGCTTGACGACGGACTGCTTGAACGCTTTCCGTTCGAAATGGTGTTCGGCATGCACAACTGGCCGGGCCTGCCGGTCGGCAGCTTTGGCGTGTTCCCGGGCCCGGTAATGGCCAGCTCCGACCAGTGGGAAATTCATTTGCATGGCCGGGGCGCGCACGCAGCAATGCCGCAGCAAGGGCTCGATCCGATCGTCGCCGGCGCTGCGCTGGTGCAATCGCTGCAATCCTTGATCACCCGAACGCGCGACCCGCTTGAACCAGCCGTGCTATCCGTCACCCAGTTCCATGCTGGCGAGGCTTACAACGCGATCCCGGATCGTGCCTACCTGATGGGTACGGTGCGCGCACTGTCGCACCATGAACGCGATCGACTGGAACAGGCCATCGGCGTCGTGACCGATGGCATTGCAGCTGCGCATGGGGTGCGTGCCGAATACACTTACCGGCGCGGGTATCCACCGACGATAAACGACGCTACGGCAACCGCTGTCTGCGCCCGAGCGGCGCAGATCGTCGCCGGTAACAGCGGAGTCCTCGCAAATCTGCGCCCGAGCATGGGCGCAGAGGACTTTGCCTACTTCGCTCAGGCGCGGCCCGGTTGCTATGTGTGGATCGGCAACGGCCCCGGCGAGGGCGGCTGCACGCTGCACAACCCGCACTACGACTTCAATGACGAGTCCTTGCCTATTGGCGCAAGCTACTGGGTGAAACTGGTCGAGACGGCGCTGGCGCCAGCATGAGCCCCGATCAGGTTCTGCTCTTCATCGGCGCAGCACTGCTGCTCGCGCTCGCTCCAGGCCCCGACAACCTTGGCGTACTGGCCCTTGGCGTCTCCCGTGGGCGCGGCGAGGCGCTCGGTTTCGCGCTGGGTTGCGCGGCTGGGTGCATCAACCACACGCTGCTGGCGGTGCTCGGTGTGTCAGCGTTAATCGCCGCCTCGCCGCTCGCGTTCCGCACCCTCCAGCTAGCGGGCGCAGCCTACCTTGTCTGGATTGGCATACAGGCCTTGCGCTCACGCGGCGCCCAACTTGCAAACCTGGACGCCCCATCGACGGCGACTGCGGGCTTCTTTCCCTACTTCCGCCGCGGGTTGATCGCGAATGCGATCAACCCCAAGGTGGCTTTGTTCTTTCTGTCCTTCCTGCCTCAGTTCATCCGGGCCGAGGGGTGGTCGGCGCCGCTCCAGCTTGCCGTGCTCGGCGCCCTCTTCGCGCTGGTCGCAGCCCTGGTATTCAGCGCCATAGCGCTGGCGGCTGCACCGCTCGGCGCATGGCTGCGCCGTCGCGAACGACTTACGCGATGGCTTGACCGCGCCACAGGCGGGCTCTTTGTCGGCCTCGGTATCCTTACCGCAGCGGGGATTCGCTGATTGCCTGCCCGGGCAGTCTGAGGCATTCTCGCGCCCTCGTTTTACGGGATTGGGTTTCATGCACGTTCACACCACGATTGCCAGCCTGCGCAAAGCGCTCGCCAGCACCAACCGCGTCGCCTTTGCCCCGACCATGGGGAACCTGCACGAGGGCCACATCAGCCTGATGCAGCGCGCCCGGCATCACGCCGACCTGGTCGTCTCGAGTATTTTTGTTAACCGCCTGCAATTCGGCCCCAACGAAGACTTCGACAAGTACCCGCGCACGTTCGAGGCCGATTGCGCAAAGCTGCGGGAAGCCGGCGTCGATCACCTCTTTGCGCCCGACGAGCGGGAGCTCTATCCGCAGCCTCAGCAGTACTTCGTACAGCCAGCTCAGGCACAGGACGCCATCCTTGAAGGTGCATGTCGGCCTGGACACTTCCAAGGTGTCGCAACCGTCGTCTGCAAGCTCTTCAATATCGTGCAGCCGGATGTGGCGCTGTTCGGTAAGAAGGACTATCAGCAGCTGATGGTGATCCGCAACATGGTGCGTGAGCTCGCGATGCCGATCGACATCATCGGCTGCGACACTGTCCGGGCCGCTGACGGACTTGCGCTGTCTTCGCGCAATGGCTATCTCAGTGCCGATGAGCGGGCCGAGGCACCGCGGCTGCATCGCCAGCTCGCCGCGATCGCCGAATCGGTGCGCGCCGGACGCCACGATTTCAGCGCCTTGGAGGCCGCCGCGGTCGCACATCTGAACGAGGCGGGCTGGCGCCCGGACTATGTAGCGATCCGACGCCAAGCGGATCTGCAGGCAGCAGAGGTCGGCGTGCCCTTGGTCGTCCTCGCGGCCGCCCGGCTCGGCAACACGCGCCTGATCGACAATCTGGAAATCTGATGCGCTTCGGCGTCGCGCCTTTGACAGGCGACGCCGCTATGACTACCCGGTAACGTGCGAAATCCGCGAGCGCGGGGACTCTGGCTCGAACGGGCGTTCGTCGTCGTGTTGCGCGATCTCGTTGATAGCCCGCTCAGGATTCTCGGCGCCGCGCTGAAGCGCAACACCGACTGCGAGCACGTCGATCACCACCAGTTGCAGTATCCGGGCAATCATCGAGATAAAGGTCTGACCATCTTCAACGTGGTCAAGCCCGATGGCGACTGTGGCCTTGCGCGCTAACGGGCTCTTGCTCGCCGTGATCGCGATAACTTCTGCCCCTACAGCCATTGCGGCCTCAACCGAGCGCAGCAGATCCGCCGGTCGGCCGGAAGTGGAGATCACCACCACCACGTCGCCAGGCCCAAGCCTGTCTCTTATACACATCTGACGCTGCCGACGACTAGTCGAGTGTAGA
>CAMFLH010000185.1 GCA_945957295.1 uncultured Uliginosibacterium sp.
CCGCCAAACAGGTGATCCTGCAGCGCATCCGCGACGCCGAACGCGAGCAGATCCTCAACGACTTCCTTGAGCGCGGCGAACATCTCGTTACCGGCAACATCAAGCGCATGGAGCGCGGTAACGCGATCGTGGAAGTGGGCCGTCTTGAAGCGGTGTTGCCGAAGGACCAGATGGTCCCGAAGGAAAACCTTCGTGTTGGCGACCGTACGCGCGCTTACCTGAAGGAAATCGCACGTGGTGCCCGTGGCCCACAACTGATCCTGTCGCGCACTGCACCCGAATTTGTTACCAAGCTGTTCGAACTTGAAGTGCCGGAGATGGAAGACGGCCTGCTGGAGATCAAGGCTTGCGCCCGTGATGCCGGCATGCGCTCCAAAATCGCGGTGAAGGCAAACGATGCCCGTATCGATCCGATCGGCACCTGCGTCGGCCTGCGCGGTTCGCGTGTCACAGCAGTGCGCAACGAACTCGGTGGCGAGAACATCGACATCGTGCTGTGGTCGGCTGACCCGGCAGAGTTTGTGATCAAGGCGCTGGCGCCGGCTGAAGTCTCGTCGATCGTGGTCGACGAAGAAGCGCACGCGATGGACGTGGTGGTTGACGAGAGCAATCTCGCGATCGCGATCGGCCGTGGTGGCCAGAACGTCAAGCTCGCGTCCGAGCTGACTGGCTGGCAGATCAACCTGATGACGGTGGAAGAGAGCACGCAGAAGAGCGAAGCCGAACGTGGCCGTCTGCGCAGCGCATTCACCGAGAAACTCGATGTGGACGACGAAGTCGCCGACATCTTGATTGACGAAGGCTTTACCTCGCTTGAGGAAATCGCCTACGTCCCCCTTTCTGAAATGCTGGAAATCGAAGCCTTTGACGAAGAGACGGTTAACGAACTGCGGACGCGTGCCCGCAACGTTCTGCTGACCGAAGCCATCGTCAGCGAGGAGCAACTCGAGCAGGTCGCTGAAGACCTGCTGGCACTCGAAGGCATGGACAAGCCGCTCGCCGCCAAACTGGCGCGCGCCGGCGTTAAAACCCGTGACGACCTTGCCGACCTTGCCGTCGATGAGCTGACCGAGATTGCGGGTATCACCGAAGAAAGTGCCAAGGACCTGATCACCAAGGCCCGCGCGCACTGGTTCGAGTAAGACGGAGGTTGTTTCGTTTATGGCAGAAATGAGCGTGGCGCAGTTCGCCAGTGAGCTGAGGATGCCTGCATCCGTCTTGCTTGAGCAGTTGCAAAAGGCCGGTGTTGCAAAGTCGGGCGAAAACGATGTGGTGAGCGAGGCCGACAAGGCGCGCTTGCTGGACTATCTGCGTCGCTCTCACGGAGAAACGGCTCCGAAGGCCAAGATCACCCTGACGCGCAAGCAAACGTCGGAGATCAAGGCGTCGGATGCGACGGGCAAGGCAAGGACGATCCAGGTCGAAGTGCGCAAGAAGCGTGTCTTCGTGAAGCGTGATCCGTCCGAGTTGCTTGCAGAAGGCGCGCAGGCCGAAGGCGAAGAGGCGCTGGAGCATCAAGAGGAAGAGCTTTCGCATATTCCCGAGGCGGTTGCAGAGGTTGCGTCGGTGGTTGTGGAGCCGGTGGCCGAACCGATGCCCGAGCCTGAACCGGTGGTCGAAGCTGCACCGGAACCCGAACCGGAGCCTGCGCCAGAACCCGAGCCGATGCCGGAGCCCGAGCCGGAGCCCGAGCCGGTTGCAGTTTCGGTGGTCGAGGCCCCTGTTGAAGCGGCTCCAGTGGTCGAAGCGACGCCAGAAGCCGCTCCTGCGGCTCCTCGCTCCATTCTTGACATGCTGTCGCCGGAAGAGCGTGCGTCGCGGGAACGCGAGGCGCGCCGCGCTTCGGAACTCGCCCGCATTCAGGCGGAAGAGTTGCGGCTGAAGCAAGCTCGCGAGGCACGCAAGAAGGCAGACGAAGAGGCAGCGCGTCAGCGCGCCATCGAAGCCGCCGAAAAAGCGCGTCAACCGGCCGCGCCAGCGGCCGCTGCTGCTGCGCCGGCGGGTAAGTCGGGTACGCTGCACAAACCGGTCAAGGCTGAGGGCGCCAAGGAAGAGAAGAAGGGGCCTGCCAAGAAGGGCGAGCGCGAGGACGATTCCAAGCGCCGTCAGATCAAGACGCGCGGCGACACCGGCGGTGGTGCTGCCGGGTGGCGCGGTGCGCGTGGCGGTGGCCGTCACGGCAAGGACAACCGTCAACAGGACACCAACTTCCAGGCGCCGACCGAGCCGATCGTGCGTGAAGTGCATGTGCCTGAAACCATCTCGCTAGCCGATCTGGCTCACAAGATGGCGATCAAGGCGACCGAGCTCATCAAGCAGATGATGAAGCTGGGCCAGATGGTCACGATCAACCAGGTGCTGGACCAGGAAACGGCGATGATTCTCGTCGAGGAAATGGGGCACCAGGCGATCGCAGCCAAGCTCGACGATCCGGAAGCGCTGCTCGACGATTCGCAGAGCAAGGATGCCGAGCAGCTGCCGCGTGCGCCGGTCGTGACCGTGATGGGCCACGTCGACCATGGCAAGACCTCGCTGCTCGACTACATCCGTCGCGCGAAGGTCGCGTCGGGCGAAGCCGGCGGCATTACGCAGCATATTGGTGCGTACCACGTCGAGACGGACCGCGGCATGGTCACCTTCCTCGACACCCCGGGCCACGAAGCGTTCACCGCCATGCGTGCGCGGGGCGCGAAGGCGACCGACATCGTCATCCTGGTGGTGGCGGCGGACGATGGCGTGATGCCGCAGACGAAGGAAGCGATTCACCACGCGAAGGCGGCCGGCGTGCCGATCGTCGTGGCGATCAACAAGATGGATAAGCCGGATGCGCATCCGGATCGCGTCAAGCAGGAGTTGGTTGCCGAGGGCGTCGTGCCGGAAGAGTACGGTGGCGACTCCCCCTTCATCCCGGTTTCGGCGAAGACCGGCATGGGCATCGACGATCTGCTTGAAAACCTGCTGCTGCAGGCCGAGGTGCTTGAGCTGACGGCCGCCGAGAAGGCGCCTGCGAAGGGTCTCATCATCGAAGCGCGTCTCGACAAGGGCCGCGGCCCGGTGGCGACGATGCTGGTGCAGAGCGGCACGCTCAAGCGTGGCGACGTGGTGCTGGCCGGTGCTACTTTCGGCAAGATCCGGGCGATGCTGGATGAGAACGGCAAGCCGATCAACGAGGCTGGCCCGTCGATTCCGGTCGAGATTCTCGGTTTGTCGGACGTGCCGGCTGCCGGTGATGATGCGATGTCGCTGGCCGACGAACGCAAGGCACGCGAAATCGCGCTGTTCCGTCAGGGCAAGTTCCGCGACGTGAAGCTCGCGAAGCAGCAGGCAGCGAAGCTGGAGAACATGTTCGAGCAGATGAAGGAAGGCGAAGTCAAATCGCTGCCCCTCATCATCAAGGCCGATGTTCAGGGTTCGCAGGAAGCGCTGGTTCACGCCCTCACGAAGCTGTCTACCGACGAAGTGCGGGTGCAGGTCATCCACGCGGCCGTCGGCGGTATCACCGAGAGCGACATCAACCTTGCGCAAGCTTCGAAGGCGGTGGTTATCGGGTTCAATACCCGTGCCGACGCAGGTGCGCGTAAGACAGCCGAAGCTTTCGATGTCGATATCCGCTACTACAACATCATCTACGACGCAGTGGATGATGTTAAGGCTGCGCTGTCGGGCATGCTGGCGCCGGAGCGCCGCGAGCAGATTATCGGTACCGTGGAGATCCGTCAGGTCTTCCGCATTTCGAAGGTTGGTGCGGTGGCGGGTTGTTACGTGCTGGATGGCAACGTCAAGCGCCACGCACGCGTTCGTGTGCTGCGCAACAACGTGGTGGTGCACGACGGCGAGCTGGAGTCGCTGAAGCGCTTCAAGGACGACGTGAAGGAAGTGAAGTTCGGCTTCGAATGCGGCCTGCAGATCAAGAACTTCAACGACATCATGGAAGGCGATCATCTGGAAGTGTACGAAATCCAGGAAATCGCCCGGACGCTCTGATCCGCGTCGCGGTGAAGCGCCAACGGGCCCCGCGACGGGGCCCGTTTTGTTTGAAGCCCCTTGCAAGGGGGCAGGAGTAGCCGTATGGCCAAGACATTTTCGCGCGGCGACCGAGTCGCCGAGCAGATTCGCCGTGAATTGGCGGAGTTGATCCGCATGGAAGTGAAGGATCCGCGCGTTGGCTTTGTCACGCTGACGTCGGTGGAAGTCAGTCCGGATTACTCGCACGCCAAAGTGTTCTTCACGACGCTTGAGGGCGAGCGCGCGGTACCTGAGTTGGCGCAAGGCTTGCGCCGCGCGAGCGG
Organism: uncultured Uliginosibacterium sp.; assembly: GCA_945957295.1. Lineage (GTDB taxonomy): Bacteria > Pseudomonadota > Gammaproteobacteria > Burkholderiales > Rhodocyclaceae > Niveibacterium. The sequence continues at coordinate 4,290 of CAMFLH010000185.1, forward strand.
TTTTCTGCGTCGTGAACTCGGGCGGCGGATCCGTATTCACACGATCCCGGATCTGCATTGGGTCTATGACCGCTCGATCGAGCGTGGCGCCCAGCTGTCGGCCCTGATTGACGAGGCTGTGCGCAGCGACGCCGCGCATGGCGACGAGACCGAAGCGTCCGAGGTGGCGCCGGATGCGGAGAAGCCGGACGCATGAGCGAACAGCGGCCGGCAAGAAAACCTCGACTGAAGGTCGATGGGGTCGTGTTGTTTGATAAACCCTCGGGCATGTCATCCAATGGCGCGCTGCAGGCGGTTCGCCGCTTGTATTGGGCGGCCAAGGGCGGGCACACCGGCACGCTCGACCCGATGGCGAGCGGTTTGTTGCCCCTATGTTTGGGCGAAGCCACCAAGTTCAGCCAGATGCTGCTGGATGCGGACAAGACTTACCTTGCTCGCGTGAAGCTTGGCGTACGCACGACGACGGGCGACGCCGAGGGCGAAGTGACGAGCATCCGACCGGTGCGGGTTGACGACGCGCAGATCGCTGCGGCAGCAGCCCGCTTCCTGGGCGAAATTGATCAGGTGCCGCCGATGTATTCGGCGCTCAAGCGTGATGGCAAGGCCTTGTACGAGTACGCGCGCGAGGGCATCACGCTGGAGCGCGAGCCGCGGCGAATCACGATCCTCCGCATCGCGTGCGGTCCGCTCGTTGGCGACGAATTTGATCTTGAGGTCTGCTGCAGCAAGGGCACCTACATCCGCACGCTTGCGGAAGATATCGGCGAAGCGCTTGGTTGCGGTGCGCACCTCGTCGGCTTGCGCCGCACAGGAATCGGCCCGTTCGTGATTGACGGGGCGGTCACCCTCGAAACATTGGAGTCCGGCGAGCAGGCCCGCGCCGACGCATTGCGTCCGGCCGATCTGCTTGCCTCACATTTGCCTGCCGTTCCGCTTGCTCCGGATGCGGCGGGCAGTTTTCTGCACGGTCAGTCTGTCGCTGTCCCGCTGCCGCCAGGCGCGGTGGAATGCCGTGTATTTGCCGACGGGCGTTTTCTCGGTCTTGGCCGGGTTGACCCCGATGGTCGGCTGGCACCTCGCAGGCTCATTGCGAGCGTCGCAGGTGCTTGATGCAACAGAAAATTCGCCGCTATAATGCGCGGCTCGACTGAAGACAAAGACAACTGGATTAGAAGAGATGGCTATTGCTACCGAACAAAAGGCGCAGATCGTTGCTGACTTCCAGCGCGCCAAGGGCGACACCGGTTCGCCGGAAGTGCAGATTGCACTGCTGACCGCCCGCATCAATGACCTGACCGGTCATTTCAAAGAGCACACCAAGGATCACCACTCCCGTCGCGGCCTCCTCGCGCTGGTGAGCCAGCGCCGCAAGCTGCTGGACTACCTGAAGCGCAAGGAAGTGGACCGCTATCGCAGCGTCATCGAACGCCTCGGCCTGCGTAAGTAATCGACGGCTGTCAGCCGTGATCACGACGCAATTCCCGCGGTTCGGCTGATATTGCAATGCCGGCGAGCCCTACGGGCTGCGCCGGCATTTTCCATTTGAAGCTCCGTTGCGCAGGCGCGCGGCAGTTGCCGCAGGCGTCGGCCCGCGACGGGCAGACTGAAAGGATTTCCCTTGCTGCCTACTCCGACCAAGAAGACCTTCACGTACGGTTCCCAGACGGTCACCATGGAGACCGGCGAGATCGCCCGTCAAGCGCACGGCGCCGTCATCGTCTCCGTTGAAGATACCGTTGTGTTGGCGACCGTCGTCGCCGCCAAGAACCCGAAGCCGGGCCAGGATTTCTTCCCGCTGACGGTCGACTACATGGAGAAGTTTTACGCCGCAGGCCGTATCCCCGGTGGCTTCTTCAAGCGCGAAGGCCGCCCGACCGAGAAAGAGACGCTGACTTCGCGCCTCATCGATCGCCCGATCCGCCCGCTGTTCCCGGATGGCTTCTACAACGAAATCCAGGTTGTCGTGACCGTGCTGTCGCAGAACCCGGAAGTGGATGCCGACATCCCGGCGATGATCGGCGCTTCCGCCGCACTCGCGCTGTCCGGCGTGCCGTTCCAGGGCCCGATCGGCGCTTGCCGTGTCGGCTACTCGAACGGTGAATACATCCTGAACCCGACGGTTACCGAGCTGAAGACCAGTCAGATGAACCTGGTGGTGGCCGGTACCGAAGTGGGCGTCATGATGGTCGAGTCGGAAGCGAATGAGCTGCCGGAAGATGTGATGCTCGGCGCTGTCGTGTTTGGTCATCAACAGATGCAGGCCGCTATCAACGCCATCAACGAGCTCGCTGACGAAGCCGGCAAGCCCGAATGGGATTGGCAGCCGCCGGCGACGAACGAAGCGTTGGCCGCAAAGGTTGAAGAATTGGCGCTTGCGGGCCTTAACGAAGCCTTTGGCCTGACCGTCAAGCAGCAGCGCAGCGATCGCATCAAGGAAGTCACTGCTGCGACGATCGCTGCGCTGGCGACCGGTGAGGAAGGTGCTCCGACCGACGCTCAGATCAAGGACCTGCTGTTCGGTCTGGAATCACGCATCGTCCGAAACCGCATCCTGAATGGCGAGCCGCGCATCGACGGTCGCGATACCCGCACCGTGCGTCCGATCACGATTCGCACCGGCGTATTGCCGCGCACCCACGGTTCGGCCCTGTTCACCCGTGGCGAAACCCAGGCCCTGGTTGTTGCGACGCTGGGTACCGGCCGCGACGAGCAGATCATTGACGCCATTGCGGGCGAGTACAAGGAGCGCTTCATGCTCCATTACAACTTCCCGCCGTTTGCGACGGGCGAAACCGGACGCGTCGGCGCGCCGAAGCGTCGTGAGATCGGCCATGGCCGCCTTGCCAAGCGTGCGCTGGTTGCAGCGCTGCCGCCGGATAACGAATTCAGCTACACGATGCGCGTGGTCTCCGAGATCACCGAATCGAACGGTTCGTCGTCGATGGCGTCGGTCTGCGGTGGCTCGCTGGCAATGATGGATGCAGGTGTTCCGCTGAAGAACCACGTTGCTGGCATCGCCATGGGCCTGATCAAGGACGGCAACCGTTTTGCGGTCCTGACCGACATCCTGGGTGATGAAGACCACCTCGGCGACATGGACTTCAAGGTTGCGGGTACGGAGAACGGTGTCACCGCGCTTCAGATGGACCTCAAGATTGACTCGATCAATCCGGCCATCATGAAGAAGGCGCTGGAGCAGGCGCGCGAAGGCCGTCTGCACATTCTTGAGTTGATGAAGCAGGCAATGGGTGGGCATCGTACCGAACTGTCCGAGTTCGCCCCCCGCCTGCTGACCATCAAGATCAACCCGGAGAAGATCCGCGACGTGATCGGTAAGGGCGGCGCTGTGATCCGTGCGCTGACCGAAGAGACCGGCACTGTGATCGACATTCAGGACGACGGCACCGTGACGATCGCGTCGGTGGATGGCGCCAAGGCTGAACTCGCGAAGAGCCGCATCGAGGCGATCGCTGCGGACGTCGAAATCGGCAAGATCTATGAAGGCCCGGTGCTCAAGATTCTTGAGTTCGGTGCGATCGTCAACATCATGCCGGGTCGTGATGGCCTGCTGCACGTTTCGCAGATCGCCAACAAGCGCGTCGAAAACGTGTCGGACTACCTCAAGGAAGGTCAGGTCATCCGCGTCAAGGTCATCGAAACTGATGACAAGGGCAAGATCCGCCTGAGCCTGAAGGCAGTTGAGGCGGAAGCGCAGCAACAGCAGCAGTAAGCGCTTTTGTTGCCAAACAAAGGGCCCGTTCGCGGGCCTTTTGTTTTTTGTGGTGTCCGCGTTGTGGCTGGCGCTTGGCTAAAATCGACGATCGATACGAGGTAATTCATGTCCCAGTTCAGTACATCCGCCGACGCACCCGATCCGCTGCTTGCGAAACTCAAGCTGCCGCCTCATTCAATCGAGGCGGAGCAGTCTCTGATTGGTGGTTTGCTGCTCGACAACGAGGCGTGGGACCGCATCGCCGATCTCGTCAACGAGAGCGATTTCTATCGAGACGACCACCGCCGGATCTTTCGACACATTGCAAGCTTGGTTGAGCAGGGTAAGCCAGCCGATGTGGTGACAGTGTTTGAGTCACTCGACAAGTCAGCCGAGGCGGCGCAGATCGGCGGCCTCGCCTATCTCGCGGAAATCGCGAACAACACGCCGTCGGCCGCAAATATCCGGCGCTACGCTGAAATCATCCGCGAGCGTTGCATCCTGCGCCGCTTGGTAACGATTGGCGATGACATCGCGGCCAACGCGCTTGCTCCCGCGGGGCGAGACGCAAAGGATCTGCTGGATCAGGCGGAAGCGAAGATCTTCGAGATTGCGGAGTCCGGGGCCCGCCATGCATCGGGCTTCGTGCCAATCCAGCCGGTGCTTGGGCAGGTCGTAGACCGCATTCAAGAGCTTTACGATCGAGACGACCCGGATGAAGTTACCGGGATTCCATACGGCCTCGTCGATCTTGATGACAAGATGTCCGGCTTACACGGCAGCGACATGATTGTTATCGCAGGTCGTCCGGGCATGGGAAAGACCACTTTCGCTTTGAACGTGGCGGAAAACGTCGCCATTCACTCCAAGCTTCCTGTCGCGATTTTCTCGATGGAAATGCCGGCGACCCAGTTGGCGATGCGTTTCATTGCTTCGGTCGGTCGGCTGGACCAGACGCGGCTGCGCAGCGGCAAGCTTACGGACGATGACTGGCAAAACCTCACGATGGCATTGGGCTTGCTCCATGAAGCGCCGATTTTTATCGACGAAACCCCGGGCCTGAACCCGACCGACCTTCGCGCGCGCTGCCGCCGCCTACATCGCCAGTGTGGAAAGCTCGGCTTGATTGTCATCGACTACCTTCAGCTAATGACTTCGCTGAAGGAAACGGACAACCGCGCGCAGGAGCTGTCGGATATCTCGCGCTCGATCAAATCCCTGGCCAAAGAGCTCAACGTACCGATCTTCGCGTTGTCGCAGTTGAACCGAAGCCTCGAACAGCGTCCGAACAAACGCCCGGTCGCATCCGATCTTCGTGAGTCGGGTGCAATCGAGCAGGACGCCGACATCATCATGTTCATCTATCGGGACGAGATCTATAACCCAGACTCGCCAGACAAAGGCACCGCAGAACTGATTGTCGGCAAGCACCGTAATGGCCCGACTGGGACCGTGCGTCTGACCTTCCGAGGCGAAAGCACGCGCTTTGAGAATTACGTAGCAGCGCCGACCTATTAAAACCGCGACGCCCAACAGCGGCTATACGACTTGCCCCGCTCAGCGAATTATTTGCCGGAGCAGTTGACGTTGTTTCTTCGGGTCGCTATAGTCTCACCTCTCTGCTGCTGACGAAGCGAAAGCAACGGCGCGACA
>CAMFLH010000186.1 GCA_945957295.1 uncultured Uliginosibacterium sp.
GCTACAACTCGGGCGACTGGTTCAATCGTCTTGACTGGAGCTACACCAGCAACAACTTTGGTGTTGGCCTTCCGGTGAGCGGTGATCAGAACTTGGCGAAGACCTTCCTGGCCGCAGCCGTGGTCGGCAACTACACGCCGGGTACGACGCAGATCACCGCGGCGCGCGACATGTTCCGCGACCTGTTGGCGATCCGTAAGAGCTCGCAGCTGTTCCGTCTGCGCACCGCCGATGACGTTAAGAAGTGTCTGAAGTTCTACAACACCGGCACTGCACAGGAACCGACGGTTATCGCCGGTCACTTGAACGGTACGGTGTGTTCGGAGAACGCCGGCTTCAAGCAGGTGATGTACTTCATCAACGTCGACAAGGTTGCTCATGACCTGACGATCGATGCACAGAAGGGCATGTCGTACTCGCTGCACCCGGTTCAGGCTTCCGGTTCGGATGCCCGCGCCAAGACGGCGACGTATGACAACGCGACTGGCAAGTTCTCGATTCCGGCACGCACGGCGGTTGTGTTCGTGACGAGTACGGACGCGCCGGCTGCGCCCACGGGTCCTGTGACGGTAACGTTCAAGGTGAGCGCTACTACCGTGTTCGGTGAGAGCGTCTACATCGTCGGTGATCAGCCGGAAATCGGTAACTGGAGCACGAATGGTGCGGATACGTTCCGTAAATGCTCGGCAGATGCTTACCCGGTCTGGAGTTGCGCGATCACGTTCCCGACGGCGGGCACGGCGATCAACTACAAGTTCCAGAAGATCAACGGATCGACTGTGACTTGGGAGGGCGGTGGCAACTACGCCTACGTGATCCCGTCCGCTGCTGCGACGGTTGATAACGGCACCTTCCGTCCGTAATCACTCGCCGCGCGCACTCCGCGCGCGAGTAAACAAGAACCGCCCAGTCAAACTGGGCGGTTTTTTTATTGGGTTTTGGTGGCGTCGTTCAGCTCCGCTACTGAACTAGTGAGCTGCAGCATTCCGATGGCCGGACTTCGTTTGAATCAGCCGTCGCGCGCGTCGCCGTCTACGTTTCGGCCGTTCGCAGGGCCGCGCAACGTGCAGTTTTGCGCTTGCTCAAACTAGCTAAAGCCGCCGCGGGAGCGGGGTTGTGATCGATTAGCTCAGTTTTTTTTGCTGTTGGCGATGGAAGTGATCGGATACCGTCGCGAGGAACTCCGGCGTCATTTCATTCCAGTTGCGCCACGTGGGTACGCCATCTAGCCGCATGAACGGCACGGTGATGCCGAGCGACCTGGAGCGTTCCATCAATTGCCGGTACTGCGGCGGGGCGCAGCCTTCGGTGGTGCAGAAGAGATGCAGACGGAAGGGCTGCTTGTCGAGCTGGCCTGCAATGACGGCGTCGCTGAACGTTTCGTTCATGGGCACGACCAGGCTGAACGCCTTCGGATGCGCGAGCGCGATGGCAAGCGGCCCATGTTCGCTGATTGACATGCCGCCGATCGCGCGCTGCGCGGGGTCATTGGTGACGGGTTGTTGCTTGGCAAGCCAAGGCAGAGCTGTCTGGACGACCGCTTCGGCATACTTGGGCATTGCATGGCCAGCGTGCCCGCCAGGCAGGTACACCGCGAAGGGGCGCAGCAGACCTTGTGCGAGCAGGTTGTCCATGTATTGCTTTATGCGACCGTTTGTGGCCCATTGATTGGCGCGCATCTGATGGCCGTGCATCAGCACCAGAAGAGGCAGTCTGTCTTTCTCTCGCGTTCCGGGTGGGAGATAGAGCTGACCTGGCAGGGTGCCGCCGAGTTTTGAGCACGGAATATTCAGGTCAAGCAGCTCGCCACGTGGCACCTTTGGCTTGTCGAGCCAGTCGCCTTCCCCCAAAAACAGGTAGGAATGGCACTCCCCCATGCCCATGCCGTCTTCGGCCACAAGCGGGTTGAGCGGATCTGGAATGCGTCGGGTATCAACATCAAACTTGTAGTGCCACTGGCCGCGCCGTAGCTGCAGCTTCAGGTGCCATACGCCGTCTTCGCCGCGAGTCATCGGAACCTTGCCATCCTGCCAGTGCGTCATGTCTCCAAAGAGGAATACCTCTTTTGCTGAGGGCGCATACAGCGTGAACTCACATGGCAAAAGCGAGCCGGCAAGGTCGGATTGGGTGAGGATGAGCGAGTGAAGTCCGAATGGCATGCATACCTCCTGAGGCCCGCAATTCTAGCAGCGGGTCTTTGCGTCACTGTGGCTGCGACTGTTATGGGCGTTGTTGCGTTGATTCGGCGCAACAGGCGTTGCGGTCAACGTTATTTCGGCGATTGCTCTGCCGAACTTCAATGCTGGCCGAGTGGCGGGCATCGCGCCCGCGGCTCTTGCCTAGAGACCTAGGAACAGACCAATTGTTCAGTGCCCCACGCGTGCCTGGTGCGCGCGAGCGAGCTCGTCGCGCAGCAATTGGTATTGTGCAAAGCGGAGCGTTGAAATTGCGCCGGTCGTCAGCGCAGCCTGCAACGCGCAGCCGGGTTCGGCCTCGTGCCGGCAATCGCGAAACCGGCATTGCCCAAGATAAGGCCGAAACTCGCGAAAAGACCATGCAAGCGAGTTCTGATTGAGCTGCGCAAGGCCGAACATCTGCAACCCGGGGCTGTCGATCAACTGGCCTCCGCCCGGCAGGCGGTAGAGCCGCGAGAACGTCGTGGTGTGGCGGCCGGAGTCAAGCGCGGTCGATATTGCTGCGGTTGTTGCATCGGCTTCGGGAATCAGCGCGTTGGTCAGCGTGGACTTGCCCATGCCCGATTGGCCAACAAGCAGGCTGGTTTCACCCGCCAGACGCGCGCGCAGGACCTCGACCGTGTCTTTTGCGCAGGTCTCGATCACCTCGTAACCCAGTTCGGCGAAAGGCGCGAGCAGCGTACGTCCGCTGGCCAGTCCATCGGTCAGATCGGCCTTGTTCAGGATGATCAGGGTTTTGACTTCCTGATCCTCTGCCGCGCAAAGACATCGCGTGATCAGTTCTGGGCTGAAACTCGGTTCGGTTGCAACGACAATCGCAACTTGTGTCACGTTGGCTGCGATCAGTTTCAGCTTGAAGGCGTCTTCCCGGTAGAGCAGGCTGCTGCGCTCTTCCAGGCGTTCGATGACGCCCTGATCGCTGGCTGTGGCGCTGACCTGCACGCGGTCCCCGCAGGCGTAGCTGCTCTTCTTGGCCCGGGTGAAGCACAGGAGCCGTGCGCCGTCGGCAAGTTCGACCTCGTATTGCCGGCCGAAGGCTGCAACAATCGTTCCGTCGATGCCGGACTTCATGCGTTGCGCAGCTGCGCCACGCGTATCGGCGCGGGCGGGTGGGAATCGTAGAACGCGGAGTAAAGCGGGTCTGGCGTCAGCGTGCCGGCGTTGTCTCGGTAGAGTTTGACGAGCGCGGAGACCAGATCCTCGGCTTGCGCATGATGTGCGGCGTACGCGTCGGCCTGAAACTCGTGACGGCGTGACCAGAGACTCGTTAGTGGCGTGAGTGGAAAGGTGAAGACCGGCAAAGCGAAGAGCACCAGCGCCAGCGCCGCAGCTTCGCCGTGAGCCTGCATGCCCAAGCCGGCAAAGAACCAGTCTTCGCCCATCAGCCAGCCGAGTAGTGCGAGGATCGCGAGGCTCATCGCCGCCATCACCGCTACGCGTTGCCAGAGATGCCGCAGCTTGAAATGGCCGAGTTCGTGTGCGAGCACCGCTTCGACCTCCTGTGGGGTAAGGCGCTCCACCAACGTGTCAAAGAAGACGATGCGTTTGGCCGCGCCCAAGCCTGTGAAATAGGCGTTGCCATGCGCGGAGCGCTTCGACCCGTCCATGACAAATAGGCCGGAGGTCTTGAAGCCGCAGCGCTGCAGCAGTGCTTCGATACGCTCCTTGAGCGGGCCGTCTTCGAGCGGGACGAACTTGTTGAACAGCGGCGCGATCAGGATCGGGTAGAGCACCATGATCAACAGGTTGAAACTGAGCCAGAAGGCCCACACCCAAACCCACCAGCGTTCTCCAGTCGCCTGCATCATCCAGAGGACGAGTGCGATGACCGGCAGGCCCAAGGCCGCGCCGACAAGTACGCCTTTGGCGAGGTCGCCAATGAAGGTTGCTGGAGTGGTTTTGTTGAAGCCTAAACGCGCTTCGGTGACGAATGTGCGCCAGATCGAGAAAGGCAGGCCGACGGCGAACGATACGATGGCGATCAGCGAGAGAAACGCCACGCCGTGCCAAAGACCGCCCGCCTCAAACAGCTGCGCAGCGCGGTCGAAGAGCCACTGCAGGCCGCCGCCCAGCGTCAGCACCAACAACAGTGCGGTTTCGACGAGCAACTCAACCGCTCCGACTGCCAGGCGCGCGCGCGTGTAGTCGGCTGCCTTCTGGTGCGCATCGAGCGGGATGCGGTCAGTGAATGGCGATGGTACGGCCGCGCGGTGCGCGGCAACCGAACGCGCTTGTCGCCACGATAGCCACAGGCGCAGGCCGAGGGTCAGGGCGACGACGAAGAGGAATACAAGGGAAAAGGTGGCTGCAGTCATGGGCGGGGCGTTGAACCCAGAGCGAGGGGTGGCAACGCGTATGCGAGAATGGGGCTTTGAATCTGGAGTTTCCGATTATGGCACAGGATCCCAACCGCCTTGTCTGGGTGGATATGGAGATGACCGGGCTGGAGCCCGACCGCGACCGCGTGCTGGAAATCGCAGTGATCGTGACGGATGCTGCGCTGGAAGTGGTGGCCGAGGGCCCGGTTCTGGTTGTGCATCAACCCGATTCGGTGCTGGATGCGATGGATGACTGGAACAAGAACACCCACGGCAAGAGCGGGCTGATTGATCGCGTACGCGCATCTACGACCGACGAGGCTGCGGTCGCACAGCGCATGATTGAGTTTCTGGATCAGTATGTGCCGCGCCGCACGAGCCCGATGTGTGGCAACTCGATATGTCAGGATCGCCGCTTCATGGCGCGTCACCTGCCTTCGCTGGAGGCTTGGTTCCACTACCGCAACCTGGATGTCAGCACCCTCAAGGAGCTGGCGCGCCGCTGGAATCCCCCGGTGTTCGCTGGCTTGAAGAAGCAGGGCGCGCATACCGCGCTCGCCGACATTCGCGAGTCGATCGAGGAGTTGCGCTACTACCGCGATACCTTCATGCGCCTTGCCTGAGGCGCCAAGCGGCTCAGAGGCGCCGGTAAAGGGTGATTTGCTCGCCCGTCCGGCGTCTGCCGCGTGAAAGGTCCCAAACTGGCACCCAAGCGGCGCCAGGCTGTAATGCTTGCGACCGTCCGCTGCGATAAACCACCAAGAGTTCGCAGCGCGTCACACCGCGATCGGCGGCCTCGAATCGCAGGTTGGCAAAGTAAAGCATGGCAGCACGCTGCGATTCGCCCATTCCACTCTCCGCAACGCAGGCGTGCGAGGTCTCGGCGATCCGTGATGCGAGATCGCTTGCGACGGATTCGTAGCTCTTGTCGTGATTGACGAAGGGTAGGAACAGCGCGATTGCCAACGCCCATAGGAAGCTGGTGCCGACTGCCCACGACAAAGGACCGCGCAGCATTGAGCGCGGCGGCCGGGCTACCAGGGCGAGCCAGCCTAACGACAGCACGACGCCCACGATGACCGCGGCGACGGACAGCGTCGGCACATAATCCGGAACCAGTCGCGCCACGTTGCGGGCCAGCGGCGCGGGCCAGCCGAACTGCATCGAGTACCACGCCAGCCAGACGAACACGCCAAAGGCCAGGAAGGTCATGCGGCCGAACCAGTCAAACGCGCTGGCGGCGCCACGACGCAGCTTCAGCGCGCCGTCGGACGCGAGTAGTACCAGCGGTGGGATCAGCGGCAGTGCGTGGGCCGGGCGCAGCGGGCCGGTCGTTGCCACGAGCAGAAGCGCGAGAAGCAGGGACGCCAGCGGCAGCAGAATCCTCGTCTCCTTCAGCCGCTTACGCTCATGCCAGGCCGTCCAGGCTGCGATCGGCCACAGCGGCCACATGAACCAACCAAGCAGTTCAAGTAGCTGACGGGCGTTCGTCAGGTGCGTTACGTGGGGCGTAATCGATTCAACTTCGTTCGACCACCAGAGATGCAGGTGCTCGGTGCGGAATGCGACAAGCAGTAATGGCCAAATCAGCGCGATCGCCGCCGCGATGCCAGCTCCCAGTCCCAGCGCCCGCTTGCGTTCGGGCGTGCGACATTCGCTGCACAAACCGGGGAGAAGTGCCCAGAGCGGCATCAGGATCAGCAGCGCCGGCAGGCCCGCCGCGAGCGTCGCCAAACCGATGGCGCTGCCTGCGATGATTGCGCCGCGACGCGGCGTGACTAGGAATTCGGCAAAACCCAGGAAGGCCGCTGCCGTGCAGGCGAGCAGCGCGAGCTGCGGCTGAAACTCGTGCGCGTGGGTAAGCAAGCCGAGCGTTCCGAGCCCCAGCAGCACTGCGGCCCGGTCAGCTGGTGCGCCATAGAAGTGGCGTGCGGTGCGCGCAATGCAATACAAGGTAATCGCGACACAGATGCCCGAGGCCAGTCGCGCCGCATTGTGAATTGGCAATGCCCAACCTAGCAGCTGGCTCAACAGCGCGCCGAGCCAGTAGTAAAGCGGCCCGGTATCGAAGGTTGGGCGGTCAGCCACGGCAAGCGTGAGCCAGTCGCCGGTACGCAGCATCTGGTGGATCACGCCGAAGTGCGCAGCGTCGTCACCGCGCCACGGAACGTGGTCAATCAGGCCTGGCAGGGCGTATAGCGCGAACAGGGCCCAAAGGGCCCATGAGGGGAGAGTCAGCGTCGAGGGCGCGCGCGTTTCGTTGGCCATGCGGGTTCTTCTGATTATTCTGAACGAGCGGATCGGTGCAATTCTAGCTGTTTGGACCTTGCATCGCCGGTCGCGCGCGTCCTATGCGCGAATGCAAACAAAAAAGGCAGCCGAAGCTGCCTTTTTCGGAATGCCGAAGTCGGCTTAGCGGCCGTACTTCTGGCGGAAGCGCTCGACGCGACCCGCGGTGTCGACGATCTTCTGCTTGCCGGTCCAGAACGGGTGGCACTCAGAGCACACTTCAACGTGGTAAGCATCCTTGGCCATCGTCGAACGGGTCGTGAAGTTGTTGCCGCAGGAGCAGGTCACCTTCACGTCGTGGTAATTCGGGTGGGTATCGGCTTTCATTTTGAATCCTTGTGCGCGCAGTCGGCGAATGTGACCGACTAAGTCGGAAAGTCGGTAATCATCCCATGTACGAACAGCGCAAGTCAAGGCTCGCGGCACTGGCATAATGAGCGTTGTTTCCGATCGCGATGTCGTGAATGATCCCCGCCCCCGTTGATTCCGGCCAAGAATTCTTCGTCGCCTGCTTGTGCGCGCAATGGTGCGGTACCTGCCGTGACTACCGTGCGGGTTTCGACGCGCTGGCGAAAGAGTTCCCCGTTATGGGTTTCGTCTGGGTGGATATCGAAGATCACGCTGATGCGATCGGCGATATCGACGTCGAGAATTTTCCGACGATTCTGATTCAGCGCCAGGATTCGGTGCTGTTTTTCGGTACCGTGCTGCCCGATCACGGTTTGCTCAGACGTTTGGTTGAGACCTACGCTGCGCAGACGCCCGACGAGTCGGAGCGTTATGCAGTGGCGACGCCCGAGCGGCGAGGCTGGCAGCGAGATGCAAACTTGCGCGCCTTGTTGCGTGCGGGTTGAAAGAAAAAGGCGGCGCCGTGGCGCCGCCTTTTTTTAGGTGAAGCGAGGACGCTCAGCCCTTCATAACGGTCGCTAGGGCGTCGGCGACGTAGTCAAGGTTCTTGCTGTTGAGCGCTGCCACGCAGATGCGGCCGGTCGAAACGGCGTAGATGCCGAACTCGTTCTTCAGCACTTCAACCTGGGCGGCCGACAGACCGGTGTAGGAGAACATGCCGCGCTGACGCGTTACGAAAGACAGATCACGGGTGACGCCGCGGGCAGCGAGGCGCTCGGCTAGGCCCTTGCGCATTTCGCGGATGCGCACACGCATGCCGGCCAGCTCGTCTTCCCACTGCTGGCGCAGTTCCGGGTTCGACAGCACTGCAGCGACCACTGCGCCGCCGTGTGTCGGCGGGTTGGAGTAGTTGGTGCGCACGACGCGCTTCACTTGCGACAGCACGCGAGCCGACTCTTCCTTCGAAGCCGTGACGATCGACAATGCGCCGACGCGCTCGCCGTACAGCGAGAAGGATTTCGAGAACGAGCTGGACACGAAGAACTGAAGGCCGCTGGCCGAGAAGGCGCGCACCGCGACTGCGTCGGCATCGATGCCATCGGCAAAGCCTTGGTAGGCCATGTCGAGGAAGGCTACGAGGCCCTTTGCGCGGCAGACCGCAACGACTTCTTCCCACTGCGCGTCGGTGATGTCGGCGCCGGTGGGGTTGTGGCAGCAGGCGTGCAGCACGATGACCGAACCGGCCGCAAGCGTTTCCAGCTTGGCCTTCATGGCGGCGAAGTTCGCGCCGCCGGTGGCTGCGTCGTAGTACGGGTAGGTGTCGACCGGGAAACCGGCGGACTCGAACAGCGCGCGGTGGTTTTCCCAGCTCGGATCAGAAATGTAGACCGTGGCGTCCGGGTTCAGGCGCTTGAGGTAGTCGGCGCCGATCTTCAGCGCTCCGGTGCCGCCGAGGGCTTCGACGGTGATGACCTGGCCGTTGGCGATGAGTGCCGAATCCTTGCCGAACAGCAGCGCCTGAACGGCGTTGTTGTAGGCAGCGGGGCCTTCGATCGGCTGGTAGCCGCGGGCCGGCATGGCTTCGAGGCGTGCTTTCTCGGCGGCCTTCACGGCACCCAGCAGCGGGATCTTGCCGTTGTCGTCGTAGTAGACGCCGACGCCGAGGTTCACCTTGGTGGTGCGGGTGTCAGCGTTGAAGGCTTCGTTGAGGCCGAGAATCGGGTCACGCGGGGCCATCTCCACCGCGGCGAAAATCGAGGCAGTCATCGGAACTCCAGTTGCAGGTTTGGGCGACAAATGGGGGGAAAGTCGCAGGAAATCAAGCTTTTAAGTTTAGCACGCGACCATGTGACTGTCGCCCGGATGGCACTTGCATCCGGGCGTGGATTGCCGATATGCCGGCCCGAATCAAAGGATGAGCGACTTGATCGCGTCGTCCTTGCGGGCGAGGTAATGCGTCGAGTGGATGCGTCGGATCGTGCGCGACTTGCCACGAATCAGCAACGTCTCGGTCGTCGCAAAGGTGCCATCGCTGGTAACGCCTTCGAGCAGGTCGCCCTTGGTGATGCCGGTGACGGCGATGATCACATTGTCGGTGCGGGCCATTTCGTCGAGTGTGAGCACGGTATTTACTGCGATGCCCATCTTCGCGCAGCGCGCCCGCTCTTCAGCGCCGAGCGCCACGTTCTCAGGCGTCGCGCCCTTGGCGATATCACGTGGGATCAGGCGACCCTGCATGTCGCCATCCAGCGCGCGGGCGACTGCCGCGGACACTACGCCCTCGGGCGCACCGCCGATGCAGTAGAGCATGTCGACTTCATTGTCCGGCATGCAGGCCATCACCGACGCGGCCACGTCGCCGTCGGGGATCGCAAAGACCTTGCAGCCGAGTGCATGCATTTCCTTGATCGCCGCCTCGTGACGTGGTTTCGCCAGCGTGATTACGGTCAGGCGGTTGAGT
>CAMFLH010000187.1 GCA_945957295.1 uncultured Uliginosibacterium sp.
GAGTAGCAGTCTCGATGAATTGATGGCGGGCCTGTCGGTGTGCGACGGCATGCTTTGCAGCGATGGCGGTGCGATGCACCTGGGTGCGTCGTTGGGTCTGCCGATCGCGGCGCTGTTTGGCAAATCCGATGCCACGCGCTGGCACCCGTGGGGCGTAGCGCATGAAATCCTGCAACCAACGAGCCTCGAAGTTGCGGATGTTTCTGCACAAGAAGCGCTGGCCGCGCTGGCACGTCTGCGCCCGGCGATCGACACGAGAGCGCGTGCGCGCGGTGTGCTGAAATGACCCCGCGCAGCATCCTGGTCGTACGCCGCGACAACATCGGCGATCTGGTCTGCACGACGCCGGCGATCGCAGCATTGCGCCGTGCCTTCCCCGATGCGCGCCTGGCCGCGCTGGTGAATTCCTACAACGCCGAGGTGCTGGCCGGCAACCCGGACCTCGACGCGGTCTACGCCTACACCAAACTCAAGCACCGCGACGCAGGCCAGAGCGCACTCGGCGCCGTATGGGCACGCGCCAAGCTGCTGCACACGATCCGCCGCGAGCGTTTCGACGTCGCGATCCTCGGCAAATCGTCGTGGGACAAGCACGGCCTGCGTCTGGCGCGGCAGTGTGGCGTCGCGCGCACGATCGGCTTCGCGAGCCCGGACAGCCGGGCTCGCCAGCCCGACATCGCGTTAGCGCAACCTGATCCATTGATCCACGAGGTGGAAGCGGTTGCGCAATTGCTGGTGCCGCTGGGCGTGAAGACCGCACCGGGGCCTTTGCAGGTGTTTGCCGACGCCGCGCTTGCCGCACAGGCCGAAGCCCGCTTCGCCGCACTCGGCAAACGTCCGCGCCTCGCGCTGCATCTGTCGGCGCGCGAAGCAACCCGCCGCTGGCCGGCGGAACGCTGGGTCATGCTCGCACACGCTGCGGCCTATGCCGGCTGGGGCATCGTGTTGTTCTGGTCTCCGGGGGCGGAGGACGACCCGCGCCATCCGGGTGACGACGCCTTTGCGGCCGGAATTGCGGCAGCGCTTGAGCAGATCCCCTTCGTCGCCTGCCCGACGCACGGCCTGCGCGAGCTCGTCGCCGCCTTCTCGCGTTGCCACGCTTTCGTCGGCGCCGATGGCGGAGCGCTGCATCTGGCCGCCGCCTCAGGGCTACCGATGGTCGCGTTGTTCGAAGACCTGCCGCAGAAGACCAAGCACTGGTATCCGTGGCAGGTGCCGCACGAGTTGCTATGCGGCCCCGACGCCACCGTCGCGGGCATTCCGCCGGAGCGTGCGATCCTCGCGCTGAGCAAACTGCCGAAGCACGAGCCAGCGGCGCTCCACGCTTAGCGTCACATCAGGCGCGTTGCACCGCGCTCCAGGCCGGCGCAGGTGCCATGGCCATGCGCGGCAGCTGTCCTCGCGACCAGTGGGCGAGTCCCCAATCGAGCTGCGCGCGAATCGGCGCGCCGTGCAGATCGGCGGGCAACGGGTGGCCGAGAAAGGCGAATGCGTCGCTGAGCGCCAGTGGCGCCGGCTGTGCTGCAACGGCCTGCGCCAACGTCTGCTTGGAGAGCTTTTCACCGGCCTGATTACCCGCCACCGGTAAGTGCAGATAGTCAGGCTGCGGGTAGCCCAGCAAACGCTGCAGGAAGAGTTGCCGCGGCGTCGAATCGAGCAGATCTGCACCGCGCACGATCTCGTTCACGCCCTGCTCCGCATCGTCCACGACCACCGCGAGCTGGTAGGCCCAAACGCCATCGGCACGCAGCAGCACGAAGTCACCGACCTCACTCTCAATGTCCTCGCACACGCGCCCTTGCAGCGCGTCGTCGAAACAGATATCTCCCGGCGTCGTGCGCACCCGCCATGCGCGTGCGTCGCGGCCCGGCGGCAGGCCGCCACGACAGGTGCCGGGATAGCGCAGCGCACCGTCGCGAGCGCGTACGGTCGTAGAATCCGCGATTTCCTTGCGCGAACAGGCGCAGGGGTAAACCTGCCCCGCGTCGCGCAGCCGATCCAGCGCCGCCCGGTAGCGGTCACCACGTCGGCTCTGCCAGACAAGCTCGCCATCCCACTCGAGCCCGAAACGCGCCAGGTCGGCAATGATGGTGCGGTCAGCGCCCGGCACGATGCGTGGCGTATCGACATCCTCGATCCGCAGCAGCCACCGCCCGCCCCGCGCACGCACGTCAAGCCAGCTCCCGAGGGCTGCGACGAGCGAGCCGAAGTGGAGTGGGCCGGTCGGCGAGGGCGCAAATCGGCCGATGGGTGTGATGGCAGGCGCAATCGGGTACAAGGCTGACATTTCCGGGCGGTGCGGCAGACGGCATACTTCGGGGCCGGACTGTATCCCCCCCACGCATGAGCACCGACACCGCCCCGCCCGACACGCCCCTCGAACAGCGCCTGCTGATCGAGCGCGTTGCGCTGCTCGGCGAGAGCTGCCGTGTCGCCGCCGTTGCGGGAACGCTTGCGGTAGTGATGATGGCCGCAACGCTATGGACCACCGCAAGCGGAACAACGGCTTTGGCGTGGGCCGCGATCATGGGTGTTCTGGTCCTGTCGCAACTTGGCTTTCATCGCGCCATGTGCGCCGCCGATCTCGACCCGACACGGGCAGAGCGGCTGGAGCAGCTCTACCACGCACGCAACGCGCTGACCGGGCTGGGCTGGGGGGTCACGATCTTCTTCGTCACGCGCGCCGAAGATCTCGCCAGCCTCGGTACGGTTGTGCTGATCATCATGACCGTAGCGCTCGCAAGCGCGGGCACGCAGGCCGTTAGCCGCATGAGTTTCTTCACGATCGTGCTGCCGAGTCTGGCACCACCGGTCGCCCTGCTGATGATCCAGCCGCCACCCACCCTGCCGCTCGCCGGCTGGGGTTTGCTCGGTTATCTGCTGCTGCTGTTCGGCCTGCACGGCGCCTTCAACCACATCCTCGTCGGCACCCTCCAACGCCGCCTTGAGAGCGAAGCGCTGGCTCGTGAGCAACAGGTGATCTTCGATACCGCTGCTGAAGCGATCGTGCTCGTGCGCGGGCCACACATCGTCAAATGCAACCAGCGCTTTCTGGAGCAGATGCGCTGCCCGGCCAAGGACGTCGTCGGCAGCCCGATGTGGGTATGGCATCTGAACGCCGACGACTGGTCGCATCACGGCGAGGCAGCGCTGCGCGCCTTTCACGAAGGGCGCCCCTACACCTATGTGGCACCGATGCGGCGACGCGACGGCAGCGCGTTCCGCGCGGAGATGACTGGCATGCCGGTCAGCGCCGCACACCCCGAAGCAGGCGTCGTCTGGATGGGCTCCGACATCACCGAAAGACTGGAGACCGAGACCGCGCTGCGCATCAGTGAAGAGCGCTTCCGGCGCCTCATTTCGATGTCGTCGGACCTGTACTGGGAACAGGACGCCGAACTACGCTTCACGCACCTCTCCGGCGCCGGCATGGAACGCATCGGCGCTGCGCTGCAGGACTGCATTGGGAAGCGGCGCTGGGAAGTGGCCAAGATCGAGGGGATCAGCCCGGAGCAGTGGGCGAGACACAAGGAGCAGCTCGCGGCGCACGAACCCTTCCGCGATCTGGTGTTCTACGTCACACGCTCCGACGGCACCCGGCTGTGGTTCTCCACCAGCGGCAACCCGGTCTTCGACGAAGACGGCCACTTCGCCGGCTACCACGGCATCGCCAGCGATATCAGCGATCGCATGCGCAACGCAGAGCGTTACCGTCACCTGGCCTATCACGACCCGCTCACCGGGCTGCCCAACCGTAGGCTCCTCGCAGATCGTCTGGAACAGGCGATTGCGCAGGCCAAGCGTCGCGATGGCCTGGTCGGGCTAATGCTGCTCGATCTGGACGATTTCAAGATCATCAACGATTCGGATGGCCACGCCGTTGGCGATGCGGTGCTCGCCACCATCGCCCATCGCCTGCGGCTCGCGGTGCGTGATTCCGACACCGTAGCGCGGGTCGGCGGCGACGAATTCGTCATCCTGCTGCCCGAGATCGATGGCCCGCAGGCCGCTGAGGCCGTCGCAACCAAAGTGCTCGAAGCGGTGCGAGAGCCAGTGACCTCCGATCAGCGTGACTATCTGCTCGGCGTATCGATCGGCATCGCGCTGTTCCCGATGCACGCGAGCGCTGGCGAATCGCTGATGCAGCGCGCCGACGCAGCGATGTACCGCGCAAAAACGCTGGGGGGGCGCGCCGCCGTGTTCGCCAACCCGCAAGAACTCAACTGAACCGACGCACTCGAGCGCCACCAAGCACCGATTCGGGCGGCCGCACACATCGCAGCCAAGCATTGCCCGCTGCGAACACGCGCTCGAAGCTCATCACGCCACCGAATCGGGATACCCTTTGGCTTTTGCATCAGGAGGCCTTCAGTGCCGCAATTGCCCAGTGGCCGACGCATCGGCCTGTCTGCAGACAGCGTCTTCGAACGGGTGCTCGCCCGCGACCCGGAGATCCTTGACCAGCTCCGCACGCAAGTACAAGACCCGCGGGATTTGCTGCCGCTGATCGATCTGATCGAGTTCGTCCCCTCCGTCGGCGCAAAAGAGCCCGGCGTGCCAAACGCCACCGGCCTGGTTGCCGCAGACATGGGGACGGCGCGCTGTAGCTGGTCGCAGGCAGATCAGAACGCGCTGAGTAACTGGCTCGCCTCCGCTGCCGCGGAGGAGTGGCTGGAAGATCGCTTTGACGAACTCGAAGCGGCACTCGAGGACGAGGAGGACTGATTCGGCCGCGGCACGCGCGCAACGCAAGGCCCGACGCTCGCCACCGCGACATACCCGACCCAAACGAAAAGCCCCGCAGGCTTTTAGCCGTGCGGGGCTTTTGTTTTGCTTCGCGGACGGCGCGCGACGCTGCGGCTTAGACGTTGAACAGGAAGTTCAGCACGTCGCCGTCCTTGACGATGTATTCCTTGCCTTCCGAGCGCATCTTGCCGGCTTCCTTCGCGCCCGCCTCGCCCTTATAGGCAATGAAGTCTTCGAAGGCGATCGTCTGCGCACGGATGAAACCGCGCTCGAAATCGGTGTGGATCACGCCGGCGGCCTGCGGTGCGGTGTCGCCCTTGTGGATCGTCCAGGCGCGCACTTCCTTCACACCTGCGGTGAAGTAGGTCTGCAGACCGAGCAGATCGTAGCCCGCACGGATCAGCCGGTTCAGGCCCGGTTCTTCGTAGCCCAGGTCAGCGAGGAAGGCCATCTTGTCCTCGTCTTCCAGCTCGGCCAGTTCCTGCTCGATCTTCGCGCACAGCGCGACGACTGGTGCGCCCTCTTTGGCCGCATGCTCGCGCAGGCGGTCGAGGTAGGGATTGTTCTCGGCGCCATCTTCCAGCACGTTGCCCACATACATCGCGGGCTTGATCGTCATCAGGCACAGCGGCTTGAGCAACAGCTTGTCGTCGTCGGACAGCTCAAGCGTGCGAACCGGCTTGCCTTCGTTCAGGTGCGGCAGCACCTGTTCAAGTACCGCGACCAGCTTGCGGGCATCCTTGTCGCCCGCCTTGGCCTTGTTCGTATCGCGCTTGAGCGTGCGCTCGACGACGGCAAGGTCGGCCAGCGCCAGCTCGGTGACGATGGTCTCGATGTCGGCGATCGGGTCGACACGGCCATTCACGTGCACCACGTTCTCGTCGTCGAAACACCGCACGACGTTCACGATCGCGTCGGTTTCGCGGATGTTCGCGAGGAACTGGTTGCCGAGCCCCTCGCCCTTCGAGGCGCCGGCCACCAGGCCCGCGATATCGACGAACTCGACGATCGCCGGCTGAATCTTCTGCGGTTTGACGATTGCGGAGAGCTGCGCGAGGCGCGGGTCCGGCACCTCGACGATGCCAACGTTCGGCTCGATCGTGCAGAAGGGGTAGTTCTCGGCCGCGATGCCCGCCTTGGTCAACGCATTGAAGAGGGTGGACTTGCCGACGTTGGGCAGACCAACGATGCCGCACTTAAGACTCATGGCGATGACTCTCGAAAAATCAAAAAGCGAACCGCGCAGTCCCGCGGATCGGACGCAGATTTCGCGGAAACACATCGACAACGGATGTGCGTCCGAGGAATCAGCGGCTAGGCAGTTTTCGGTTTGGCGGGCTTCGGCTTGGTGTTGACCGCCGCAATTGCGCGCTCCCACTCACCGGCATGCATCTTCGGCCAGGCGTCGAGCGCGCGGCCGATCGACTCGTCAATCAGCGTCTGCTCATCACGCGGAGGACGATGCAGCACGAAGTTCGCAACCTGATTGCGGTCACCTGGGTGGCCGATACCGATGCGCAGCCGCCAGAAGTCCGGCGTACCGAGATGCGCCTGAATGTCCTTCAATCCGTTGTGGCCGCCATTCCCACCCCCACACTTGAGCTTCAGCTGCCCCGGAAGGATGTCGAGCTCATCGTGCACGACAAGAATCTCATTCGGCAGGATGCGGTAGAAACGCGCCAGTGCACCCACAGCCTGACCAGACCGGTTCATGTAGGTCTGTGGCAGCAGGATCCAGGTGCCAGCGGCGCGGGCATTACCCACGATGCCGTGAAAGCGCGACTCGTGCGACAGCGACACGCCCAGTTCGCGTGCCAGCAGCTCACAAAACCAAAACCCGGCGTTATGCCGGGTTTCGACGTACTCGGGCCCCGGATTGCCGAGGCCGACCACCAGTTTCGGCGCGACTTGCGTCATGCGTCTCCAGTCTCCGGCCTCGACTGCGGGGCAGGCTCGCTCAGGCTCAGGCCTGGGCTTCGCCTTCGGCCGCTTCGCTACCGCCCTTGGTCTTCATGATGGTCGCAACAACCGGGTCACCGTGGGTGACAGCCTTCACGCCTTCCGGCAGCTTCAGGCCCGACACATGGATCGAAGCGCCCGAGGCGAGATCCTTCAGGTCGACTTCGATGAACGCCGGCAGGTTGCCCGGCAGGCACTCGACGTCCACTTCGTTCATCACGTGCGACACGATGCCGCCTTCGAGCTTGACGCCCGGGGCGATGTCGGCGTTGATGAAGTGCAGCGGCACCTTGGTGTGCATCTTGTGGGTGGCATCCACGCGCTGGAAATCCACGTGCAGGATCTGCTGCTTGTAGGCGTGCCACTGGGTGTCACGCACCACGGCGGTTTCCTTGGCGCCGTCGACTTCGATCGTCAGCACGGAAGCGTGGAAGGCCTCCTTGCGCATGGCGTGGAACAGATCGTTGTGATCCATCGTGATCTGCACCGGGGCCTTGTCGCCACCGTAGATGATGCCGATTGCCTTGCCAGCGCGACGCAGGCGGCGGCTCGCACCCGTACCTTGCTCGACGCGCTTTTCAGCCTTGATAACGAATTGCATGGTGATACTCCGTTTGCCTCGTCCGCGACCAGACGATGGCGGGTTAAAGACATGGGGCGCGGTCACCCGCGCCCCATGTCCGGAAAACTGATTACTCGTCGGTAAACAGCGAACTGACCGACTGCTGGTTGTTGATCCGCATGATCGTATCGGCCAGCAGCGAGCCAATCGAGATCTGGCGGATACGATTGCAAGCGCGCGCATCTTCGCGCAGCGGAATCGTGTCGGTGACGACCAGTTCGTCCAGATCCGACTCTGAAATCCGGCTCACTGCCGCGCCCGACAATACCGGGTGGGTGATGTAGGCAAGCACCTTCTTCGCGCCGTTTTCCTTCAGCGCTTGGGCGGCCTTGCACAAAGTGCCAGCGGTGTCGACGATGTCGTCGACGATCACACAGGTACGCCCCTTCACGTCACCGATGATGTTCATCACTTCGGACACGTTCGCCTTCGGGCGACGCTTGTCGATGATCGCCAGATCGCACTCGAGCTTCTTGGCGTAGGCACGCGCACGCACCACGCCGCCGACGTCCGGCGACACGACCATCAGGTCGTCGCCACGGTGACGGGCGAGGTCATCAAGCAGCACCGGCGTCGAATAAATGTTGTCGACCGGGATGTCGAAGAAGCCCTGGATCTGATCGGCGTGCAGATCAACGGTCAGCACGCGCTGAACACCCGAAGCCTGCAGCATGTTGGCGATAACCTTCGCGGTGATCGGCACGCGCGCGCTGCGCGGGCGGCGATCCTGGCGGGCATAGCCAAAGTACGGAATCGCGGCGGTAATGCGGCCAGCCGAGGCGCGCTTGAGCGCATCGGTCATGACCAGCAGTTCCATCAGGTTGTCGTTGGTCGGATAGCAGGTCGATTGCAGCATGAAGACGTCTTTACCACGGACGTTTTCGAGCAACTCGACGTTGACTTCACCGTCGGAGAACCGACCCACGGTGGCCGCGCCGATCGACATACCAAGGCGCTTGACCACATCAGACGCCAGCTTCGGATTGGCGTTACCCGTAAAGACCATCAGGCTGCCGAAAGCCATGACCGACCCCTATGCGTTGGAGATTTCAGCACCCGACGCGCACTGCACGCATCGGATCAACCGCTCTCCGCCGGTTCCGGGAACCGACAGAAAAACAGCGGGCAGGCCTAGGCCTGCCCGCTGTGTTTGGCTGGGGAAGAAGGATTCGAACCTTCGAATGCCGGAATCAAAATCCGGTGCCTTGACCAACTTGGCGACTCCCCAAGAAACCTTTACTGCTGCTCTACCGCGCCGGACCCGCCCAATCATGCAACGGATGCCAGTCCAGCCCCCGCGCCGACCACGCCACAACATCGGCGGGCAGTTTTGCGAGCACTGCCTGCGCTTCAGCTTCGCTCTCGCAAGACAGGAACACACAGGCGCCAGAACCGCTCATTCTGGCATCACCGATCGCGCCGAGCATTTCAACCGCCTTCGCAACCGCAGGGTAGCGGCGACATACAACCGGCTGAAGATCGTTCCGCGTTGGTGATCCCGGAAAGCTCGCAATTATGGTGGGTTCTGTATTTCTTGTCAAATCCTCTGCGGAAAAAATTTCAGCAGTCGGCACCTGCACGCCCGGCTCTACAACGACATACCAGGCTGGCGCCAAGTCCAGCGGCTGCATCTGCTCGCCGATGCCTTCAACAAAGGCGCTGCGGCCAAAGATGAAGAATGGCACGTCAGCCCCAAGCGCCAGCGCCCATTCCTGCAACGTTTCGCGTTCGGCGTTGACGCCCCACAGTATGTTAAGCGCCAACAGGACCGAAGCCGCGTCGGAACTGCCGCCACCGAGACCGCCGCCCATCGGCAATCGCTTCTCGACTTCGATGTCGACACCCAGCGCAACACCCGCCTTCTGCTGCAGCAGCCGGGCGGCCCGCACGACCAGATCCTGTTCCGCGGACACCCCAGCAAGCTCGGACGAGCGCTGAATCTTGCCATCGTCGCGAACTGTCAGCGTGATCCAGTCGCAGCGGTCGAGCAGCCGGAAGGCACTTTGCAGCAGGTGGTAACCATCGGCACGACGGCCGACGACATGCAAAAACAGGTTGATCTTCGCCGGCGCCGGCACCCGCGCGACGCGGCCGCGCACATCCACACCGGTCATTCCGCCGCTCCGTGCAACCACGACTCGATCTTCACTCGCACTACGACCTGTCTCTTATACACATCTCCGAGCCCACGAGACGTAGAGGAATCTC
>CAMFLH010000188.1 GCA_945957295.1 uncultured Uliginosibacterium sp.
GGTGATCCTGATCTCCTGCCTTGGCCTCGGGCTGGACTACCTGCTGATGGCGCTGGCACCGACGCTGTGGTGGCTGTTCGTCGGCCGCGTCATTTCCGGCATCACCGCGGCGAGCTTCTCCACCGCCGGCGCTTACATCGCCGACGTCACCCCGCAGGACAAACGCGCCGGCGCCTTCGGCATGATCGGCGCGGCCTGGGGCCTGGGTTTCGTGATCGGCCCGGCGGTCGGCGGCCTGCTTGGCGGCATCGACCCGCGCCTGCCGTTCTGGGTCGCCGGCGCACTGGCGCTGGCGAACTTCGGCTACGGCCTCTTCGTATTGCCCGAATCGCTGCCACGCGAGCGCCGTGCAACGCATTTCTCATGGCAGCGCGCCAACCCGCTCGGCGCGCTGACGCTGCTGCGCTCGCACCGCGAGCTGTTCGGCCTGGCCGGCGTGAATGCGCTGTACTGGTTCGCGCACTACGCGCTGCCCTCCACCTTCGTGCTCTACACCGGCCACCGCTACGGCTGGAATGCGCAGACCGTGGGCCTGACGCTCGCCGCAGTCGGCATCTGCAACGTAATCGTGCAGGCTGGCCTGGTGCGCCGCGTGGTGCCACTGATCGGCGAGCGCAAGGCGCTGCTGTTGGGCTTGGCGGCCGGTGTGGCGGGTTTCACGGTGTACGGGCTGGCGCCGACCGGTTTCTGGTTCTGGGCCGGCCTGCCGGTATTCGCGGCGATGGGCTTCTTCGGCCCTGCGCTGCAGGCACTGATGACGCGCCATGTCAGCCCGCAGGAGCAAGGGCAGTTGCAGGGCGCCAACAGCAGCATGTCGGCGCTGGTGGGTCTGTTGGCGCCGGGCACCTTCAGCCTGGTGTTCGCGGCATCGATCGATCCGGCGGTCGGCTGGCATCTGCCCGGTGCGGCGATGCTGCTGGCTGCGCTGGTGACGCTGTTCGCGCTGGTGCTGGGCGCGCGCGTGACGCGGCGCGAAACAGCCTGACACCGGGCCTGACGCCACCGCGTCAGATGCGGCTGGTGTTGCCGGGCGCCTCGATCACGACCGGCAGCCCTTCGCGCGCCAACTCGATCCGGTTGCGGCCCGCTTCCTTGGCGCGGTACAGCGCCGCATCCGCGCGCATGTAGAAGCTCTCGGCGTCTTCGCCGTACTCATGCAGGGCAACGCCGATGCTGATCGTGAGCCGCCCGTGCGATGAAGTCTTGTGCGCGATGTTGAGCGACTCGATCGTGAAGCGCACATGCTTGGCGACGTTCATGACGACGGCGCTGTCGGCGTCTTCCAGCAGGATCGCGAACTCCTCGCCGCCGAGCCGCGCGCACAGGTCGGTCGCCCGCGCCGCGGCAGCGCGCATCACCTCGCCGACCTTCTGCAGCGCATGGTCGCCGGCCGCATGGCCGTAGCGGTCGTTGAAGGATTTGAAGTTATCCAGGTCCAGCATCACCAGCCCAAGCCCAGCGCCGCTACGCTGCTGGCGGCGCAAGGCCAGTGCGAGGCGTTCGTCGAAGGCGCGCCGGTTGGCGAGGCCAGTGAGGGCATCGGTGGTGGCACGCAGTTCAAGGTCGCGTACCTGCTCGCCGATCACCGCGAGCAAGGCGTTGGTGTGCGCAGCGAGGTGGCCGATCTCGTCGCGCCGGCTCTCGGTCACGCGCAGCGTCCAGTCCTTCTGCTGCCAGATCCGGTCGATCTCGGCGGAGAGCTTGCGCACCCGATACACCAGCGCGCGGTCGAGCACGAAGATCAGCGCCACCGCGAACAGCAGCGCCACCGCGAGCAGCTTCAGGCTGACGCGCCACAGGCTGCTGCGGCCGAGCGCGCTGATCTCGCGCGGCAGGCTCATCACCAGTTCGCCGAACACCTGACCGCCCAGATCCGCCACCGCGTGGCGCACTTCGAGGGTATCCGGCGTGGAGCGGATCACCGGCGCAGCACGGCCGAAGACCGGCGAGGCGATCGGCGCGCCGGCAACGTCCGGGCTCACGGCTGGCCCGGAGGGCGGTGCCAGCGTGAAATCAATGTGGCTCTCGGCCTTCACGCGCTGGATCAGCGTGGCGTCGAAGCGGCGCGCGATTACGACGATGCCGCGCGGCGGCTGTGATACCGCGGTGTCGCGGATCGCCATGCGGCAGGTAAGGTAGTTCGCCACGCCGAGGCGCGCGACGCCGCATTGGCTCGCGTCCGCCGCGATCGGGCTGCTCAGCGTGCGCAGCAGCGGGTTATCCGGCGACTTGAGTGGCGACAGGTCGGGCGCGGCATCCCCCTTTGCCGGCGCGGCGATAGCATCGAGCAGATGGCCATCGGACGCGATCACCAGCACCCAGGCGAGATCGGAAGGCACCAGCACCGAGGGCTGCAGGTTCTCGGTGCGGAAAGCGGCACCCGGTGCCGCCACATAGGCATACAGCTCGCTCCAGTGCGCCCAGCCGAGCAGGAGCTGGCCAAGCGAGCGGGCTTCGATTTCCAGCGCGTTCACCAGGCGTTCGGTCTCGTGCGCGGCCGCTTCGCGTTCGATCTGCACAAAGCTCGCGCCCATGCCGCTCGCCAGCAGGCCGGCCGCCAGCAGCACCGCAACCGCCAGCACCCCGACAACGCCAAGAATCAGGCGCGCGATCAGCGGCATGGCGAAGTCCGGTGAGGGCAACCGAAGTGCGTGCGATGGACGGATCGCGGAGTCATACGACCGTTTACGGCCGGCGCCGAGGGGGCTTGAACGCGATGCCGGCGACTGCACGATCCATCACGGACAGCCACGGCGATCGAGGCGCAGATTCACGCCACAGGCCGGCTGCGTGGCACGCGCTTTGCGTGCTGTTTCGCTCAGGCAACCCCCAGCCTGGACAAGGAGGTGCTTGATGCCAAGCACGAAACGCGAAACGGTACTCGCGCTGAACCTGATCTTCGGCCTGACCCTGGTTGGCTGGCCGTTCATGGCGGTGTTCTCGCTCGAACTCTTCGAGGCCCGCGGTGCCGCTTACGACAACTACCTGATCCTGCTACTGCTGTGCGTGTGGCTGTACCCGATGACGTACATCGGCGCGATGGCCTGGAGCCGGCTGGCGCTCAACCGCAGCCGCACGCGCCACCGGGCGGTTCGCATCGCGCTGCTGCCGGGCATCAACCTGCTCGCGGCGCTGACGATGACGGTGGCGGTGTGGCTGCACTGCGGCAGCGAGTTCGCGTGCTGAGGGCGCGTTAGCGCAACTCCGTGATCGGGGCGGCCATCGCCTCCGCGGGCCGCGGGCGCACCAGCATCGCAAGCACCACCGCCGCCACCGCCAACACCCACACCACCACGGCGCCGGAAGGCAGATCGAACACTGCGGACGCCGCCAGCCCGAGCGCGTAGCCCACCGCACCCAGCGCCCAGGCCGCGATCAGGCGCGGCGTGCCGCGCAGCTCACGTGTCGCCAGCGCCGGAATGATCAGGCTGGAGAACACCAGGTACACCCCAACGACCTGCACCGAGGCGGTCACCGCGATCGAGAACAGTGCGTAGAACACGAAGCTGCCACGCTTGCGTGCCCCGCCGAACCACAACAGCAGCAGCACCGCCGTCAGCACCGCGAGCCAGCCGATCTGGCGCGGGCTGACCCACAGGATCTGGCCGACCAGCAGGTCTTTCAGGTGCTCGCCGCCATGCGGGTTGCTTGCCAGCAGCAGCAGACCACCGCTCGCGGCGAGCACGAACAGCACGCCGATCAGCGCCTCCTGATGCCGCCCTGCGCGTCGCTCGGTAAAGGTCAGCAGCAGCGCGCCGGCAAGTGCGGCGGCGACCGCCGCCACCTGCACCATCAAGCCCTGCGGCTCCCAGCCCATGAAGTCGGCGGCGATCACGCCAAGCCCGGCGATCTGCGCGATCGCGAGGTCGATGAACACGATGCCGCGATCGAGCACCTGCATGCCCATCGGCACATGGGTGGCTAGCACCAGCAGGCCGGCGACGAAGGCCGGGCCGAGAATCGAGAGGTCGAGCGCGCTGAGGTCCATTACTTTCCGGCTCCCTTGAGCAGACGGGCGATCGTGTCGTCGAACAGGCCGAACAGGTCTTTCGCGGCCGGCGTGCCGCCCACGGTGAAGGGCAATTGCACCGCGGGGATCTTCGCCCGCTCGGCAAGCCAGTCAGCCGAGCGCGCATCCTGGTAGGCGGCATACACGATCAGCTTGGCCGGGCGGTCCTTCTGGCGGGTGAGGATTTCCTGCAGGTGCGCGGCGGTCGGCTCGACGCCCGGCTTGGGCTCAAGCGCATCCACGTACTGCAGGCCGAGCCAGTTTTCCATGTAGGTCCAGGCCTTGTGCTGCGCGAGGATCGGCGTGCCACGCAGCGGCGCGGCCTGCGCCGACCAGCGCGCGAGCGCGGCATCCCAGCGCTTGGCGAAGTCCTGCGCGCGCTGCTGGTAGGTGGCGCGGTTGGCCGGATCGATCTGCTCCAGCCGCTGCGCCAGCGCCACCGCTACCTTCGCGATGTTGCGCGGATCGGTCTGGATGTGCGGATTGCCTTCGGGGTGCACATCGCCGTCGGCACGGTCCACTCGGGTCGGCACATCGAGCTTCTGCACGAAGTCCGACGCGGCGAAGTTGCCCGGCTTACCGGGCTGGATCGCGGCGTTGCCGGATTGCTGCAGCAACACCGGCAGCCAGCCGATCTCAAGCCCGGCGCCGGTGCAGGCGAGCAGTTCGGCATTGCGGGCGCGCGCGATCAGGCTCGGCTTGGCTTGCACATGGTGCGGGTCTTGCAGCGCCGTGGTGGCGAGGGTCACATCGACCTTGTCGCCCCCCAGTTCCTGCACCAGCGCGCCCCATTCGGGTTCGCAGGCAAGGACCTTGAGCGCGGCAGAGGCCGGGGCGGTGGCTGCGATCAGCAGCATGGCGGCAAACAGTTTCTTCATGTCCGGTGCTCCGTGGTGGCTCAGTAGGTGTGCGCGCCGTGCGCGCCGAGGCTCATCTGGTACTGGATGAAGGCCTGGCTGTCGGCGAGGCCTTCGCGCGACAGATCGCGCGTGAATTGCAGGCGGATGCGCGAGAACTCGCTCGGGTTGTAGTCCAGCATCAGGCTGGCGCGTGCCGGGTCGTAGTTGCTGGCGGCAAGGTTCGCGGCGTTGAGGCCGTAATCCACCGTGCCGTGCTGCAACTGCTCGCCACGCAGGCCAACGCGCCACTGCGGCATGAACTGGTAAATGCCTTGCAGGTACCAGCCGGACTGCGTGCTGCGATACGCATCGCTGCTGTTCGCGCCGGCCGTGTCGTAGGCGAGATCGCCCTTCTGCGTGCGGCGCAGGTATTCACCCTGCAGCTTGAAGTTCCGCACCGTGGCGTTGCCCATCGGCGCCCACTTCCACACGAAATCCGCGATCCACAAGCGGGTGTCGCCGGTGAAGGCATTGCTGACGCTGTTTCCGGCCAGATCATCGCTATCCCACGACAAGCCCTTCGCCTTGGTCTGCAGATACGAGAGACCCGCGCGCCAGCTGTGGCTCTCGCCGATATCGCCGCCGATGTGGCCGTACACCGCACCACCGCCCGCACCGTTGCCGCCCGAGTCGCTGCCCGGGTAGGCACGGCCGCGGCCCAGCTCGGCGCCGAATTCGAGGTAGGTGTCGGTCGGCGCCAGCCAGCGCATCTGCACCCCATCGTCGCCGTACTGGCCGCCGACGAAGGCCTGGTAGGCGAGCGGCGCGTCGACGAAGTCCCAGGTATGGGCATGGGTTTCGTTCAGGTAGCCGATGCCGGAAAGGTAGCGGCCGACCTTCAGCCCCAGACCGTGATCGAGGCCCATCGTCTGCACATAGGCCTCCTCGACCGACAGCGAGTTATCGCCATGCAGCGCGATGTTCGCGACACCGCGGAAGCGGTGGTCGATGTTGGCCGACAGGCCGAGTTCCGATTCGCCAAGGTTGAAGCCGCGATCGCCGGGGCCAACCTCGGCATCGGACGGCAGCGAGAAGCCGGTGATCGCGTAGTTGGCCGGGTCGCGCTTGGTGTAGGTGTACTGGCCCGCCAGGATCAGCGAGATCGCCGGGTTGAAGGCGCTGTCGCTCGACTGGGGCGCAGCGGCAACCGGCGCCGCTTGCGGTGCAGGTGCGGGGGCTTCCGGCACGGCGGTCGGCGCCGGGCTTGGGGCCACAGCTACCGCCGGCGCGGCGCTGCGGGCCTCCGCGGTTTCGAGCCGTTTTTCGAGCGCCTGGATGCGCGATTCGTAGCTCGCACGCATCGCTTCGATTTCTTTGCGCAACTTTGCCACATCGGCGCTCTCGGCCGCGTGGACAGGGGTCGTCAGCGCGAGCAGCAGGCTCGCGGACAGGAGTTTCCGTTGAAACATCGATGCCTCACGTCAATCGCAATGAACGGGGACGGCCGATCCCGCGCGGGATGCCGTCAGAGAAGGTTCAGGCGAAGGCGTGCGGGGGCGCGCGTGAGGCGTAAGGCAGCGGCGCGACAGCGCGCGGCGGGTTGAGCGGAAGGGCTTGCTCGACGATGGGCGCCGGCGCCAGTACCGCGAGCGGCGCCTTTGCACCGGCAATGCCGCCGGTGACGCCGCTGAATGCAAGGCAGGCCTCGCACAGCGTCGCGTCCGGTGCGGCGGGCGCCTGCACCGAGCGGCTTGCTTCGGTCGCCTGAGCCGCGTGGCCGTAGCCATGGGCGTACGCACCCAGCTGCATCAGGGGCAGCAGCAGGAGCCACAGCAGGAGCAGGGCTGGCAGCAGGCGCGGGCGCGGGCGCGGGCGCTTTGGGGCGATCAAGGCAGACGAAGAAGCAAGATCAGGTTGAACCGGCGATTAAAACGCGACGAGGTTGCAGCCGCGTGACGCGCACCTCAGGCGGCACACCCGCTAAGGCAGGTCTGCGTACGCATGCGGCGCAAGTTCGCAATATGCGCGCCAACCAGCAGCATGCCCCCGACAACGGTGAAGGGCACGTCGAGCGATTCGATGTGGAACAGCGCCTCGGCGCCGACCGCGATCGTGCACAGCGTGATGCCCGCCAGCGCCGCCGCGCCGACAAAACGCGAGCGATGGCGCCGGTAGCCCGGCAGCAGCGCGAGCAGCGACAAGCCGATGATCGGCAGCAGCAGCAGCGCATGCACCCCCGTGTGCGGCACCAGCGCGAGCGCCGGCAGCAAGGGGATCAGCAGCGGCAGCGCGAGGCAATGCACCAGGCAGGCCACCGACGCGAAGATGCCGAGTTTGTCCCAGGTGCCGCGCGGCACATGCACATGGCCGTGGTGGCTGGCGTGATCGTGGCCGCTCATCGGTGCGCCTCCACCGGCACATTGCAGGCGGCACAGTGGCCGTGCACTTCAAACTCCACCTGCGTGCTGGCAAAGCCGGCCGGCAGGCGCGGCGCCGCGCGCGGCGTGTCTTCGAGGCAGAACACCTTGCCGCAATCGTCGCACACGAAGTGGGCATGCGCCTGATGCGGCTGGCCGTCGGTACTGGCGGCGGAGAAGCGGAACACGCGCTGCTCGTCCGCAACCTTGTGTGCCAAGCCTTGTTCAACGAGCCAGTCGAGCACACGGTAGAGCGTCACACGATCGACCGGCGTGCCGTCGTCGAGCGCTTTTTCCACGTCGTGATGCGAGAGGCCGCGTTCGGCACCGCGCAGCAGCGCCAGTACGCGCAGCCGCGCCGGCGTGACGCGGGCGCCGCGTTCGCGCAGCAGGCGGGAGATATCTTGCGTTTCCTTCATGAAGGCAATTGTATTTGCAACCGTGTTGCAATAGCAACCGACACACATCTGCGTGCTGGTTTGCCGCGCCAGAAGCGACAAGGCCAGCGCTTGATCGGCGCTGGCCTTGTCCGCAGCGATGCCTGCAGGCACCGCTGTGTCTGCTGACACCCGGTGGGGCTGACTACTTCAGCTTTGCAACCACCGCATCGATCTGCGCCTGCGTGAGGTAGCCGCCGTCGATGAAGTGCTTCGACACGGCGGCCTTCAAGTCGGTCACCGCTGCGACATCGCTGACGCCAAGCATCTGCTCAAGCGAGTACTTGAGGATCTTGTAGTCGCGGAATTCCTTGATCCCCATGTCGTTGGAGCGCTGATAGTCGGCGCGGATCGCATCCCAGCTTGCGCCGCCCAGCGCGGCCAGCACCGCGGTGAACACGCCGGTGCGGTCGGTGCCCAAGCGGCAGTGGATCGACACCGGTGCCTCAGTGGCCGGGTCGAGGATGAACTCGACCGCACCCTTGATCCATCCGCCGAACTTCTCGCCGGCCGATGCGTAGTAGACGGTGTTGTAGTCCGCCGCCGGGATGAAGTAGGCGTGCCCGCCATCCACGATCGCCTGGTAGTAGGGCGTCAGGGTTTCGCCCAGCGCAGCGTCAAGGCTCTTGGTCTCGTCCTTGTACAGCGTGATGTCGGCCTTCACGCCGTGCTCCTGCATCAGCAGGTTCACCTGCGCAACACGCTCGTTCTCGGTGTCGTACTGGGCGCGCGACTTCTTGAACGGGTGGTAGGTGCGGAACAGCTTGCTCAGGCCCGGCACCGCGCGGAAGTTCGAGATCTTCTCGCGCCCGGCGGTGGTCGCGAGGTTGAAGTCGGCGATCGTCTTCACGGTGCTCGCAACGACCGAGTTATTGATGATCGCGTTCACATCGTCGCCCGCGAACACCAGCAACTGATTGCCGCTGAACCAGTAGCCCAGCGGCACCGAGGCCGGGACGCCCATGTAGGCCTCCTTGCCCGCGGTGCCATCCACGATGCCGGCAACGATGAACTGGAACTCCGGCTGGCCGCTGTTGCCCGGCGCCTTGACGCTGGCAAGCGGAATGTCCGCGTACCACACGCCCTTGTCGGTGGCGCTGGCCTTCATCTGGTAGGCCGCCGGTGTCGGGGTCGTCCAGCCGTTGAACGAGCCGCGCACGCTGACGCCGGTGATTGCGCTGATCTTCTTCGCATCGAGCGCCGCCTTCTGCGTTGCTTCATTGAAGAAGAACACCACACGCGAGTCGACCAACTTGTAGCCAAGCGTCAGGGCGGTGCCGTCCTGCGTGGTTGGCAGGTCGGACACAACCACCGGCGCAGTCGGCTCCGGCGTATCGCTGCTGTCGGAACCACACCCGCCCAGCAAGGAGAGGGACAGACAGACTGCCCCGAGACAAGACCAAGAACTGATGTGCTTCATCATTCCACCCTCATCAAGATAGTGAGCGTGGCGACCGGGGGAGGTACGAACCCCGCCCTTCACTGCAAGGCGGAATCGGTGCTGACCATGATCGCCACAAAGTGTCATGGCACCTCCCCCGGCGCGATGACGGGCGGATCATAGAAGTTAGTCGGCCCCCGAAATTGACTTGGGGCAAGCAAGCGAGCCGGGTCACGAAAAAGTCACCTGCATGAACCGGCTGCGCGATGGTCTGGAGATCGGCGAAACGCGGCCATGCTGTCGCGCACGAAGCCCGCAAAACGCTGACCCGGCTAGCCCCTCGGCTGTTCAAGCACGAGGCTCACGAGCACCGCCTGACCGCCGGCGACGGAGCCGAACATGTTGGCCAC
>CAMFLH010000189.1 GCA_945957295.1 uncultured Uliginosibacterium sp.
TGGCATCGGCTGCCCCGCGTCAGCGT
This sequence comes from uncultured Uliginosibacterium sp., assembly GCA_945957295.1. Classification (GTDB taxonomy): domain Bacteria; phylum Pseudomonadota; class Gammaproteobacteria; order Burkholderiales; family Rhodocyclaceae; genus Niveibacterium. Next base: position 27 of record CAMFLH010000189.1, read on the forward strand.
CCTGTGCGCGCAGCGAGCGGGTTCGGCCAGCGCGCGCTAACTGGCTAAACAGCTCATACCTCTAAGGGGCCGTTGGTCGCACAAAATCGTAATGGTCAAGTAGCTCACCAAACGACCGCTCGAGTACAACATCGGGAACTGTATGCCCGTAGAGCTTGGAAGCCTCCTGTGCGCGTTTTACGTCCTCGGTAGTCCAATGGGTCACACGAACCAGTCGATTCCAATGCTCAGGCGAATACTTGGTCCCGTATTTAGCCCAAGCAGAGTGAACGCCTGCGGCCTTAGCCATGCTTATGTCGCGCACAAGACTGTCGCCCACATACAGCGTACGGTCGGGTTCTACTCCCTCCGCAGCACAAATCTCTTCCAGTATTTTTCTATCCGGCTTTCGCTCGTGAAGCATTAGCGCACGTACATGCGAGATACCAACACCTGACTTATGAAGCAGTTCCGGTGCGGGGTGGCCTTCGCCAGCGTCGGCGACCGCGTAAAGCCTCGAGAAGTACCGCACAAGACCGAGTTTGTTTAGGCGGAATTCCGCGTTAGCGACAGTCGCCTCAGTGTGTGCGGCTATCCGCGCTCCCGTCGCTTCAATTGCGCCGAGAGTCTCGACAACACCGGGATAGGGTTTCAACGTTGCCTTTCTCGCCGAATTGAATGCGTGAAATGCACTATCTAGCCGGTCGAGGCGTTCCCGTCGGCTGGCGCCTGGAAACGCGGCCACCACTGAAACCGTATCTAAGAGAGCGAAGGGTTGCTCGGAACTATGATAGCGACGATGTACATCCTGTAGCTCGTCCAGAAGCTGGTCCTTAGGAACTCCGAGTACTCTAATCGCCTCATTAACCATCGCATCAAATGCGGATGAAAAGAAGGTGACCCAATCGTAAAGAGTATTGTCTAAATCGCAGATCACTAACTCAATTTGAGCACGCACGGCCATCACCATCGATCAGTTCTGGCAACCGATGTCGTACTCATGCAGCTTCCGACTTGGAGCAGAACCCGGAGAAACGCTCCAAATACCGAGCTTAACGTGACGACGAAAGGCGGTAAGAATCCCGTAGGTGTTGTCGAAACCTCCGCGATGATCCGAACCAACACCCGAGCTACCTAACCCGGCGATGTGAACACAGTGGTCCTTTCCAGAGTGCAGTCTTCGGACAATCCTCGTAAAGAACGGCTGGTGCATGTGGCCATGCAGTACTAGATCAACTTGATGCCGAAAAAGCCATTGCATTACCCGCTCCGCATCGAGCACAACGCTATAACTGCTTCCCCCTCGAGGGCTTTCCGCGTAAACAACCGGCACAAGGTGATGATGAAGCATTACCACTCTAAATGGGCGTGGTGCGTCGTCCCCTTCATGTGCTTTCCATCCTAGCTGATCGGCCACGTGCTGCAATTGAGCCTCTCCGACAAAACCGTGCCCTTGGAACCAGTCAGGACTTTGCGCCAAAAGTGAACTGTTCAAACATGCCAACTCCACGGGAAAGTGCTCGCCCAAAAGGATTCTCCTTCCCGAACACATGTACTCGTTAGGCGAGGTATAGAACAAATACTGATAGAAATTGGCAAAATTCACGCGTGCAGCCTCAGGAGCACTCGTAACAGGTCTGGTCTTGTCATCCGGCTGATCTGAGAAAGCTACATCATGATTGCCGGGGCTGATAGCGAAGCTATAGTTGTCTAGACTTGATGGTGAAGTTGAAATCCTAGCGATGAATCTCTTCGCGCTCTCGTATTCTTGCTCCGCCGCTTTCCACGTGATATCGCCCGAGATTACCACCCCTGCGATATCGGTAATATTTGCAGCTTTGAGGGCAGCTTCAATAGCCTGTCCCAGATCGGCCTCTGCAGCACTGGTCTGAACTGGAAACCCGTGTTTATCGCCGAAGTGAAGATCCGAGACCCAAAGCAGGTTTCTGCTAGGAGATGCGACGTACTGTTTTGGAAAATGCGCCGGTTTAATCGTGTGAGCGGAGATCAGTGAGACCTCGTGAGTATGATCACCGTCTTTGAACTCACGCAGAAACCAAATCGTGCGATCCTGCTGCCGCATCTCGTCAACATTGGCTACACGTTTTTCGTGAAAGGCGATGTATTGACATTTGTTTGACGCAAAGAATTCATCTACTGCTAGATAACTGAATTTTTGTAGCTCTCTATTCGGATCTTCTATTTGATCACTAATAGCTGAGAGTTTGAACCAGATGTGATAGTGCTGTTCCCGGTAGTATGCTGGCGTGCAGTCATTATCTGGCGTGGCTCTTAGGTTCGGGGACCAAGTTATTTCCGTACAGCGGGCTGTTCTTAATTGTTTGTGACCGGAATCAAACAGAAATAGATCGATGCCGCCCGCTTCGGCATCACGAACCAGCTTCGTCAGAACGGTCGGCGGAGGCACTTCTCCCGATTTGTTCCACCAACCCCACCATACCGCGCCCTTCTCTTGGATTATTTGCTGGTGGATTTTTATCGTTTCGCCCGGCGCCGTCGCAAGATCCCGGAACCGCAGCACGACTGCCTTTAGTTGCGCCGCCGGGGCAGGTTTTGCTTCCACGGTTCTTTCCTTTCCAAAGATCGTTGTCTTAAGAAATAGTACATAGGTTGGGTTGGCCGAGCGAAGCCATGCTCTCCCGGCCTGTAAGGCCGATGGTGAGGATGCTGTTGGGCTTCGCGGCGCTCAGCCGAACTTACAGCTGTCTCATCCGCGAAGCGAGAAACCCCTTCAGCGCCCTCCCAGTATGGGTCTTCGCCTTGACGCATTTCGCCACCGGTCCGGCGAAGACGATTTCGCCGCCGCCGTCGCCGCCTTCCGGGCCCAGATCCACGATCCAGTCCGCTTCGGCCATCACATCAAGATCGTGTTCGATGACGAGCACGGTGTTGCCGGCGTCGACGAGGCGGTGGAGGACGTGGATGAGCTTTTCGACGTCGGCCATGTGCAGGCCGACCGTGGGTTCGTCGAGCACGTAGAGGGTGTGCGGCGTTTTGGCGCGGGCGCGCGCGGCGGGGTCGGTCTTCACTTTCACCAGCTCGGTGACGAGCTTGATGCGCTGCGCTTCGCCGCCCGAGAGCGTGGGTGAGGGCTGGCCGAGGGTGAGGTAGCCGAGGCCGACGTCCTGCAGCAGCTTCAGCGGGTGCTGGATGACCGGGTGGGCGGCGAAGAAGTCGACCGCTTCGTCGATCTCCATCGCCAGCACGTCGGCGATGCTCTTGCCGCGCCAGGTGGCGCTGAGGGTGTCGGTGTTGAAGCGCGCGCCGTTGCAGACGTCGCACGGCACTTTGACGTCGGGCAGGAAGCTCATCTCGACGGTTCGCTGGCCTTGGCCATCGCAGGCGTCGCAGCGACCGCCGGCGGTGTTGAAGGAGAAGCGGCCCGGCGCCCAGCCGCGCAGGCGGGAAGTCTCGCTATCGGCGTAGAGCTTGCGGATGGCGTCCCAGAAGCCGATGTAGGTGGCCGGGCAGGAGCGCGGCGTCTTGCCGATGGGGGTCTGGTCGACTTCGAGCACGCGGCCGATCGGCTGCCAGCCGGTGATGGCCTCGCAGCCTTCCAGCACGACCTTCGCGCCCTTGGTGCGGCTGTTGAAGGCCTGCGTGGCGACGAGGCGGCGCAGGTTCTTGTGCAGCACGTCGCGCGCCAGCGTGGACTTGCCCGAGCCCGACACGCCGGTGACGACGATGAGGCGACCGAGCGGAATCTGCGCGGTAACGTTCTTCAGGTTGTGCAGCGCCGCGCCTTCGACGGTGACCATGGGCGTCTCGGCATCCACCTTGCGCGCGGGTTGCAGCGGGTGCGCCAGCGGCGCGCGCAGCGTGCGGCCGGTGACCGATTCCGGCACCGCCATCAGCGCCGCGGCATCGCCTTCCGCGACGATGTGGCCGCCGCGCGTACCGGCGCCGGGGCCCATGTCGATGACGTGGTGGGCGCGGCGGATGGTCTCTTCGTCGTGCTCCACCACGACCACGGTGTTGCCCTTGGCTTCGAGCGCGTGCAGCGTGTCGAGCAGCATGGCGTTGTCGCGCGGGTGCAGGCCGATGGAGGGTTCGTCGAGCACGTAGCAGACGCCGCGCAGGTTGGTGCCGAGCTGTGAGGCGAGGCGGATGCGCTGCGCCTCGCCGCCGGAGAGCGTGGGCGCGGCGCGGTCCAGCGCGAGGTATCCGAGGCCAACGTCCTTGAGGAAGGCGAGGCGCGACTTGAGTTCGGCAACGATGTCGCGGCCGATCTCGGCCTCGCGGCCAGCGAGCTTGAGCGTGCCGACCCAGTGGGCCAGCCCTTCGACCGACAGGTGCGCATAGTCCGCGATGCTGTTGTCGCGGTAGCGCACCGCCAGCGCGGTGGGATTGAGCCGCGCGCCTTCGCAGGCGGCGCATTCGGTTTCGGGCTCGACCTCTTCGTCCTCGCCCGCTTCGCCTTCGTAGCGCAGGCCGGTGAATTCGGCGGCGGTGGCGTCGCCCTCGGGGTCGCGCATGGCGTCGCGCAGCCACTTCGGCAGTGTGTGGCCGGTGCCCATGCAGTCCGGGCACCAGCCGTGCTTGGAGTTGTACGAGAACAGGCGCGGATCGAGTTCCGGGAAGCTGGTGCCGCAGGAGGGGCAGGCGCGCTTGGTGGAGAACACCGTGACCTGCTCGCCGTCGATGAGGTGCAGCACACCCTTGCCGAACTCCAGCGCCTTGGCGAGCGCGTCGCGCAGCTCCGCTTCGTTACGGGCGCCGACTTTCAGCGTGGCGACCGGCAGCTCGATGATGTGTTCCTTGAAGCGGTCGAGCCGCGGCCAGGGCTTGGTGGGCAGCAGCTCGCCATCCACCCGCAGCTGGGCGTAACCCTTGCCGGCGGCCCACTTGGCGAGGTCGGTGTAGAGCCCTTTGCGGTTGATAACCAGCGGCGCGGCCAGCGTGACCTCGCGGCCCTTGTAGTCGCGCAGCAGGCGAGCGGCGATGGCGTCGGGCGATTGCGGTTCGATCGCGCAGTCGCAGTCCGGGCAGTGCTGGGTGCCCAGCTTCACGAACATCAGGCGCAGGAAGTGGTGGATTTCGGTGAGCGTGCCGACCGTGCTCTTGCGCCCGCCGCGGCTGGTGCGCTGCTCGATCGCCACCGTCGGCGGAATGCCGTGGATGGCGTCGACATCCGGCTTGGCGGCCGGCTGCACGAACTGCCGCGCATAGGCGTTGAGCGATTCGAGGTAGCGGCGCTGGCCTTCGGCGAAGACGATGTCGAAGGCGAGCGTGGATTTGCCCGAGCCCGACACGCCGGTGACCACGGTGAAGCGGCGGTGCGGAATCTCGACCGAGACGTTCTTCAGGTTGTGCTCGCGCGCCCGCACCACGCCGATGGCGTCGCGCCGCGCGGCGACGTAGCGATGCTTCGGCTCGGCCACGAGGCGGGCGCTGGTGTCGTTGGCGGCCGCAGCGGCGGACACGCGCTTCGCCTTGCCAGCGACCTTGCCGAGCTGTGCGGGCGCGGTGAGGCGCACCAGGTAATCGGCCAGCGCACGGCCGGTGTGGGTATCGGCTTGCTGCAGGGCGGCCGGGGTGCCTTCGAAGACGATGGCACCGCCACCGTCGCCACCTTCGGGGCCGAGGTCCACCACCCAATCGGCGGCGGCGATGACGTCGAGGTTGTGCTCGATCACCAGCACCGAGTGGCCGGCATCGACCAGCTTGGAGAGCGCGCGCAGCAGCTTGGCAACGTCGTCGAAGTGCAGGCCGGTGGTGGGTTCGTCGAAGAGGAACAGCAAGTGTTCTTTCGCTGGGGTTTTCTTCTTCGCCGCGCCCTTGCGGGGCAATGCCTCGGCGGTCTGCGCGAGGTGGCCGGCGAGCTTGAGGCGCTGCGCCTCGCCGCCGGAGAGCGTGGGCACCGGCTGGCCCAGGGTCAGGTAGTCCAGCCCCACGTCGACCAGCGGCTGCAGCGCGCGCGCCAGCTCACCATCCTTCGAGAAGAAATCGAGCGCTTCGGCCACGGTCATGTCGAGCACGTCGGCGATCGAGCGGCCTTCGAGCTTCACCTCCATGACCTCGGCGCGGAAACGGCGGCCGTCGCAGTCCGGGCAACGGATGTAGACGTCGGAGAGGAACTGCATCTCGACATGCTCGAAGCCGTTGCCGCCGCAAGTGGGGCAGCGGCCGTCGCCGGCGTTGAAGGAGAAGGTACCCGCGGTGTAGCCGCGCTGGGCGGCTTCGGGCAGCGCGGCGTAGCGCTTGCGGATGCTGTCGAAGGCGCCGACGTAGCTGGCCGGGTTGGAGCGCGTGGTCTTGCCGATCTGCGTCTGGTCGACCATCACGACGCCGGTGATTTCGTCCAGCCCGTCGAGTGCATCGAAAGCGCCCGGCGCCTCGCTGGCCTGGCCGAAGTGTTTCTGCAGCGCAGGGTAGAGCACGTCCTGGATCAGCGTGGACTTGCCGGAGCCCGACACGCCAGTGACGGCGACAAAACGGTGCAGCGGCAGCGCGAGGTCGACACCACGCAGGTTGTTGGCGCGCGCACCGCGCAGCGTGAGGCGCGGCGTCCAGCTCGCCACCTCGCGCGCGGTGAGGCCGGCATCGACGCGGCGGTGGCCGCCGAGATACTGGGCGGTGAGCGTGTCCTGCCGCGCGCGGAGCTCTTCCGGCGAACCCCAGAACACGATCTCGCCGCCCTGCTTGCCGGGGCCGGGGCCGATGTCGAGGATGCGGTCGGCGGCGAACATCACCGCCGGGTCGTGCTCGACCACGATCAGCGAGTTGCCGGCGTCGCGCAGGCGGTGCATGACGCCGTTGATGCGGTCCATGTCGCGCGGGTGCAGGCCGATGGACGGCTCGTCGAGCACGAAGAGCGTGTTCACCAGCGAGGTGCCCAGCGCGGTGGTGAGGTTGATGCGCTGCACCTCGCCGCCGGAAAGCGTGCGGCTCTGGCGGTCCAGCGTGAGGTACGACAGCCCGACGTCGCAGAGGAAGCCGAGGCGGCTGCGGATCTCGCCCATCAGCTGCTCGGTGGCCTGGTCGAGGTTGCCGGGCAGCGCGAGGGTGTCGAAGAAAGCTTTGGCACGCGCAATCGGCAGCTGCATCACGTCCTGCACATTGAGGCCGGGCAGCGTGTCGAGGATCTCGGCGCGCATGGCCACACCATGCGGGCGGAAGCGGCGCAGATTCGGCGCCAGCGCGCGATCCGCTTCCTCGCGGCTGCCGACACGCCACAGCAGCGGCTCGGTCTTGAGCCGCGCGCCGTCGCACACCGTGCAGGGCGTGTAGGCGCGGTAGCGCGACAGCAGCACCCGGATGTGCATCTTGTAAGCCTTGGTCTCGAGCCAGTCGAAGAAGTGGCGCACGCCGTACCACTTGCCGGGCCAGGACTTGTCCCAATTCACCCAACCGTCGTCGCCCTCGAAGACCCAGCGGCGGTGTTCCTCGGGCAGGTCGCGCCAGGGGATGTCCATCGCCACGCCGCGCTTCTTGGCGAACTTGGCGAGGTCGGTCTGGCACTCCTTGTAGCTCTCGGTCTGCCAGGGCTTGATCGCGCCATCGGCGAGGCTCTTCGATTCGTCCGGGATGATCAGGCCGGGGTCGATGCCGATCACGCGGCCGAAACCACGGCAGGCTTCGCAGGCGCCCACCGCGCTGTTGAAGGAGAAATGCGCCGGCGTGGGGTCGGCGTAATGGATATCGCAGTCGGCGCAGTGCAGGTCGCTGGAGAACTTCCAGACCGGCTTGCTCGCGTCGGCCACGACCTCACCGCCGACATGCACCTCGACACGGCCGTTCGCCAGCCGCAGCGCCGCCTCCAGTGCCTCGGCCAAGCGCGCGGGTTCGGCGTTGGAGAAGCGGAAGCGGTCCACCACCACCGCCATCGTGCGCTCGCCCACCGGCTGCATGCGTGCGTAGCCCTGCGCTTCGAGCGCGGCGCGGATTTCGGCCTCGCTGAAGTTGGCCGGAATCGCCACCGGCGCGACCAGCGCGAGGCGCGGGTCCTCCGCTTTCGTGCGCTCGGCCAGCGCCGCCGCAATCGCCTCGGAACTGTCGCGCTTCACCGGCGCGCCGCAGCGTTTGCAGTGCAGGTGGCCGCAACGCGCGAACAAGAGCTTCAGGTGGTCGTTGAGCTCGGTCATCGTGCCGACCGTGGAGCGCGAGGTGCGCACCGGGTTGGTCTGGTCGATGGCAATGGCGGGCGGCACGCCGTCGATGCGGTCCACCTGCGGCTTGTCCATGCGGTCGAGGAACTGCCGCGCGTAGGGCGAGAAGGTCTCGACGTAGCGGCGCTGGCCCTCGGCGTAGAGCGTGTCGAACACCAGCGAACTCTTGCCCGAACCGGACGGCCCGGTCACCACGACCAGCTCGCCGGTGGGGATGTCGAGATCGAGGTTCTTCAGGTTGTTCTGGCGGGCGCCGCGGATCTGGATCGTGTCGGGACCGGGGGTCGTCATGGCTGGCCTGGCTTTCTGATGCGGGAGAGCGGATAAATGACTGTATAAAATAACAGCTAATCGCACGCAATGCTGGCGCGCACATTCCTGCGGGGAAGGAAGCGATGCTGGGCTGATCCGGCGTGGGCTTCAAGCCCGAACGGATCGGCGCGGCGGGTTGCGGACAAGTTTGCTTACCTCTGACCGGTCATCAGCCTGCGCAGTTCGGCCGTTATGTGCGGAACAAGGACTCGCGCTGTCGCCGCACGCGCCCGAAAAGGAGGAGAGGAAATGAGGATCAAGCACACACTCTGCGCCGGCATGCTGGCGCTGGGCGCAGGACAAGCGCTCGCGGCCGACGTTGGCGTGTCGATCAGCATCGGGCAACCGGGCTTCTACGGCCGGATCGACATCGGCAACTTCCCGCAGCCTCGGGTGATCTACCCGCAGCCGATCATCATCGACCGCGGACACAGCTACGGCGGGCCGGTCTACCTGCGCGTGCCGCCCGGCCATGAAAAGCACTGGGACAAGCACTGCAACGAGTACCGCGCCTGCGGACGCCCGGTCTATTTCGTGCACGGCGACTGGTACGAACGCGAGTACGTGCCGGCTTACCGTGAACGCTATGGCCACGACGACCGGCACGGCGACCGCTACGACGATGACGAGGGCCACGGGCATGGTCACGGACATGGCCATGACAAGGGTCACGGACACGGGCACGACTGAGCGCTAACCGGGCGCATCGACTGAACAGCGACCTCGACTCTTCGGCGATGCAACGGGTCCGGTTTGTCGCCACACATCATCAGACCGCGGTCCAAGCCCTGCAGTCTTGCTTGGGAATCGCTTGCCTCGTGCAGTTGCACTGCACGGTTATGCCATCTGGCTGCCGTTTTCCGGGGTAATGCCTATTGCATAATCTGTAAAAATCTGGTGCATGTGCGAAAGTTGGCTGGCCCGACAAACGTACGGCTTTAGGCTGGTGCCTTCATGTTTGACGGACTCGCCGCCCCTGTTTGCCGGCGTTGTTCGCACAATCAAGGCCTGTCTCT
>CAMFLH010000190.1 GCA_945957295.1 uncultured Uliginosibacterium sp.
GCGCAGTTCATTGCCTTGTGCAACGACCAGCAGGCCGTTGAGGTAGTAGCGGATGTCCTGCGCCGCCATCGAGTAGGCAACCTGCGCAAGCTGACGCTTGAAGGCCTTCTGAGACACAGTGAAGCTGGCTGCTTCGGCATCGTTGAACTGCATGCGGGGGTAGTCCGCCGCGGGCAGGGTCTGAAGCGCAAAGCGGCTCTTGCCGGCATGCAGTGACAGGCGGTTTGCCTCCAGCTTGAGGTTCACCTCGGTGCCGTCAGACAAAGCGCGCAGGATGTCTTGGAACTTGCGTGCGCCGACTGTAAAGCTTGCATCAGTACCGCCGTTTGCAACGCCGGAGGTGCGGATCTGAATCTCGATGTCGGTTGCAAGCAGCGTGACGTCGTCGCCGTGCTTCTCGATCAGCACGTTCGACAGGATCGGCAGCGTGTGCCGCTTTTCAACGATCCCCGAAACCGACTGCAGGGGGCCCAACAAGGCTTCACGAGAAGCTGTTAACAGAAGCATTTAAGTAAACCTCTATTATTAGTTAACTGCACCCGGTTTCTGTGGATAAACACAGAATATCCAATAGATACAATCGCTTGATGTACTTAAAACCCTGTTCATAAACTGCGTAGCGTTTGATGAACAAGTGGGGAGCGTTTTTCTGCTCCCCCAAAACGACGGGCTTATCCCCAAATCTTGCCACGGTCTTCCCACTGAATACTCACACACAGGCGGTTTCCGTTTCGGTCTGATGAAGATCGACGTCGGGTGCTGGAGTACGCGTTTGCGCCGTGATCAGTTGTTAACAAGATCTTGTAAACATATAACTACTATTAGTAAACCTAGGCCTGTTTCTGTGTATAAGTGACATTTATACAATTGAAACAATCGCTTGAAGCACGTTAAACCCTGTTTGAAACGTCGGTACTGTCTGATGAACAAGTGGGGATGCTTTGTTGCTGCTTCCAAATCAGTGAGCTTGTCCCCAAACGCCCCCTTGTCCTGTCCACGCTGAATCCACAGTTTTCGGTGTTCAGCCTCGCAAGGTCTGGGTCAGCACGTGCAGATCGTGGTTGAGTTGCTGATCGGCAAGTCGTAGCTCGGCGATGGTGCGGCAGGCGTGCAACACGGTCGTGTGGTCACGGCCACCGAAGGCCTCGCCGATCGACGGCAGCGACGACGGCGTCAGTTCCTTGGCAAGGAACATCGCAACTTGGCGTGGCCGCGCGATCGCACGCGTGCGCTTCTTCGAATGCATGTCGGCGACCTTGATCTTGTAGTAGTCGGCGACAGTCTTCTGGATCAGCTCGAAGGTGATCTGGCGGTTGTGCGCCGCGAGCAGGTCGCGCAGCGCTTCCTTGGCGAGCTCCAGGCTGATGTCGCGGCCGTGGAAGCGCGCGAACGCCAGCACCTTCTTCAACGCACCTTCTAGTTCTCGGACGTTCGAGCGTAGGTTCTTCGCGATCAGGAAGGCGACGTCATCGGTCAACGCGATACGCTCGACCTCGGCCTTCTTCTTCAGGATCGCGACCCGCATTTCGAGTTCAGGCGGCTCGATCTGAACCGTCAAACCCCAGTCGAAGCGCGAGATCAGGCGGTCTTCCAGGCCGGCGACGTCCTTGGGATAGGTGTCGCAGGTGATCACGATCTGCTTGCGCGCTTCAGTCAGCGCGTTGAAGGCGTGGAAGAACTCTTCCTGCGTCCGGTTCTTGTTGTTGAAGAACTGGATGTCGTCGATCAGCAGCAGGTCGAGAGAGCGGTAGTAGCGCTTGAACTGGTCAAAACTCTTCTGCTGGTACGCACGTACGACGTCGGCGTAGTAGTCCTCCGCATGTACGTAACGAATCACCGCCTTCGGGTTGTGCTTCCAGACTGCGTTGCCGAGCGCGTGAATGAGGTGGGTTTTGCCGAGGCCGACACCGCCGTAGACGAAAAGCGGGTTGTAGCTGGTGCCTGGGTTCTGCGCGACCTGCATCGCGGCCGCGCGAGCGAGGTCGTTGGCGCGGCCGGTGACCAGGTTGTCGAAGGTGAAATCCGGGTTCAACCGGGTGCGCTCGTAAGCTGCGGTCTCGCGGTTCTCGGCCGGCTGCGGCGCGCGCGCTTCAGCCTGTTGTGCCTTTACCGCAGGCGCACGTGGGGCGTCAGCGGTGTGTACCGGCGAGGTTACGGTCGGTTTTGGCGCCGCGGCGCTCGCACGCGGCGTGGCGGCTTTGGCGCCGCCGCCGATCGCGAGGCTGACTTGCACCGGCTCACCGAACAGTTCGTTGCCGATTTCCTCGATGCGGCGCAGGTAGCGTTCGCGTACCCACTGCAGTACGAATCGGTTGGGGGCGAGCAACTCCAGGCTGCGGGGGTCGGCAGCCGGCGAAGCAGACAGGGCCCGGATCCAGGTGTTGAACTGTTGTTGCGGCAGTTCAGCTTCGAGGCGGGACAGGCAGGTGGACCAGAATTCGTGACTCACGTTTTGCGCGAATGGCGCCCACCCCGCGGCGACGCGGTTAGCGTCGAGCGGTTCGGCATCAACTCTTTGTTTTTTATGTGGTTTTGAAGCTCGCCCGAGGCACGGCACCGATGCTTCGCGGTGCAGTTCGGACGGCCATGGAAAGCAAACTATTCTACGCTTCATCGACAGATTTATCCACAGGCTGCAACCTGTGGAAAAGATAAAAACGCTTGACAAACAGAGCTTTACGCTGTGTAATCGCGCGTTTTTCCCGGTTAGCAAGGAAACAAGAACATGAAGCGCACTTACCAGCCTTCCGTCGTCCGCCGCAAGCGCACGCACGGCTTCCTCGTCCGTTCGCGCACCCGTGGTGGCCGCGCTGTCCTCGCCGCTCGTCGCGCCAAGGGCCGTCATCGTCTCGCCGTCTGAACGGCAGGCTGAATCTGTCGGCTTCGAGTTGCTGGCAGCCTATCGGCTGCATACCGGCGACGAGTTTTCGACGGTTTTTGCCTTCCGCAGGGTGGTACGCGGCAGGGTTTTCAGCCTGCACTACCGACCCAATGCCTTGCCCAGTGCGCGAATCGGCTTCGTGGTTGCAAAGAAGCTGGCGCGCCAGGCAGTGCAGCGCAATCTGATCAAGCGGATCGCCCGCGAGGCGTTCCGCCTGCGGCGCGCTCAACTGCCGTGCTGTGACCTCGTACTTCGACTCTCGGCATCGCCGAAGACCGCCAGCCGCGCTGAGTTGCGTGCCGAGGTCGATGCCTTGCTCGACCGATTACCGCAGGGATGATTCGCGATGAAAACCGTGTTGATCATCCTGCTGCGTGCCTACCGTTATTTCCTCAGTCCGTTCCTCGGACGTAACTGCCGCTTCCACCCGAGCTGTTCCGCGTACGCGATCGAAGCGCTGCAACGTTATGGTGCTATCAAGGGCACCTTGCTTGCGGTTCGCCGTGTCACGCGCTGCCATCCGTGGAACCCGGGCGGGTATGATCCGGTACCCTGAGTCGCGTCGCCGACGCCACTGTCTGATACACCTATCCGAAACGACCGAATCCGATGGACAACCGCCGCCTGATCCTTCTGGTGATCTTCAGCATGTCGCTCGTCATGCTGTGGGATGCCTGGCTAAAACATAACCAGCCGAAGCCCGTTGCTGGGCCGAGCGTAACGCAGAGCGCGACGCCGACACCGACCGCGGCAGGGCAAGTCGCTGCGCCGGCTGCAGCCCCACTTGCTGCGACCAGTGCTGAGCGTGCGAAGGCGCCGAAGCTGACGGTTGAAACCGATACGGTGCGTGCGCAGATTTCGGCGCTTGGCGGCGATCTTGTTCGCCTTGAACTGCTCAAGCATGGTGCGAACAATGATCACACCAAGCCCTTCGTGCTTTTCGAAGAAGCCGGCGCGCATAGCTATATCGCGCAGAGCGGTCTGATTGGCGTGGGCTTGCCGAACCACAAGACGGTCTTTGCGCTGCCTGCTGCTGACAAGCTGGTGTTGAAGGATGGCGAGCAGGCGCTGAGTGTTCGCCTGGAGGCGCCGGAGCAGAACGGCGTGAAGGTCTCGAAGATCCTCACTTTCCACCGCGGCAGCCATGTCATCGATGTTGCGTACGAGATCGAAAACGGCAGCAGTGCCGCTCTGGCGGGGCACTCGTACTATCAGCTTACTCGCGATACCAAGGCGGCGGAGAACACCGCTGGCTTCTTCGGTGGTGCGCAGACATACACTGGTCCGGCGTTCTACACCGACGCGGACAAGTACAAGAAGGTTGATTTCAAGACCATCAGCAAGGGCGAAGCGAAATTGCCCAAGTCGGCGCCGGATGGTTGGGTCGCGATGGTTCAGCATTACTTTGTGTCGGCTTATGCGCCCAAGCAGGGTCAGCGTGAGTTTTTCGCACGTCCGCTCGACGGCGAAATGGTCGCCGCCGGCTTGATCCAGCCGTTGCCGCAAATTGCGGCCGGACAGAAGGTGACTGTGTCGGTGCCCTTGTATGCCGGCCCGCAGGAGCAGCGCGAGCTGTCCGATCTGGCGCCGGGTCTTGATCTGGTGGTCGACTATGGTTGGTTGACCGTGATCGCTGCGCCGATCTTCTGGGGCCTTTCTTGGCTGCACAAGCTGGTGGGTAACTGGGGCTGGGCGATCATCCTGCTCACTGTGCTGATCAAGCTCGCGTTCTTCCCGCTGTCGGCGGCGTCCTACAAGTCCATGGCCAAGATGAAGACGGTCATGCCGCGCATGAAGCGGATCCAGGAGCAGTACAAGGATGACCGGATGAAGATGAACCAGGAGATGATGGAGCTGTACAAGAAGGAGAAGGTCAACCCGATGGGGGGCTGCTGGCCGATGCTGATCCAGATGCCGGTCTTCATCGCCTTGTACTGGGTGCTGCTGGGTGCCGTTGAGATGCGCCAGGCACCGTGGCTGGGCTGGATCACCGATCTGTCGATCAAGGACCCGTACTTCATCCTGCCGATCATCATGGGCGCAACCAGCTTGATCCAGATGAAGCTGTCGCCGTCGTCGCCGGATCCGGTGCAACAGAAGGTCATGATGTTCATGCCGATCTTCTTCACGCTGATGATGGCGTGGTTCCCGTCCGGTCTGGTGCTGTACTGGGTCGTCAACAACATGCTGTCGATCGGGCAGCAGTGGTACATCACCCGGATGTTCGACAGTGGCGCAAAACCTGCGAACAGCTGAGTCGATTGCGGCGATTGCCACGGCGCCTGGGCGCGGTGTCATCGGCGTGGTGAGAGTGGCGGGCGGCCAATTGGCCGCCTTTGCACTGGCGCTTACGGGAAAGCAGCCAACGCCGCGCGTTGCCCACTTCGCAAAGTTCCTGGATGCTGAAGGCCGGCCGATTGATGCCGGCCTCATGCTTTTCTTCCCCGGGCCGAATTCGTATACCGGCGAAGATGTGCTGGAGTTGCAGGGTCACGGCGGCCCGGTAGTGATGCGCATGTTGCTGGCGCGTTGCATCGAACTCGGTGCGCGTCTGGCGCGACCAGGCGAGTTTACCGAGCGTGCATTTTTGAACGATAAGCTCGATCTTGCGCAGGCTGAGGCCGTCGCGGATCTGATCGATGCGGATACGTCGGCCGCGGCACGCTCCGCACTTCGGTCACTGGATGGCGACTTCTCGCGCAGCGTTCACGACTGGCGCGACAAGTTGGTCGAGTTGCGGATGCTGGTCGAAGCGACGTTGGATTTCCCTGAGGAAGAGATTGATTTCCTGCGGGCCGCGCGGGCTTTCGAGCGTCTCGATGTGCTGGGAAACGATCTTGATGGGTTGTTGCAGAAAGCGAAGCAGGGGAGTCTCCTTCGCAGTGGCTTGCATGTTGTGTTGGCGGGTCAGCCGAACGTCGGGAAATCGAGTCTGCTGAATCGTCTGTCGGGCGAGGATCGTGCAATCGTCACCGACGTGGCGGGTACCACTCGCGATGTGCTGCGCGAGACTATCCAGATTGAAGGTATTCCGCTGCACATTGTCGATACGGCCGGCTTGCGCGATGCGACCGATACGGTTGAACGAATCGGTATTGAGCGCAGCTGGAAGGAGATCGGCCGCGCGGATGTCGTGCTTCGACTGGTGGATGCGCGGTCCGGCATCAGCGCCGAAGATCATGAAATTGATGCGCGTCTGCCGGCGGGTGTTCCGGTGGTGTGGGTGTTCAACAAGATCGACCTTGCTGGTACCGCAGCGAAGCGGGTAGACGAACACGACGGTGTCGAAGTGTTTGTCTCGGCCGCCACCGGCGAGGGTATCGAGCTGTTGCGAAGTGAGCTGCTGCGCATTGCGGGTTGGGAGTCACACGGCGAAGAAGTGTTCCTGGCCCGCGAACGGCACCTTGAAGCACTGAGGGAAGGGCGCGATCGTATTGCGATGGCCCTCGCGCGAGCGCATGAGGATGCACTCGATTTGATGGCGGAAGAACTGCGGCTGGCGCAGGAAGCGGTGAACCGCATTACTGGTGAGTTTGGCGCAGACGATCTGCTTGGCGTGATTTTTTCGCGGTTCTGTATCGGCAAGTAGTTTCCCCCCGAGAAGGTATTGGTCATGAGTGAGTTTGATCTGAAGTATTACGACGAAGAAGCGTCGAAGCTGGCGCTGGAAATCGAGCGCAAGCTGGTGATCCTCGGTCTCGATTGGCAGAGTGATTCAACGATGCGCACACTCGCTTCCGAAGCGTTGGAAGTAAACCATTCTGGGCGCCAGATCGGATCAGGCGCCGAGTTCTCGCAAGACCAAGCGTACGAAGAGCTGTACGGTCTGATCGGCCTGATGAATAAGCTGATGGGTGAGGCGGCTGCGAAGGGCGTGTCGGTACACGGCAACGATGCGTGGAAGGCGATTGCTCGCGCTTTGTGGGCGCAGAAGGAAGTTCGCGATACAAGCGTTTGAGTGACGCTAGCGATGTTCCACGTGGAACATCGCGACGGAGGATGGGATGGATTGGGCTGTACTTGTTGCGGGCGCCTTCATCGCAGGCATGGTGGACGCGGTTGTTGGGGGCGGGGGACTTATCCAGATTCCTCTACTGTTGACAGCCTTCCCGGCGGTGTCGATTCCAGTGTTGTTCGGCACCAACAAGGTTTCTTCAGTCGTCGGTACGCTCAGTGCCTGCATTCGCTATGCGCGCACGATTACCATTCCGTGGCGGATTGCAATGTGGTCCGCCGGTGCAGCGTTCATCGGTTCCTGGTTTGGCGCGCAAGCGGTATCGCTGCTGCCAAAGGAGACGATGAAGCCACTTGTGCTCGGGCTATTGATACTGGTTGGTGCCTACACGTTCTGGCGAAAAGACTTCGGCAAGCTCGAGCGTCATGCGATGACACCGCAGTGGGTTGTTCCGGCGTCGCTGACCGCGGGTAGCGTGATTGGCTTCTACGACGGATTCTTCGGCCCCGGCACCGGCAGCTTTCTGATTTTCATCTTTGTTCGTTGGTTTGGTTTCGACTTCCTGAAGGCCTCCGCGTCGGCGAAAGTTGTCAACGTGTCGACCAACCTTGCGGCGATCGCGTCCTTCGCAACGCATGAGGGCATCCTGTGGCGGGTGGGTCTGATCATGGCGGTCGCTAACCTCGGCGGGGCGCAGCTTGGATCTCACCTTGCTTTGAAGCACGGCAACGGATTCATTCGTTGGCTCTTCTTGGTTGTTGTTGTGGTTTTGGTTGGCAAGCTCAGCTGGGAGCTGTTCGGCCTTCGTCACTAACGGGATGTTCCACGTGGAACATCCATGTGGTGGTCAGCCGTTTCCGCCTAGGCAATTTCAGAACCACGCCTTATCATTCCGCCCCTTCCCCTGAACCGGTCTGTCCGGGAGCTCAACATGCTGTACCCCACTCGTTTTGATGTCATCGTTGTCGGCGGCGGCCATGCCGGCACTGAAGCTGCGTTAGCTGCGGCCCGCATGGGCTGCGCGACCCTGCTGCTGACCCACAACATCGAAACCCTCGGGCAGATGAGCTGCAACCCGTCGATCGGGGGGATCGGCAAAGGACATTTGGTCAAGGAAGTCGATGCGCTGGGTGGCGCGATGGCCGAGGCCACGGACGAGGGCGGTATCCAATTCCGCATCCTCAACGCAAGCAAAGGCCCCGCCGTTCGTGCGACGCGCGCACAGGCCGACCGGATTCTGTACAAGGCGGCGATCCGCCACCGTCTTGAAAATCAGCCCAACCTGACTCTGTTTCAGCAGGCGGTGGACGACATCACCGTCGTCGGCGATCGGGTGACCGGCGTCATCACGCAGATCGGGCTGCGCTTCGAGGCGCCGACCGTGGTGCTGACAGCTGGCACTTTCCTTAACGGTCTGGTTCACGTTGGCCTGGAACATTACACCGCCGGCCGTGCAGGCGATCCAGCCGCGGTCACGCTTTCACACCGTCTGCGAGACTTGAAACTGCCGGTGGGCCGACTCAAGACTGGTACGCCGCCGCGTATCGATGGCAAGACGATCGATTTCTCGGTGATGGAAGAACAGCCGGGCGACGACCCGGTGCCCGTCTTCAGCTTCCTCGGCAAGGCCGCGCAGCATCCCAAGCAGTTGCCGTGTTGGATCACGCGGACCAACGAGCGCACGCATGAAATCATTCGTGCCAACCTCGATCGTTCGCCGATGTACACCGGCGTCATCGAAGGGGTGGGGCCGCGATACTGCCCGTCGATCGAAGACAAGATCCACCGCTTCGCCGACAAGGATGGCCACAACGTCTTCCTTGAACCCGAGGGCCTCACAACCCACGAGTTCTACCCCAACGGGATCTCGACTTCGCTGCCCTTCGATGTGCAACTCGCGATCGTGCGTTCGATCCGCGGAATGGAGAACGCCCACATCCTGCGGCCGGGCTATGCGATCGAATACGACTACTTCGATCCGCGTAACCTGAAGAGCAGCCTTGAGACCAAGTCTATCTCCGGCCTCTTCTTCGCGGGTCAGATTAACGGCACCACCGGTTACGAAGAAGCCGCTGCGCAAGGTTTGCTCGCTGGCGCCAACGCCGCACTGCAGGCGCAGGGCAGGGCAAGCTGGTGCCCGGCACGTGGTGAGGCCTACCTCGGCGTGCTGGTCGACGATCTGATCACGCGCGGTGTGTCGGAACCGTATCGCATGTTCACTTCCCGCGCCGAGTATCGTCTCAGCCTGCGTGAGGACAACGCCGACCTTCGCCTCACCGAAGCAGGTCGCGAACTCGGACTGGTTTCCGACGCACGCTGGGATGCGTTCTGCCGCAAGCGCGATGCGATCGATCGTGAGACCGAACGCCTGCGTTCGACCTGGGCGGTGCCTCACAAGTTGGCTGCCCGCGAGGCAGAAACCCTGCTCGGGCAGCCGCTGGAACGGGAGGCCCGCTTCTTCGATCTGCTGCGTCGTCCCGGCATCAGCTACCGCGCGCTGATGGCGTTGTCGACCGCACCCGCTGACCCGGTAACCGATCCGCAGGCGGTTGAGCAGATCGAAATTTTGGCCAAGTACCAAGGCTACATC
>CAMFLH010000191.1 GCA_945957295.1 uncultured Uliginosibacterium sp.
GCGCAGGATGTCGTAACCCAGCGTGTGGCCGCTGCCCGCGTCGGGGGTCAACAGCCCGCACATCATGCGGATCGACGTGGTCTTGCCACTGCCGTTGGGGCCGAGAAAGCCGAACACCTCACCACGGCGCACGCGCATCGACAGTTGATCGACGACCGTCTTGTCGCCAAACCGCTTGGTCAGGCCAACGACATCCACCGCACGTTCGTCGGGAGGAATATCCAGCGGTGAGATCAGGTCGTTCACGGCGCCGCCTCGGGCAGCACGTCGACCGGCAAGCCCGGCGCCAGTGCCAGCGCACGCTCCGGCTGTGCCTCGGCTTTGAAGACGAGCTTGGCGCGGTTGTCCTTCGAGTAGATCACCGGGGGCGTGTATTCGGCACTACTCGCGACCCAGGTGACACGCGCGGTAAAGCCATCGCCGCAGCCGTCGCAGCGCACACGGATGCGCTGCCCGGGCCGCAGCGCGGCGAGCCTGGCTTCCGGAATGTAGAAGCGCAGTTTGCTGCTGCCCGCCGGCAGCAGGCTGACAACCGGGCTGCCGGCCGGCACCCATTCGCCGATGCGGTAGAACGTGTCCTCGACGTGCGCGGCAACCGGTGCGACCAACTGCTTCTGCGCAAGCCGAGTTTGTGCCTGCGCGCGCTGCGCATCAGCCACCTTCACGGCGGCCGTGGCCGCGGCGCGCTGCGCGTCGCGCCCGGCGAGTTCCGCCGCACGTAGATCAGCGACGGCCTGGTCGAGCTGCGCGCGCGCGCTGCGCACCCGCTCGCGCAGGCTATCGAGACTCATCGCGCTGACGAAGCCGCGCGCCGCCAGGGACTGCTGCCGCGCGAGTTCGCTCTCGGCAAGCGACAGCGCTGCACTCGCTGCACGCTCGCGCGCGCGGTAAGCGTCCAACTCCACCGGCCGCTTGCCGCTCGCCAGATCCTGCGCCTGCGCATCGCTCTGTGCGCGGCGCGCCTCAGCCTCATCGAGCGCCGGGCGTTCCAGCTCGGTGTCGAGTGCAAACAGCGGCGCGCCGGCCGCGACTTCGCCGCCGCGTTGCACCGACAGGCTGACAAGGCGCCCCGCCTGCTGCGCGGCGACGCGCGTCGGTTCGACCTCGACATAGCCGAGCAGCGGCGTCTCGCGAGCCGGCCCGCAGGCGCTGAGCAGCACAGATGAGACAAGGCTTAGCACGATGACACTTGCTCTCATTCGGCGGACTCCAGTTCGGCGCGCAGCGCATTGAGGCCGCCCCAGCTGAAGGCGACGACATGCCTGGCGACGCGTTCGACCAGTTCGTCGCCACTCAGCGCAACCGGCATCACTTGCAGGATCAAGGGGCGGGCACTGATGTAGACCATGCATTGGCTGAGCACGCTGAGCATCGCGCGCGACAGCTGCTCGTCAGTCGCGCGCGGCCCGAGCACTGCGGCAATGATGGGCCGCAGCATCTGTGCCTGGGGCCGGGTGAAGCGTTCGATCATCATCGTCAGCGCCTCGGTCGGATTCACCAGTTCGCGCATCAGCAGCGCAGCAATACGGCTCTCGCCCGCCGGATCAAGGAAGCGGCGCACCAGCGTGCGCACCGCCGCCTCGAACGCCGCGCGCGGATGCGCCGGGTCCGGCGCCGGCAGCGGCGTGCGGCTCAGCGCCAGCTCGGCGTGGTGTTGCAGCACCGCGCGATAAAGCCCTTCCTTACCGCCGAAGTGGTAGTTGATCGCCGAAAGGCGCACGCCGGCACGCTGGGCGATGTCTTGCACGCGCGCGGCGCGGAAGCCCTCGTCGATGAAGATGGCGGTCGCGGCAAGGATCAGCGCGGTTCGGGTTTCATCTCCCGGTGGCAGGCGAAGCGGTGTTGGGTCGGCTGTTTTCATGGCAATTGGAAATATTTTTCCAATTCAGATTAGAAAAATATTTCCAAACCGTCAAGCGATGACGTATTCGGGTGACGGGAGCCAAGTCCCGTACGGTAGCGACGCATCAACCGGCCGGAAGCCTCGGATGGCAAGCCCTGCGGGGGCGGCGTCGGCGCGGCGGCATGGCGCGTGAGGTACCCGGTACAGGTGGAGGCCGGACCCGCTGCGAAGCCCTAGTCGGCGGGTAGCACGGGCTGCCTGCGCCAGCGTTCGAGGTTGCGATCGAGGATCTGCTTGATCTCGCCACGGGAGATCATCTCGTCCAAAACCCGGTTTGCCGCCGGCAACAGCGCGCGACACGGGCTGTTCCGCACGAAACCGATCGCGTTGCTGGTCTCGGCCAGATAGGGCGCCAGCGCGATGATGCGGCCTTCGAGCCCGGTGTGGATCAGCGTTGCGCGCCCGGCATGCAGGCCGGTCATGAAGTAATCGATGCGCCCCGCCATCAGCATGCGGAAACCCGTTTCGGGGTCGTTGAGTTCTTCCACGTCGAGGCGTTCCCGGACGAAGCGGTCCGCATCGTCGCCGAAGCGGTTGCCGCGCGTGAGCCCGCCCTTGCGGCCGATCAGCGAGTCACGGCCAAGGTAGTTGACCGGATAGTCGACGGTTACGAACACCGCGATCGGGTTGCTCAGAACCGGCTTGGTGAAGTCGAGGAAGGCGCGACGCTCCGGAGTGTCTTTCAGCGTTGTCACCACATCGACGCCACCGTGCTCGGCCGCGCTGAGCACCCGCGGCCAGGGGCCGAGGTATTGCAGTTCCCAGCGCACGCCAAGACGGGTGAAAACCCGCGTGGCGATATCGACGCTGGCGCCGGTGAGCGTGCTGCCGTCGTACCAATGCAACGGCGGGTACTTCGGGTCTGCCGAGATCACCACCTTGCGGCAGACCGGCTGCGCGGCGGCCAGATCCAGCGGCAGTGCGATCAGCAGCGCACAGGCAGCTGACAGCGCGACCCGCAAGGATCGTCTAGCGCCCGCCCTGTGCCCGCTGTCTTGCCCCATCGAGAACCTCTTAAGTGCTGCTCGATACCCGCTGAGCTGCCACGTGCGCCCCCGTCAACGGCGCGTGCCAGAAAACACTTGAGCTCGCAGCAGCTCAAGGATAAAGCGCGGCAATTGCGCGGCGGAACGAGGGGATCACCATGCCCGAATGCGTCGTCGGAAACGCCTCGTAGCTGTATACAAGGTTCTGGTAGTTGCGCGCCGCGATCAGATCGCGGAAGGGCTCTACCCACTTCAGGTTGCCATCAGCTTCGGATGCGGAGTAGAGGAAAAGTCGCGCCGGCACCGATTGGGTACGCTGCGCGAGCGCAGCCTCCATGCCGGCAACCACGTCTTCCTGCACCCAGAAGCTGCCATCCTGTGAAATGTAGTTCGCGAAATAGCGCTTGGCCGGATCCTCCATCAGCAGCACGAGGCCGGCAAATAGCCCACCCATCGAGTGGCCGATCAGCGTGCGCTGCGTAGGGTCGATGCGGTAGCGCGCTTCCACCTCCGGAATCACCTGCTGCGTGAGGAAGCGGTAGTGCGCCGCTGCGCCCGGCATCTGGTAATCGATCCAGCGCCGCCCGGTGGCCTGGCTGTCGGTATTGCCGACCGACACGACGATGACCTCCTTGTGCTGTTCGTAGATCTCGGTGCTCAACGGCAGGAACCACCACTCGGCGTCCATGGTGTAGAGCACCGGGTAGCTCCGGGTGCTCGTCGCATAGCCGGGCGGCAGATAAACGTGGATCGGATAGCGGACCTGGGTTTCGGCCGACTGGATCCGCAGGCTGGTGTCGCGCGTCGGCTGCGTTGCGGGATCAATCGGCGTCGAATCCCCGCCGCCGCCGCACGCAACCAACAATGAAACGGTGAAGACAAGACAAAGCTGGCGCACTGCGCGCTGGAGAGCAGTCATCGGTCGTAACCCGGCAAGTTGGGGGGAAGGCCGTCGAACCTTGCAGGCAAACGGCGCCCTGAACTCTAAGTTCGAGCGACAAACTTGTCAGCCTGCATCCTGCGCCAACATGACCTGCATCAGACCGCCCCGCCCCCAAGCCCTAGTAGGCTT
Organism: uncultured Uliginosibacterium sp.; assembly: GCA_945957295.1. Taxonomy (GTDB): domain Bacteria; phylum Pseudomonadota; class Gammaproteobacteria; order Burkholderiales; family Rhodocyclaceae; genus Niveibacterium. Next base: position 3,962 of record CAMFLH010000191.1, read on the forward strand.
GGGCGCCGGGCCAGCGCGAGAACTTGGTATACTCGCGCATCACCGTGGCACGGTGGTCCCCGCAGCCGACCGACCCGGTCCGGCGCAAGCACCACCGCGATAAGGCCCTTCCCGCCTTGCCCACGACGCTACCGGCCGCCCGCACAGCCCTGCTCTGCGGGTTTTTCGTTTTGGTGCCGGGGCAAGCCCAGCGAGGAGCGCATGATCCATCTGCAAGCGGTCGGCAAGGTCTATCGGGCCGGCAATCGCGACATCCACGCCCTGCGCGATGTGAACCTGAGCATCGCCGCGGGCGAGATCTTCGGCATCGTCGGACATTCCGGCGCCGGCAAGTCGACGCTGATCCGGCTGCTGAACCGGCTCGAATCACCCAGCAGCGGCCGCATCGAAATTGCCGGCGAAGACGTGACCGCGCTCGACGACGCGGGCCTGCGCCGCCTGCGCCAGCGCGTCGGCATGATCTTCCAGCACTTCAACCTGCTCGGTTCGCGCACCGTCGCACAGAACGTCGCAATGCCGCTGCGTATCGCTGGCGTGCGCGACAAGGCGAAGATCGCGGCGCGCGTGGCTGAGTTGCTCGATTTGGTCGGGCTCGCCGATCAGGGCGACAAGTACCCCTCACAACTCTCCGGCGGCCAGAAGCAGCGCGTCGGCATTGCGCGCGCACTGGCGAATGAACCGAAGCTTTTGCTGTGTGACGAGGCGACCAGCGCGCTCGACCCGCAGACCACGCGTTCGGTGCTCGATCTGCTGCTGCAGATCAACGAGCGCCTGGGCCTGACGATCGCGCTGATCACACACGAGATGGATGTGGTACGCGCGATCTGCGACCACGTCGCGGTGCTCGACGGCGGCGTCATCGTCGAACAAGGCCCGGTCACCGAAGTCTTCCTGCATCCGAAGCACGCAACCACGCGGCGCTTCGTACAGGAAGCGGAACGTCTCGATGCCGATGAAGAGCACGACGACTTCGCCCATGTCGGCGGCCGCATCGTGCGGCTGAGCTTCGTCGGCGAACAGGTCTATGCGCCCTTGCTCGCGAGCGTCGCGCGCGAACACGGGGTGGATTTCTCGATCCTGTTCGGCCGCGTCGAACGCATCAAGCGCACGCCCTGCGGCCAGCTGACGCTCGCACTCGACGGCGCCACCGGCGCGGTGGACGCCGCGCTCGAACAACTCACCGCGCGTGGCGTGCATGTGGAAACACTGCGCGACGCCGCGCCCGCCCACGAAGGAGGCCACTGATGCAAGCGCTGCTCGAAATCATCCAGGCCATCGACTGGGCCGAAATCGGCACTGCCTCGCTCGACACGCTGATCATGCTGGGCGCCTCGCTACTGTTCACCGCGCTCGCCGGCCTGCCGCTGGGCGTATTGCTGTTCCTCACCGGCCCGCGTCAGCTGCTGCGCCAGCCGGCGGTGTACGGCGCGCTGTCCTTCGCGGTGAACGTGCTGCGCTCGCTGCCCTTCATCATCCTGCTGATCCTGATGATCCCGATCACGGTGAAGATCACCGGCACTTCGCTGGGGGTCGCTGGCGCGATTCCGCCGCTGGTGGTGGCAACCACGCCCTTCTTCGCGCGCCTGGTTGAAACCGCGCTGCGTGAAGTCGACCGCGGCATTGTCGAAGCGATGCTGGCGGCCGGCGCGAGCACGCGGCAAGTGGTGCTGTGGGCGCTGTTGCCCGAGGCACTGCCGGGCATCATCGCCGCGATGACGGTCACCGCGATCACGCTGGTCGCCTACACCGCGATGTCGGGTGTCATCGGCGGCGGCGGCCTGGGCGACCTCGCGGTGCGCTTCGGCTATCAGCGCTTCCGCACCGATGTGATGGTGGTGACGGTGATGCTGCTGCTGATCCTGGTACAGCTGCTACAAATGGCCGGCGACCGGCTGGTACATCACTTCAGCCGCAAGTGAGCGGATATCACATTGGCCTAATCACCAAAACTGATTTCCTCATTCCAAGCTGACCATTGACCCTGTCTGCCACGGCAAGGATCATCTGGACACCGGCCCGGCTCAGCCCGGGCCTTCTCTTTTCAGGAATGCGTCATGAAAGAAACCCTCTCCTCCCTCGCCGCCGGCCTGCTCGCCGCGCTGGCGCTGAATGCCTCCGCAGCCGACAAGCTGACCGTCGCTGCGACCCCGGTGCCGCACGCCGAAATCCTCCAGTTCATCAAGCCGGAACTGGCCAAGCAGGGCGTCGATCTCGACGTCAAGGTCTTCACCGACTACGTACAACCCAACGTGCAGGTCGAAGAAAAGCGCCTCGACGCCAACTTCTTCCAGCATCAGCCCTACCTGAACAGCTTCAACAAGGAAAAGGGCACCCACCTCGTTTCCATCGCGGCGGTGCATGTCGAGCCCTTCGGCATTTACAGCCGCAAGGTGAAGTCGCTGCAGGAAGTGAAGGAAGGCGCGACGGTCGCGATCCCGAACGACCCGACCAACGGCGGCCGTGCGCTGCTGCTGCTGGAGAAGGCCGGCCTGATCAAGCTGAAGGATCCGAAGAACCTGCAGGCCACCGCGAAGGACATCGTCAGCAACCCGAAGAAGCTCAAGATCCGTGAGCTCGAGGCCGCCACGCTGCCGCGCGTGATCGATCAGGTTGACCTCGCTGCGATCAACACCAACTACGCGCTGGAAGCGGGCCTGGTGCCGACGCGCGATGCACTCGCGATCGAAGGCGGCGAATCGGCCTACGCCAACATCCTCGTCGTGCGCGCTGGCAACGAGAACAACCCCGCCCTGAAGAAGCTCGTCGCCGCGCTGCGCACACCGGCGGTGAAGAAGTTCATCGAAGAGAAGTACAAGGGCGCCGTGGTGCCGGCGTTCTGATCGCCCACCCGCAGCACTCCAAAAGAACGGCCGCGCAAGCGGCCGTTTTGCTTTGCGATAACAAGACGCCATCGCTCATCACGGGCGACCACACTAGACTCGGGTATTCCGACCAGCCGCGCCACCGACATGACGCCCCCACGCCTGAAGTACCCCCGTCCCCTTCGCAACGGCGACACGATCGCGGTCACTGCGCCCTCGTCCGGCGTGCCGGCGATGTGGCACCCGCGGCTCGATCTAGCGATCGCCCATCTCGAAGCGTCCGGCTTCAAGGTTGTTGAGGGGCAATGCCTGCGCGTTCAGTACAAGGACGCCAGTGCGCCACCCGAGGAACGCGCCGCCGAATGGATGCGCTTCATGCGTGACCCGTCGATCGCGGCCGTCATGCCGCCCTGGGGCGGTGAACGCGCCAGCGATCTGCTGCCGCTGCTCGACTTTGAGTCGCTGCAGCCTTGCGCGCCGAAGTGGCACCTTGGCTTCTCCGACCTATCGACCCTGCATCTGCCGCTGACGCTGATCAGTGGTTGGGCGACCGCGCACGGGACCAATCTGATGCAGCACGTACCAACCCAGGTCGACGCACTGACCAACGCCACCCTTTCCGTTCTGACCACGCCGCATGGCTCATCGGTTCGGCAGAACGCTTCGGCGCGCTTCGAAACGCACGGGCCTGACATCGGCCAGCACCCGGACGCGCCCTTCGCACTGACCGAGCCGACGCGCTGGAAGCAATTGAACGGCAGCACCGCCCCGGTCGGTTTCCGCGGTCGCCTGATCGGCGGCTGCCTCGACACCATCGCATGGCTCGCCGGCAGCCGATTCGGCGATGTGCCCGGCTTCGTCCGGCGCCATCGAAACGAAGGCACGATCCTGTATCTCGAAAACGCCGAGATGCCCCCGCCGGGCTTGCTGCGCGCCCTGCTCGCCTTGCGGCGCCTCGGTTGGTTCGATGAACTCGCGGGCGTGTTGATTGGCCGCAGCGCAGGCCCTAGCCCGTCGGCGCCCGATCGCCTGACCTACACGGACGCGCTCACGGCCGCGCTCGCGGATTTGCGCTGTCCTGTGCTCTTCGATGTCGACATCGGCCACTTGCCGCCCCAGCTCACCCTGATCAACGGTGCGTTCGCCGAGGTCAGCTTCGCCGACGGCAGTGGTTCGATCGTCCAGCACTTCGTTTAGCGCGTCTGCTGAGACCGCACGACCAAGGCGCAGCCTGTCGGGCTAACTTACACCTGCCTTCGGCAACCCCGCATGCAACGGCGGTCCGGGCCTCGCATTCGACCGTGGCGACACCACTTTAAACGGCCGGGATGCCGCGCCAGCACTCGATTTGATTGTCCGACGGCCGATCAATTACTCCGGCAGCGGCGGCCCGCTCGGCGACCATGCAGCGCATTGGCACTGTTTCTGCTTGTGCAGTGCAGCGTCGCCGCTGGCCACAAACCCCGGCGACACCCAGTCTGAATCCGGCATGCGCGACCGACCCGGTCCGCCTGCCCTCTCCGGGAGTCATGAATGCGTTTGAAGCCGATTGTCCTTTCCGTCGCCTTGTCCATGGCCGCGTTTGCGGCGGGCAATGCCCACGCCTTTGCCGCCGCCACCAAGCCCTCCGCGCTGCCTGCTTCGCTGGCGCTCGATCTGGCGCCGACGGTGATTACCGATACCGCGACGGATCTTAAAGTCCAGTGGTCCTGGGATCTGCTCAACGCGAGCTCGACGCTGAATCTGTTCTCCACGCCCAAGCTGGTGAACTGGAACGTCAGCCTCGCCTCGTACACGAAATCGGTCTCGCTGCCCGACCTCGGCTCGTTTTCGATGCTCGCGGCCACCCTGGATGCGCAACATGTGACCGCCCCGCACAGCGGCGACGCCGCGACCGGCGATGCCTTCCACTACGTCTGGGTACAGAGCAACGTGCCGAGCTTCAGCGGCAGCACCACGTCGCTGGTCGGGCATGCCGGTGCGCATTCCGACACCTACACCTTTGACGCCGTGCGAAGCGGTGGCGACGTGCAGTTCACGCTGACCGCGGTGCACGCGGTGCCGGAACCCGAGACCTACGCGATGCTGCTGGCCGGCTTGGGCTTGGTCGGGGCAGCCGCGCGCCGCCGCCGCATGCGCTGAACGACGGCGCAAGGAAGCAAAAGAGCACCGGCTTGCCGGTGCTCTTTTTGTTGGTGGGTACTGTAAGCGCTGCGCCAAGAGCCAGCGTCGCGCCAAACGCGGTTGCACTGCAGCGTTTCAGCGCGCGGCGTTGATCACACCGCGAATCCACGCCGCGTACGGCGCGATCAGCATGCCACCGCCACCGGAACCGAAACGCGGCGGTGGTACGGAGATTTTCGGGGGTTTAGCCGGCAGCTGGATCTGGAAGGTGTTGATGCCCACCAGCGCCCAGTGCTCCCCGTCGCGCACGAAGGCGGGGCTGCCCGAATCACCGCTCGCGACAGTCGCTTCGCGCCGATTGCCGAGGCTGGGGCCACCGAGCAGGCTCATCGCCGGATCAAGGCCATCGAAATCCCACACATAGGCCGCCGGGCCCTGGCCGGGGCGAACGACCCAGTCGTCCAGCGCGTTCTCGCCGACGCGCT
>CAMFLH010000192.1 GCA_945957295.1 uncultured Uliginosibacterium sp.
CCTCGAAGAAGGCCAGCAGAGCGCTGAGGCGACCAATTCGATTGGCTTCCTTCGCGGCGAAATCCTTATCATTCTGGAAGTAGCCTCCAGGACGCATGCACAATTGGATGTTGTCGTGCGTCGCTTCCCAGACGGCTTGGGCTTCTGGCGAGAAATAGAGTTCCACCTTCTCCTTGAGTTCGGACGGATCGTCCCCGATCTGGCTTTCGAGAATCTCCTTGCATCGGTCGTAGAATTTCTCCATGACTTCGTCGGACGCGGTCGACGAATACGTGATCATGCGGTATCCGGACGACGACGGCGGTGTCACGATGTAGCACCGCGCCAGAAGGCCTACGCTTCGCGCATGCTCGCCTTTCATTGCGAGAAAACTGTCAAACACGCTGATCTGAGTCATCAAAAGCAGCGTCAGACTCGGGTCGCGAGCGACGGTTTCACCATCAGAGCTACGATCTGAAATCAGATCGGAGCCGTCGTAAGCCTTGTTTAGGGTGCCCATGTCGGACATCGCTTGCCCCCTAAACACGCGTTCGGCTTCGTCGGACAAGAGACTCGTTGTTGGGAAGCACTCCGCGAGGTTCTTCTGCAGCGCAGTGACGCTGACACGCTCGTGAATGAGCTTGAAGCGCTTAGGACGCAGGGGCTTTTTGGCTTGGTGGGCCAGAAGTGCGGCATTCTCCTCTTCAGTCGATTCCATCGCCGCAGCTTTCTTCTGGATTGCCTTCAACAGACCCTTTTCAGTGGCTAGCCAGATCCGCATTTCGGCGTTGTGACGTTCAAGCTTTTGCGTGAAGCGAACGGCTTGTTCGGCCTCAAAATTCGTTACTCCTTTCAAAAGCTTCCGAATGACTGCGGTTTTCAGTTCGCCGGAGTCTTGTCTCACGATGAACCAGAGTGCGACTGGCGAGATGAGTCCCTTGCGGAGTCGGATGCGCAGACGACCTTGACAGACCAGGCCGAGCACAGCGATCAGGGCGGTAAGGATCGCTTCGATGGAGACGCCCGTCTCGCGGTGCACTTCCAGCACAACGGCACTGAGTTTCGGCCCCAGCGCCCAAAGCAATTTTTCGCTATTCAGCATTTACCCTCCATGCATCGAACGCGCCAGACATTGATTTCGTTTGCTCCGTGGTCAGCCCCTCTGGCAGCACTTGAGCTCTATCGAAGCGGCAAGGCTGAGCCGCGAAAGGATTTCGACTGTACTTGCCCACGATTTGCCTCATGGCGCACCCTCATCGTCCGAATAAATCACCGACACCCCAGCAGTGAAAGCCAAGCTCTCTTCGCTGGTCAGAGGCCGGCGAGCAACTCCAATCAAAGGATCATCCATGGCGCCTGACGCGGGCATTTTCGCGATCGCATCCCCAACGGCGGCGAGAATCGCGGGCGACAACGCCCAGACGGGAAAATCAACGTAAACCTTCATTTGTCACCTCGCACTTCCTCAGCGCGCAGCAACGCGCGCAGCTCTCCCACATTCCACCTTGTGTGCGCGCCGAATTTTCGAGGCTTCGGCAACTGGTGCCTTCTAAGCCGAGCCCAGATCGTCGGCACCTTGCAACCAAACAAAGCTGCCACGACGTTCACGTCGACATGAGCTGCGTTGGGGAGTGCGTCGAAGTTAGCGGCGTCAATACATTCCAAAGTCATGCGTTTCTCCTCAGTTGTGGAACTCCGTCATTGGCAGGCATCCAACTCACGACGATCCTCGTCTTTGCGCTTACTGATGACTGCCGGCGTGCCGCTAGGATCAGCGTTCAGGACCGCCGGGCCAATGCAGAGAAGCGCACCGAAATTCATGCCTTGACATTCGAGACTCTTTACGCCCTCGACCGTCAGAACTACATGAAAGGAGTCCGACGGATTCGATGAACCACGAACAGGACTTGGGAGCGGATCGGATAAACTTGGCTTACCAATTACGAACGAGGGCTTCCTAGGGCGCCACTAGCGGGTAGCCGGACGGGTAGCCAAAACCAGAAGTCGGCACAAAAACACAGCCAAGGCTCTGTTTTTTTAAATGTATTTTCGACAACCAGAACAATACGACATCGTGCTGCTGTGAAGGCGCACACACCGCTCTCCGTGACGCTGCTTCTACTTTTGGCAGCACTCGCGGGGTGTTCAACTGTTCAATCGACAGCGGTGTGCACCTACGACGCGGGAGCCTGCGCTCGACTCGCCGCAGCAACAAGTTCCGACGAAAATGCCTGGAAGCGAGTCAGTGAAGATACGGTAAGGCTCGACGGCAATATCAATAAGGGTAGCGACAAGGCTTTCGCCCGCGTTTTCGATGCCCAAGTCCGGCGCGTGGAGCTCAACTCCGGCGGAGGCGACGTGCTCGCCGCCCTGCACATTGCTGATCAGATGCGGGATGCGGGAGTGGAGGTCGTAGTGAACGGCTTCTGCCTGTCCTCCTGCGCAAACTACCTGTTTACCGCTGGCTCGACACGCACGCTACGCAACGGCCTGGTGGGCTTTCACGGCAACATTGGCGAGTGTGCGCGCCGCGAAGGTGGCGCCGAGGCATGGGCCCGCAGGTGGGCGCCCAAAAATGCATCACAGGCCGAACTCGCTGCAGAGTCTGCGCGGTACCGGGCCCTCATCAGCACGGAACAGGCGTATTTCGCCTCCACGTCGATCGACAGTGCGATCTTTTTCGACTCCTGCGCCCCTGATAAGGGTTTGAACGATGGCGTCACCTACAGTTTCTTGCTGCCGTCCTCCGAGACTTTTGCGCGCTATGGTTTCGGGCCAATTGAAGGCAAGCAGGACACGGAGCTGCAGCGCGCCTACAACCAAACGTTTCACGACACGCCAGCGATTCTCAGATGAACAGCAACCTGTGCATTGACGCCGTAATTTTCGACATGGATGGCCTGCTGCTCGACAGCGAGCGGGTGTCCTATGCCTGTGGTCGGGAAGCCTGCGAGGCGCTGGGCTTGCCTTGGCGCGAGGAAACCGCGCTCGCGATGATCGGGCGCAACGCGCGCGACAACGCGCTACTGCTGCAAGACCTGTTCGGCGATCCGCGCCATGTAGACGCCCACGCAGCCGAGTTTGCGCGGCGCTACGAGGCGCTGATCGCGGCCGGCGCGATTCCGCTCAAGCCGGGCGTAACGGAGTTGCTGGATCTGCTCGATCGCCGCGCGCTGCCAAGGGCCGTCGCCACCTCGACGAGCCACGCGCGTGCGCAGTTCAAGCTGGAGCGCGTGGGTCTCGCGGCGCGGATGCATGCGGTGATCGGCGGTGATCAGGTGCCGCAGGGCAAGCCGGCACCGGACATCTTCCTTGCAGCCGCTGAACGGCTTGGCGTGGCACCGATGAACTGCCTCGCGCTGGAAGACTCCAACGCGGGCGCGCGCGCCGCATTGGCCGCCGGGATGCAGGTGCGCATGGTGCCCGACCTGCTCGCGCCGGACGCTGACGTGATCGCCGCCGGGGCGCGTATCCTGCCCTCTCTCTTCGCCGTGATCGAGGAACTCGCATGAAGTGGCTGATCCTTCCGCTGCTGCTCGGCGCCTGCAGCGCGCTGGCGCAAACCCAGGGTACGTCGGCCAGCAACAATGGCATGCCGCCAGGCAACGGCCCAATCGGCTCCACCGCGTTCTGTCCGTTCCCGCTGCCGGCCGAGAATGGCAACCAGCGCTGGGTGAACCTGGGCATCGTGCAGTACGTGGAAGCACGCACCGATGCGGTACAGATCACCTACGGCGGCGGCAATCTGGGCAGCGGCTACGACGCAAAGATTTCGGTGAAGTCGCCCGACGAAGCGCGCGCGGTGATGCAGCACCTTCGCCAGACTGCCGAGGACTGCGCCCGGCGCCCCGCCCCTGCGACCCAGCCCCCGAAGGAGGAAGCGCGATGAAACTGATCGGCATGCTTGATTCGCCCTATGTGCGCCGCGTGGCCGTATCGGCCCGGCTGATGGGCGTCGCGCTCGAACACGAATCGGTATCGGTGTTCCGGCACATGGACCGCTTTGCCGCGATCAACCCCTTGATCAAGGCGCCCACGCTGATCTGCGACGACGGCGGCATCCTGATGGACAGCACGCTGATCCTCGACCATGTCGAAGCCCAGGCTGCGGCGAACCGCCGCCTGACACCCGCCGCCGGCCCGGCACGCCAACAGACGCTCTACCGCGTCGGCGTTGCGCTCGTGGCGATGGAGAAGGCTGTGCAGTGGTACTACGAAGTCGCTCTCCGGCCGGAAGCAAAACGCTGGGACGACTGGATCGCCCGCATCAGCCAGCAACTGCAGCGCGCATTCGAACTGATTGAGGCGGCCTTGCCTGCGGACGGCTGGTTGGGCGAAGACCGCCCCGATGCGGCCGACGTCGCATGCGCGATAGCCTGGCGCTTCACGCACTTAGTGCTGCCGGGCAAGCTCGATCCTGCGCACTTCCCACGCGTAGCGGCACATTCGACCCGCGCCGAAGCCCTGCCCGAATTCGCGGCCTGCCCGCTGGAATGAGAAAGGCCGCCTGCCGGCGGCCTTTTTGGTAACGGCGCTTCGGTCGTCAGCGCTCCATGATCTGGACGATATCGTCCTTCGGTATCATCGTCGCCTTGCCGTCGGCATCCTTCAGCCGGTACATGCCGGTTTTCTCGTCGAGCTGAGGCTTGCCGTCCGACACCAGCATGCGGCCTTCCTTGGTGCTCAGGATGTACTGGCTGCCGCCGCACGCGGCGAGTCCGAGCGACAGTGCAACTGCCGTCACTACGGCCATCGATACCTGTTTCATCTCCAAACCTCCCTTGGTGCGTTGATGGTTGCCGACCCGTGCTTGTTGTTGGGGGTCGCAACACAAGCCTAGACCAGCAAATCCGGGCCTGCCACCGCGATTCCCTCCGCTGCCCGTACAATCTCACCTTTGACTGGTTTGCTCGAACATGATCGGACGCCTGCGCGGCACCCTCGCCGAAAAGAACCCGCCACAGATCCTGCTGGATGTGGGCGGCGTCGGCTACGAACTGGAAGTGCCGATGAGCACCTTCTACAACCTGCCTGCCACCGGCCAGCCGGTGACGCTGCACACCCACATGGCGGTGCGCGAGGACGGGCACTTCCTGTACGGATTCGGCTCGGAAGATGAACGCGTTGCCTTCCGCCAGTTGCTGAAGATTTCCGGCATCGGTGCGCGCACCGCGTTGGCCGTGCTATCCGGCCTGTCGGTCACCGAGCTCGCGCAAGTCGTCGCATCGCAGGAACCGGGTCGGCTGACCAAGGTGCCGGGCATCGGCAAGAAAACCGCCGAACGCCTGCTGCTCGAACTACGCGACAAGCTGCCCAAGGCGCTGCCGGCCGCCCATGCGCATGCGGCCAGTGCCGCCGGTGGCGCGCAGGGCGACATCGCCAACGCGCTGCTGGCGCTCGGTTACAACGACAAGGAAGCGCAGGCGGCGATGAAGCAACTGCCCGCCGACATCGGCGTCTCCGACGGTATCCGCGCAGCGCTGAAGCTGCTCTCCAAAGTCTGATCCGCGTCGCGACGGGCGTCGCGCGCCTTACCTGCAGGACGCATCATGAACGCTGAAATCGAAATCCACCGCCCGCTCGACGACGACGAGCTCGACACGCTGGATGACCTGCTAAGCCAGTTCCCGGATTCGCTGTCACTAGAAGAGATGGACGGCCTGTTCTGTGCGCTGGTGGTCGGCCCCGAAGTCGTGTCGCCCTCCGAATGGGTGCCGGCGGTGCTCGGCAGCGAAAAGCCCGAATGGGAGTCCGATGCCCAGGCACGCCAGACGATCGAACTACTGATGCGGCACTGGAACACCGTGGCGACCGGCTTCCGCGAGGATTGGTCGGGCGTCAGCGCGGAAGAAGGTTCGGAGTCGATGTACTTCCCGCTGCTCGACGACCCGGAGGAAAGCGGCCACCCACTCGCCGAAGGCTGGGCGCGCGGCTTCCGCGACGGCCTGGAATGGATGGACGACGCGCACTGGGATGCGCTCGAAGAGGACGAAGACTGCGTCACACTGCTGAACCTGATCGCGGCGATGGACTCGGGCGAAAAATCCCCCGGCCACCCGCTTTCCGACGACGAGCGGGATGAGATTCTGAGCCCGCTGGTGGCCGGCCTGCAGTACCTGTACGCCTTCTGGCGCCGCTATTTGCGTGTGGTTACCGCGCCGCGGGTGCCGATGCGCGCGCCCGAGCTGCCGGGCCGTAACGATGTTTGCCCGTGCGGCAGCGGCAAGAAGTTCAAGAAGTGCTGCGGCTCGCCGGAAAAACTCCACTGATCACGCCCCTGCACCTTAAGGCCGGTTCGCCACCGGCCGCGCATCGCATCGGCCCGCCCTGCGGGCCGATGTCCGTAACCCGCACCTGATGTCCGCACACCCGCTTCGCAGTTACGCGCTGTTGTTCGCCTCGATGGCCGTCGTTGGCAGCTATGTCGCGCTGTCAAAACCGCTCGTTGCGGCGCTGCCGGTGTTCCTGCTCGCATGGCTGCGCTTCGGCATCGGCGGGCTGGCCATGCTGCGGCAGACGCTGCCACAGCCGGGCGAGCGCATCAGCAGCGCAACCTGGCGTGCGCTGTTCCTGCAGAGCTTCTTCGGCAACTTCCTGTTCTCGATCTGCATGCTGTACGGCGTGTCGAAGACCTCGGCGACTGCGGCCGGCGTGATTCTCGCGACGCTGCCGGCAATGGTTGCCCTGCAGTCACGCGTGATCCTCGGCGAGCGGCTGGCGCCACGCAACCTGGCCGCGGTGCTGCTGGCCGTCGCTGGCATTGCCACGCTGGGACTGTCGAAAGGCGAAGCAGGCAGCAACTCCCTTGCCGGCAATCTGCTGCTGATCGGTGCGGTGGCCTGTGAAGCCGCCTACGTGGTGATCGGCAAACGGGTGTCCGCCCACCTCCCTCCGCTGCGCGTATCGGCACTCATCAATCTCGTCGGCCTGCTGTTGATGACGCCGTTCGGGTTGTGGCAGGCGATGAGTTTCAACTTCGCCAGCGTGCCGGTAAGCATGTGGTGGCTGCTGCTGTTCTACGCGCTCGGTGCCAGCGTATTTTCGGTGTGGCTGTGGATGAGCGGGTTGCGCGGCGTGCCGGCCAACCATGCTGGCGTATTCACGATTGCGCTACCGGTGGCCTCCAGCGCAGTGGGTGTGCTCTTTCTCGGGGAGACGCTGCACCTGCCCCACTTCATCGCCTTCGGTTGCGCCGTAGCGGGGGTGCTGCTGGTGGCGTGGCCCGGCAAGCGCGGTTGAGCTTCAGTCTGCGCGCAACATGCGCAAGCGCTGGTTGATTGAGGGCAGCGCCTTGAGCAACTCATCGGGCGGCAGCGCGCACGCGATCAGGTAACCCTGCGCCAGCTCGCAACCAAGCTCGCGCAGGAGCTGCCAGTCTTCGAGCGTTTCGACCCCTTCGGCAACCGTGCCAAGTTTGAGCCGCTGGCCGATCTCGATGGCCGATGCGAGCAAGGTGCGCAGATGCGGCCGTTGCCACGCACCGGTGACGAAGGAGCGGTCCACCTTGAGTTCGGAGAACGGCAGCTTCGAGAGCTGTTGCATCGACGAGTAGCCAGTACCGTAATCGTCGATCGACAGGCCGCAGCCGCGCAGCCGCAGCCGCACCAGGCAACCGGTGGCAAGTGCGGCATCGGCCGCCATCGCGGTTTCCGTCACCTCGAACATGAAGTGCCGTGCGTCAATGCCGGAGGATTCAACACGCCGGATCAGGCCATCGGTGAGCACCTGATCGTGCAGCGATGCCGGCGACAGATTGATCGCGACCGAGAGCTGCAAGCCGCGCGCCTGCCACATGCGCAGCGCCTCGATCGATTTGTCCAGCATCTGCAGCGTGAGTTGCGACATCAGCCCATGCTGTGCCGCAAGCGGAATGAATTCATCCGGCGGCACCACGCCGCGCGCTGGTGACACCCAGCGCGCAAGCGCTTCCACACTCTTGACCATGCCCAGCTGCAAGGACGCCTTGGGCTGGAAGAATGGCTGCACTTCTCCGGCGTCCAGCGCCCGCCTGAACTCGTCCGCAGGCACACTCAAAGCCGGGCGCCCCCCACGCGGTGTGCTTTTGCGTTCGGCGTCGAGACCCTGCAATGCATTCAACAGCGCCTCGCGCGACACCGGTTTCTGTAGCGCGCCGAGCAAGGTCAGGCCGAGGCCGTCGATCATCGAGGCGACCGCGCTAATCAGCACGTCTTCCTTTGAGCTCGCCAGCACCACGGCCGGCGGCAAGGGCAACTCCGCAAGATGCTGGATCAGTTCGACTCCGTCCATGCCCGGCATCTCAAGATCGATCACCATCAACGCCGGCTGCGGCAACAGCTGCGCCAGACGCGCGAGCGCATCGGCGCCCTCGTTCGCCTCGAAGATGCGGCTCACGCCGAGCGCCTGCAGGTGCTCGATCAGCGCCATGCGTTGCAGCGCGCTGTCGTCCACCACCAGCACACCGCGGCCGAGCAGCTCGGCCGAGAGCATTTTTTCAGCGGCCATAGGCAACAATCGCGTTGGGAATCTTGTCGAGCCCGAGCACCTCTTGCACGCCGCCGTGGCGCACCGCCTCTTTCGGCATGCCGAACACCACACAGCTCGCTTCGTCCTGCCCGAGGGTGCGGGCGCCGGCGTCGAACATTTCCTTCAAGCCGCGCGCACCGTCGTCCCCCATGCCGGTCATGATGATGCCCAGCGCGTTCGGCCCCGCCGACTTGGCGACCGAGCGGAACAGCACATCCACCGAAGGCCGGTGGCGCGACACCAGGGGACCGTCGATCACCTCGACCACATACTGTGCGCCATTACGCTTGACCAAGGTATGCCGCCCGCCCGGCGCAATCAGCGCGCGCCCGGTGTGGATGCGGTCTCCGGTCGCGGCCTCCTTGACCTCGATCTGCGACAGACTGTTCAAGCGCGCAGCGAAGCTGCTGGTGAAGCGCTCTGGCATGTGTTGCACGATCACCAGGCCGGGAGCGGTACGCGGCAGCGCAGGCAGCACGTATTCGAGTGCCTGAGTGCCACCGGTGGAGACCCCGATCGCGACGAAGCGATCCGTCGTACGCGCCATCGCGGCGCTGGGCCGCGGCGCTGCCATGATCGCGTCGGCCGTGAGCTTCGGCGTCGCCAGCTGAACATTCAGCCGCCGCGGGTTCGCAGCCGCAGCGGCACGGATTGCCCCGGCGAGTTCGTCCTCGTTGTCGCGCAGAAAGCCGCCAACGCCGATCTGCGGCTTGGTGATGATGCTGACAGCCCCCGCCTCGAGCGCTTCCATCGTGATCTGCGCGCCCTTTTCGGTCAGCGACGAACAGATCACCGTAGCTGTCTCTTATACACATCTCCGAGCCCACGAGACCGGAGCCTATCTCG
>CAMFLH010000193.1 GCA_945957295.1 uncultured Uliginosibacterium sp.
GCCCGTCGGAAAGCGCTGCCTTCGTGCAGCGCTTTTTCCTTTTCCGCCGACCGGGGAGCAAAACGCTCTCGAACTCGGAGGCGGTCGATTGGGAGATGTTAGGGAGACCTTACGGCAAACTGATCGTCACGTGGGCTTGCCGCGGGGCGACCTTTACAACCTCATGAAATGGCGTGACGGATTGTTTGGTCGACTTCTCAAGCCACGCGCCAAGACCGAGGAAAACAACGAGCGTGATCAAAGCGTAGGCGGAGATTACGCCCCATAGGGGGATATTGCCGCGCAGCGCATGTCTGATTGCGTCAGGCGCGGCCCAGTCGGGGGCGAATTGAGCGCGCTTCCCTTTGTAATGGGCGATCTCGTCGCCCAATCGTCCAACCAGATAGCCGAGCTTCTCCGGCGACTCAAGCAGGTAGCGACCGCGGAAGCCCAAAAGAAGGCAGAGGTGATAAACCTCGAGCGACTGCAATCGAGCGGCGCCCTCTGCCCGGAGAGCCTCCAGTCTCTCGAAGAAACGCTCGCCCGCAAGCTGGTCACCAAAGAATGTCAGTTGTAGCGGTTGACGTTCCCAAGCGTCGCGGATCGAAAAGCGCGAGGCGAGAATGTGTTCGTCCATGGCAGCGCAAAAAGCGTACTTCGCCGCGAAGATATCCTCTGTCGGTACGTTCGCGCGTTTGGCGGACCGCTCGAATTCATCGAGGAATTCTCTCAGACGCTCGCGAAACGTATCCGCGTCGATTGGCGCGTTTCGGTTCTTGATCAGGAACATCAGGTAGAAACCGTCATACATCATATCGGCGAGCGACCTCGACTGACGGGACGATTCGGTTGGTCGGCGACGCAATTCAGCGTCCCCAAACAAGGAGGGCGGAAGCGCGAGGGTCATCATTGCACCAATGCGAAGAGTTCGAGCCGCAAATCGCGGAAGCCCGAAGGAACGTAGAGCGCGATCGACTGTGCTTGGCGCATACGCTCAAACAGGGGGCCGTGGGGCTCAATCGAAAAGTAGTAGTTGCCCGGGCGTACAGGTACAGCGGCAGGCACTTGGGGCGCTGGCGTCAGCTTGACGCCGGGCATCGCAGAAAGTAGCAGTTTGTCCACGTCATCCGGGGCGCCGAGCTTGAAGCGAATTGGAACCGCGTCGACGAGTTCGGGTGGCGGCATGTCGGCGCTTACGGAGAGGAAGAAGGCTGTGTCGCCACCGAGTTTGTCGGAGTCGAGGCGCCCAACGAAGAATGATGGCTTGGTTTCGTTTAGCGCGATCGTGACGCAGCGCGTCGAAATCACCGTTTCCAAGAGCTCGCGGATGATTCGATCAAGCCGAAAGAATCCTTCAGCCGGGCTTGCGTGATCGTAGGCCGGCAGGTCTTCGAGGGTATGGCTCTTGTCGAAGGTCATCAGCGCGCCAGCGACTTCAAGCAGGGATTCAAATAGTCTTTCGGGATGCAGTCGCGGGTGCTTGAATAGGTGGCTCAGTCGAGCAAACGCACTGCTCGCAGTGTGCAAGAGCCAAAACGAGGCAATATCCCCCGATCGGATCTCGACGATATTCTTGCTCGGTTCGCGGTGGAAGCCATAGAGCGCCGCGCATTTGGCCTGGAGGATATCCAGTGTCCGGCGTAGGAGTGCGTAAAGAGTCGGCAGTGTTTCGATCGACAATGCCGGCGGCATGAATGCGGTGTCTATCTCGAAACCACAGGTTGATGTCTTGCGTATTCGGACCGCCGGCAAAGTGATGAATTGCTCGATCGAGTCATCCTCTGACAACAGACGCGGTTGCTTACGGAGCAGCATGACGTCGGCTTCGGCTGCACGAGTGAAGAGATCGGATGCCAACTCGCTGGCGGGGCGGTAGCGAGCACCGGAGCGAGCGTCGCTCGCTTGTGCCTGATTGCCGCCGCTGAAACGCAGGTGCGGCAAAGCCAGATGAAATGTGATCGATTCGCGCGAGAAGGATAGTTGGGCTAAGTTGACCGGCTCCGGGAGTTCATCCGCATCAGGGGCGGTGTAAAACTCGCCGTCCGGAAATACGGCTCTGATCTCTTCAAGCCGGAGTACGCCCGAGTTGAGCGCCTCTTTGTCCCAGCGTAGTTGGCGGAACCCCCACGCATACGGGTGAAGCGTGCGACTCAGTTCGGTGAGGCGGCTTTCGTGATAGAGATCCTGGCGTTGGAAGTGCTGTGGTCTGAGAAAGAGCCCCTCTCCCCACAGCACCTTGGCTGCTGCTTTCACTTCAATTCTCCTGATTGCATCGCTTGTCCGTGCATGTCCGTCTGCCCACAGCGCGTTGACCCAAGACGCGCAGGCGGTTCAGTACCCCAGCCGACCGGACTGCCGACGCTCACACTGAATGCACAAGCATGCGCTCCAAGCACGACGCCTGTTTTTGCTGACGCGGCTCGATCGAACACCGCCCGCCAGCGCTGAGCCAATGGCGTTCGGAACGCCCCTGCGATTGCGATGACGGCCGCTTCGCGCGGGATCTTTTCCTTCAGCTCTAGCGTTTGCTGGGGGGTCAGAATCAGCTCGCGCACTTCGATCAAATCGGCGCCAAGCGTTTCTCGCTCGCGGTTGGTGTTGAGGACGACGTCTGGGGACATCGCAGAAACCGTATCTGCACTGCGCAGCTTGTAAAGATGGACGACGAGTGCCGTCCCCTTGCCGTCCGGCCCTGCATTCAGCCCCTTTGCGGCATGAATCCGGATCGCAACTTCCTCAAAGCCGGTATTCGAATCAGCGCTAGCGCGCTTGAGTCCGATGGTGCTTAGTGCGCTATCGGCCGCTGATCCGATCGCGTTCGCAGCATCGCCCGATGCACACGCAGCCAAAGTCAGTGCGAGCAACGACACCGCCGCGGAGGCGGTTTTGCGTCGGGCCCTCGATGCGGAAGAACTGCACAGTGCGTATGGCATCGTCATTGAAACGGCGTTTCCTTGTTCGTAGAGTACCACCCATGTTGCATACGCCAACGGGATATGCGAAGTGGGTGTGAAGTGCGGCATAGAGCTGAACATCGCACCTCGGAATCGAGAATGGGAGCCCAACAATGAAGAAATCCGCACGCCGTATCACCAACGCCGCCTCGGCAGTCTCAGTGTGTGCAGCGCTATTGTTAAGTGCCTGCGCGACGACGTCCCAGATCGCTGAGCTTGATCAGTTCAAGGATGTTGCTGCGGTTCAGCAACGCGTTGACGAGCTGGTTGCATCGGGCGATGTGCAGAAGGCGCAGACCATGCTGGAGAACACCGCCAAGGCGAATCCAACCGACCCGGCGCCTTGGGTCCGTATGGCGCAGTTGCAGTTCGATCGAGGTAACTACTCGGGCACGATCGCTGCGGCCGATGAGGCCGTGCAGCGGGACCCGGCTAACGTTCAGGCAAAGGGGTTAGCCCTTGTCGCAAGCCTCCGGATCGCCGTTCGCAATATCCAGGAGCTGCGTGGTGGCGTCGCGCTCGGCGGTGATACCCGCGGTGAGGCGGAGCGACTCGCACGCACGCTGCGCGAGACGATCAAAGAAGACGTGCTGGTGCCCGTCGCTCCGACGAACGAGCCCAAGAAGGCTCGGACGGCAAGTCGTTCGACCAAGTCGACCAGCGCCTCGGCGGCAGCGCCCGCCGCAACCGCCGCCGCCGCAAGCCCGGCAGTGAAGTCCTCCGCTCCCGCAACGACCGCCGCGACCAAGGCCCCCGCCCCCGCGGCGAAAGCATCGGCCGATCCCTTCGGCGCACTCAAGTAACCGACCCCGACACGAACAGGAAACCAATCATGGCCAAGAAGGAAAGTGTTCAGCAGAAGCTGACGCGCGTGCGCCCGCCGCGGGTGCAGCTCACCTATGAAGTTGAGCGAGGTGACGCGATCGAGCAGAAAGAACTGCCGTTTGTCGTCGGCGTGGTCGGTGACTTCGCTGGGCAGTCGGAAGTTGAACAGCCCCGTTTGCGCGATCGCCGTTTCGTGAACATTGACGGTGACAACTTCGATGACGTGATGCAGGGGCTTGAGCCACGTGCAGCCTACCGCGTCGAGAACAAGCTGACCGCGGATGGCGGTGAGTTCGCGGTCGACCTCAAGTTCCGCTCCTTGGAAGACTTCCGGCCGGAGTCGGTTGTGCAGCAAGTCGATCCGCTGCGTAAGTTGCTTGAGGCCCGCAGCAAGCTCGCCGACCTGCGCAACAAACTGGCGGGGAACGACAAGCTTGAGGATCTGTTGCAGGACGTGCTCAACAGCACCGAGAAACTCGCCGCGTTGAGCGCTGAAGCCAAGGTGGAGGAGTAAGCGATGACTGCATCCGCCCTTGCGCTTGCCCAGCAAGCCAACGAAGCAGGGTATAGCCTGCTCGACGAAATCGTTTCGGAGAGCCGCGTTGCGCGCTCGCCGGTTGAGCACAGCCGTGCACGCGATCTGATCAGCGAACTGGTTCAGCAGGTCATGAGTGGCACCGTTGTCGTGTCCGAGAACCTTGCCGCAACACTCGATGCGCGCATCGCAGAACTCGATGAACTGCTGTCCGATCAGCTCTCTGCCGTGATACACGCACCGGAATTTCAGAAGCTGGAATCCTCTTGGCGCGGGCTTGAGTATCTGTGCAAGCAGAGCGCGACCGGCCAGATGCTGAAGATTAAGGTGCTGAACGTCACCAAGCGCGAACTCATCAAGGACTTCCGCGGTGCGGTGGAGTTCGACCAGAGCGCGCTGTTCAAGAAGGTCTATGAGGAAGAGTTCGGAACCTTCGGAGGTGCGCCTTTCGGCACGTTGCTTGGCGATTTCGACATCACGCGCCAACCGGAAGACATGTATTTCGTCGAGCAGATGTCGCATGTGGCCGCGGCCGCGCACGCGCCTTTCATCTCGGCTGCGTCACCTGAGCTGTTTGGGCTTGAAGGCTTTACCGACCTGGGCAAGCCGCGCGACTTGTCGAAAGTATTCGACACCGTCGAGTATGCAAAGTGGAAGTCGTTCCGCGAATCCGAGGATTCGCGCTACGTTGGACTGACGTTGCCGCGCTTCCTTGGTCGTTTGCCGTACAACCCGAAAGACGGTACGACAGTCGAAGGCTTTAACTTTGTCGAGGACGTCGACGGCACGGATCACAGCAAGTACCTGTGGGTGAATGCTGCCTACGCTTTCACGTCGCGCATTACCGATGCGTTTGATAAATACGGTTGGTGCGCAGCGATCCGCGGCGTCGAAGGTGGTGGCCTTGTTGAGGATTTGCCGACGCACACCTTCAAAACCGACGAAGGCGAAGTTGCGCTGAAATGCCCAACTGAAGTCGCAATCACCGATCGCCGCGAGAAGGAACTCTCTGACCTCGGCTTCATTCCGCTGGTGCACTGCAAAGGCACCGACTACGCCGCATTCTTCGGCGCTCAGTCGGTGCAGAAGGCGAAAAAGTACAACACCGATGCGGCCAATGCCAACGCGGTGCTGTCGGCTCAGCTGCAATACATCTTCGCCGTGTGCCGTATCTCGCATTACCTCAAGGCGATGATGCGCGACAAGATCGGCAGCTTCGCGTCGGCCGGCAATGTCGAGACTTACCTGAACGGTTGGGTGTCGCAGTACGTGTTGCTGGACGACGGCGCGTCGCAAGAGGCCAAGGCAGAGTTTCCGCTGCGCGAAGCATCGGTTCAGGTATCCGAGGTCCCGGGTAAACCGGGTGTCTACCGTGCTGTCGCGTTCCTGCGCCCGCACTTCCAGCTGGACGAGCTCACGGTTTCACTGCGCCTGGTGGCCGAGCTGCCTCAATCCGCAGGCGCTTAACTCTCTACCCCAAGTAACTTAGGAGCCACGACGTGAAGGATATTTACGTTCAGTTCAAAGGCAAGTACGACATCAAGGGCGAGTCTCGCGATGCCGAGCACAAGGAATGGATCGAGGTCAGCTCTTGGAGCCACCTGATTCGTCAGCCGCGTTCGGCGACTGCGTCGACCGCCGGTGGCCACACCGCCGAGCGTTGCGAACACGGCGAGATGATCTTCGTGAAGGATCTGGATCTGACTTCCCCGCGCATTTGGGAAGGCTGCTCCGCCGGCCACACCTTTGACGAGGTGACGATCGACTTCATGCGTGCCGACGGCGACAAGCGCGTCAAGTACCTCGAAATCAAGCTCAAGCATGTACTGCTGGCGTCGGTGACCCCGTCGGTGGCGGGCGAAGGGATCCCGACCGAAACCTTCACGCTGAAGTACGCAGCTGTGCAGTGGACCTACACCGCGCAGGACATCAAGGGCGGCGTTAAGGGCAACAAGGTTGCCAAGTGGAGCCTGGCGAAGAACAACTCGACGTACGAGATCTAACTCGCCAAACCGGAGCACGGCATCGCCCATCGCGGTTGCCGTGTTCCACTGCAGAAGAGATGTCATGAAGGGTTTCTCCCCAACCTTGTTTGAGCGTTTGTTCGACGATGCACCACATCGTGGGGACGACCCGGCACCGCTGCGCCGCTGGTCGATAGACGAGCTCAAAGACAGCGTCGCGCGGGATCTTGAATCGCTACTCAACAGCCGCTGCGGCTTGCGCGAAACCTTGCTGGAAACCTACCCGGAGGCGGCGCGTTCGCTTGCCAGTTTCGGCATGATGGACTTCGTTGGTCTGAGCCTTGCAAATCCGGCAGACCGAGCGCGTATCTGCGCGACGCTCGAGAGAACGATCCTGCAGCACGAGCCACGGCTCAAGCGGGTGCGTGTCGGGCTGCGTGGCGACGAGCGCAGCGTCGGGCGGCTGAACTTTGCGATTCAGGCGGTACTGTATGTGCCACCTACGGCGGAGCCGGTTGGCTTTGATGCCGTGTTACAGCCGTGCACGCAACAGTATTCGGTTGCCAGCAGTCGGCGCGCATTGCAGGCGGTCGCATGAACGACCTGTTGCCGTATTACGAGCGGGAGCTGACCTTTCTGCGTCGGCACTCGCGGGAATTTGCCGAGCAGTATCCGAAGATCGCCTCGCGGCTTTTGCTGTCCGGTGAAGCGTGCGAGGACCCGCATGTCGAACGCATGCTGGAATCCTTCGCGCTGCTCTCCGCGCGGGTTCACAAGAAACTCGACGACGACTTCCCCGAACTCACAGAGAGTCTGCTCGGCGTGCTGGCGCCGCATTACCTGCGTCCGCTGCCGTCGTGCTCCATTGCGCGTTTCGACACCGCAGGGGCAGACGCACAACTGTCGTCGCCTGTCGTCCTGCCGCGGGGGACAGCACTCTCGACTCGTCCTTCGGGTGGTGTTGCGTGTCGTTTCCGCACCGCCTACGACGTCACGCTGGCGCCCTTGCGCATTGCAGCGGCTGGATTCGAGCAACCGGTGATTTCGGGGCGCAGCCCGCGGGTACCCGCCGAAACCAGCTGCGCGCTGACGCTGACGCTGGAGGCCACTGGGAGCGCGTTACCGCTCAACGCGATCGACATCCCGCGTCTGCGCCTGTTTCTCGATGGTGAGCCTTCGCTCGTCTGCCACCTGCGCGAGGCCTTGTTCTCGTCACTGCGCGGAGTTGCCGTCGGTTCGCCGGAACACCACGCCTGGCAGGTGCTCGGCAGTTCGACGGTGCAACCGGTGGGTTTCGGCGTCGACGAGGGCTTGCTCGACTACGACGCGCGTTCTCAGCTTGCCTATCGCTTGCTCACGGAGTTTTTCCTGTTCCCGAGCAAATTCGATTTCTTCGATCTCGATTTTGCGGCGATCCGCGCCGCGCTGCCGCCGAACGCGCGCCAGGTACAACTGAAGTTCTTCCTCGGCAAGGGAGCGACCGAACTGGAGCCGACTCTCCTTGAACGCGTTACGGCCGCCAATTTTGTGACCGGCTGCACGCCAGTGGTTAACCTGTTTGAGCGGAGTGCCGAGCCGATCCGCCTTGACCACGCGCGTGCGTACTATCCGCTGCTTGTGGATGCGCGTCGCGCTGCCGCTTTCGAGCTCTACGCGATTAATCGTGTTTCCAGAGTCGAGAAGAGCAGCCGTGGTGAGCGAATTACAGAGTTCCGTCCCTTCTATGGCTTGCGACATGCCGAGACGCCGGCCCATCAAGCGCGCTACTGGCATCTGCGCAGGGATGCGCGGGTTGCATCGCTGTCGCCTGGGCATGAATACGAAATCGCGTTGGTGGATGCCAGCGACGACGGTGCCGAGGAGCGCACCGAGACGCTCAGCGTCGAAGTCACCGCGACGAATCGCAACCTACCTTCCCAGTTGCCCTACGGCTTGCCGGAAGGCGATCTGTTCATCGAAGGTGGGTCGGTTGCGCGGCGTATTTCCTTCTTGCGCCGCCCGACCCCCAGCCATCGTTTCCGCACCGAGGATGAAGGGCTCTGGCGGCTGATTTCGCACCTGTCCCTAAATCGTCTCTCTCTTGCCGAAGATGGTGTGGAGGCTTTGAGGGAGACCTTCGGTCTCTACAACGCCAGTCGTACGGCCAGCAATCAGCGTGTCATCGATGGTTTGATTTCGGTCGAGCATCGCCCGTCCAGCGCGATGTTGCCCGGGGATCCGTTTCCGGCCTTCGTGCGCGGCATCGACATCGAGATCGGCGTTGATGAACAGGCCTTTGTCGGCGTTGGTCTGTCCTTGTTTGTCTCGGTGCTCGAACACTTCTTCGCCCTGTATGTGCACCTCAACAGCTTCACACGCCTGCGTGTGCGCTCGTCGCGCAGCGGCGAGGTGCTAATGGTGTGCAAGCCTCGCAGTGGCGACATGGTGCTCGCGTGATGCGACCGTTTTCGAGTGCAGTGGGGCGTCTGTTCGCGGCCCCACAGCGTACCGAGTTCTTCCAGGCTGTACGTTTGCTGCGCCGACACCTGCGGCGTCGCCACGAGCGCGCCAACGAGGCGTTGGGCGAACACGTGCGGTTTGGCAACTCGCTGCAGCTATCGTTTCCTGCCAGCGAGATCGAGCAGTTGGAGGTCGAGGCGCGCGATGACGATGGCGCGCCGCAGCGGGTCAAGCTGACGCCGGCTTTTCTCGGCTTTACCGGCAACCAGGGCGTGCTGCCGCAGCACTACACGGAGCGTCTGCTCGATCGCGAGGTCCTGCACCGTGACCACGCCGCCCGCGCGTTCCTGGATATCTTCGCCAATCGCAGCGCCGTGCAGTTCTTCGGCGCCTGGGAAAAGTACCGACCGCACTTCCAGTTTGAAGCGGAAGGCCGCTCGCGCTATTTGCCGACGGTGTTGTCGCTGGCTGGGCTGGGCGCGCCAGCGCTACGGGAGCGCCTTGAAGACGGCTCAGACGCGTCACTCTACGACGAGACCCTCGCTTACTACGCGGGCATTCTGCGTACGGCTGTCTCTTATACACATCTCCGAGCCCACGAGACGTAGAGGAATCTCGT
>CAMFLH010000194.1 GCA_945957295.1 uncultured Uliginosibacterium sp.
TTGCTCGACAGCCCGGTGCGGGTGCATGCGCGCGGCGGTGAGCTGAGCATCGCGTGGGCCGGCCCCGGCCTGCCGGTGCTGATGACCGGCCCGGCGGTGACGGTGTTTGAAGGCGAGATCGAAATCGATTGATGGCTGCGGTGGCCTGCCACCGCGGAAACGAGGTTTAGACGCATGACCGATCAGGAAGTCGTTGCCTACCTGCAGGCGAATCCGGAGTTCTTCAACGAGCAGCCGGCGCTGCTGGCCGAACTGGCCGTGCCGCATCCCGACACCGGGCAAGCAATCTCGCTGACCGAGCGTCAGTTGCTTGCGATGCGCGAGAAGCTGCAGCTGATGCAGGAGAAGATGGCCGAGCTGGTGCGCTTCGGCGAAGAGAACGACGTGATCGGCGAGAAGGTGCATCGGCTCACGCTGGGTCTGCTCGAATCGAACAGCGTCGAAGCGGTGGTCGGCGTGATCGACACCCACCTCGTTGAAGACTTCGCGGTGCCGCATGTGGCGCTGCGTGTGTGGAACAGCATCATCCAGCGCGACACGGTGGAGTTTTCGCCGGTGTCCGAGGAGTTGCGCTTCTTCGCGGCGGATCTGCGCCACCCCTACTGCGGCCCGGCCACGCAGCCTGAGGTGAGCGGCTGGTTCGGCGAGGCCGGCGCGCATGTGCGCTCGGTCGCGCTGCTGCCGCTGCGTCGCGATGGTGTGGTGTTCGGCCTGCTCGCACTGGGCAGCGAAGACGTTGAGCGCTTCTATCCTGAGATGGGCACGCTCTACGTCGCGCGTATTGCGGATCTGGTCAGTGCCTCGCTGATCAACCACCTCGGTTAGCTCAGTGCCGGTTCGCCGATGAGCGTCGTGATCGAGAACATCCGCGCCGACGACATCCTGCCCTTTCGTGCGGCGGTCGATAGCGTTGCGCGCGAAGGCCGCTTCCTCGCCAGCTACGAAGCACCCTCGCTCGATGCGGTGGGTCGTTTCGTCAACGCCAACATCGAACACGGCTATCCGCATGTGGTTGCGCTGGCCGACGGCGCGCTGGTCGGCTGGTGCGACATCACGCCGGAAGGCCGCCCGCTCAAGCGGCATGTCGGGCTGCTGGGCATCGGCGTGGTCGCCGGCTGGCGCCGCCGCGGCATCGGCAACGCGCTGATCAATGCGGCGCTTGCGCGCGCCGCCCAGGCCGGCTTTCTGCGCATCGAACTGAGCGTGCGCGCTGACAACGCCGCCGCAATCGCGCTGTATCGCAAGCATGGTTTCGTGCAGGAAGGGCTCAAGCGCTTTGCCGTGCGGGTGCCGGACGGCTTTGAGGATGTCGTGATCATGGCGCGCTTGTCGCCGGCGCTCGCCTGACATGCAAGAAGCTGCGCCGCCGGAGCTGAGTGCGCCGATGGCGGCGTGGCTCGCGATGCTCACGCATGAGCGGCGGCTCGCCGCGCTGACGGTCAGCAACTATCGCCGCGATCTGCAGCGCCTGCTGGAACTGAGCGCCGGGCGTGCGCTCGAACAGGTTTCGCCGCACGACATCCGGCGCTATGTCGCGCGTCTGCATGGGCAAGGGTTGAGCGGGCGCTCGATTGCACGGCATCTGTCGTGCTGGCGTGGTTTCTTTGCCTGGTGGGCCAAGTCCGGCGCGCTGGGCGCCAATCCGGTGGTCGGTATCCGCCCGCCGAAGTCACCCAAGGCGCTGCCGCAAGCGCTGTCGCCTGATCAGACAGCGATGCTGCTCGATGCGCCGCAGGCCGCGGGTGACGACCCATTTGCCTTGCGCGACCGCGCGATGTTCGAGCTGTTCTACTCGTCCGGTTTGCGCCTGTCGGAGCTTGCCGGGCTGGATATCGGGCCCGCGCTCGATCTGCGCGAAGCCGAAGTGATGGTGACCGGCAAACGCAGCAAGACGCGGACAGTGCCGGTCGGGACCAAGGCGCGCGAGGCGCTGACAGCCTGGTTGGCCGTGCGCGGCCAGCATGCGCGTGCCGATGAGTTGGCGCTGTTCGTCAACACCCGCGGCGCTCGCATTGCGCCACGCATGATCCAGCAGCGCTTGGCGCTGTGGGCGCAGCGCAGCGGGCTCGGCGTGCATGTACACCCGCATATGCTGCGGCACAGCTTCGCGAGCCATCTGCTGCAGTCGTCCGGCGATCTGCGCGCGGTGCAGGAACTGCTCGGGCACGAGAGCATTGCGACGACGCAGATCTACACCCACCTCGACTTCCAGCATCTGGCGAAGGCCTACGACGCGGCGCATCCGCGCGCGCGACGCAAGCCGAAAGAGTGAGTCATGTCATAACGCGCGAACGATGGGCGCGCGTATGATCGGCTCTCCTTCATTTGCGCCGGAGCAAACCATGAACCTTCAATCCGCCCTCCTCGTTGCCCTGCTTGCATGCGTGCCGGTCGCCGGCATGGCTGCCGACGCCGCTGTTGTCGTCGGTCAGGCGCCGGGCAAGGTTGGTGCCGCAGGCCGTGTCAGCGCCAAGGCAAAGGTCGAAGCGGTGGATGCCGCCACCCGTACCGTCACCTTCAAGGGCGAAAAGGGCAATGTGTTTGAAGTGGTGGCTGGCGACGAGGTGAAGAACTTCGACCAGATCAAGGTCGGCGATGTGCTGACGGTGACCTACGCCGAAGCGATCGCGTTCGAACTGAAGAAGGGCGGCAACGGCGTACGTGAGCGCCGTGAAGCCACCGACGCGGTGGCCGCTGCGCCGGGTGAAAAGCCCGCTGGTGCTGCGGGCCGTCGCATGATCATCGTTGCCGACGTGACCAAGGTTGATCACAAGCATGGCACCGTAACGCTGCGCGGACCGAAGCAGTCGCGCACCCTGAAGGTCGACGACCCGGCCAAGCTGAAGAACATCAAGGTTGGCGATCAGGTCGAAGTGACCTACGTCGAAGCCGTGGCGTTGGAGATCGGTGCGAAGTAAGCATCTACCGCCTCCGCCCGAAAGCCCCGCCGTGTGCGGGGCTTTTTCATGGCCGCGCGGGTGACGCGATTCGACAAGACGCGGCGCCGGGCGCTGCCCGTAAGCTGGCGCCAGGCTTTTGGGAGGGCGCAACGTGCAGACCGTGATCCGCTTCAAACGCTTTGCTTACACGCTATATCTGGTGCCGCTGGTTTTGCCGCCAGTCGGCATGGCGCTTGGCGAACACTTCGCGCTGCGCGACTGGGGGGCGTGGCTGACGGTGCTGGTGGTGTTCGGCCTGCTGCCGGTGCTCGACGCCATCGTCGGCCGCGATATCGTCAACCCGACGCCGGATGAGGAGGCGGCACTGCTTGCCGACCGCTGGTATCCGGCACTGACTTTGCTGGCGGTGCCGGCATGGAGTGCGCTGCTGGTGTGGGGCGTTTCGGCGGTGAGTGACGCATCGCTCGGCGTGTTGGGCCGCATAGGGCTGCTTGCATCGCTCGCGACCGTCGGCGGCGCGGTGGCGATCAACGTCGGGCACGAGTTGATCCACAAGAGTCGCCGCGCCGAGCGGGCCGCCGGCGGCTGCTTGCTGGCGAGCGTGGGCTACGGCGGATTCAAGATCGAACATATCCGCGGCCATCATGTCGACGTGGCGACGCCGCGCGATACCTCCACCGCGCGGCTGGGCGAGAACGTCTACCGATTTCTGTGGCGCGCGTTCAGCACCAACCCCTTGCGCGCCTGGGAACTGGAGCGCGCCCGCTTGTCGCGCCGCAATTTGCCGTGGTGGCACAACGAACTCTTGCTCTGGTGGGGGCTGTCGCTCGCCTGGGCCGCGGTATTCACCATTTGGCTGGGGGCTGCCTGCCTGCTTGCCTATCTGCTGATCGGCTTTGGCGCGACGGCGCTGCTCGAAGTAGTGAATTACCTGGAGCATTACGGCTTGCTTCGCGCCCCGCTAGCCAACGGGCGTTACGGGCCGGTGACCGAGCACCATTCCTGGAACAGCCCCTTCCTGCTGACGAACCTGCTGCTGTTCCAGTTGCAGCGCCACTCCGATCACCATGCCCATGCCGCAAGGCGCTACCAGATCCTGCGCCATATGCCGGCGGCGCCGCAGTTGCCGGCCGGCTATGCCGCGCTGGTGATGCTGGCCCTGGTGCCGCCACTGTGGCGGCGGGTGATGGATCCGCGCGTCGCAGCCTGGCGGACTCAACAGGGTATCGCTTGATCAGTCGGGCTGGCCGTCGGAGAACCAGCCGATGTGCGTGAATTCGAGCTTGTAGGGCGGGTTCAACGCGACAGCCTGCCAGCGCTCGCCGTGCTTGGGATCAAGGGCAAACACGGCGCACTGGCGCT
Source organism: uncultured Uliginosibacterium sp. (assembly GCA_945957295.1). Classification (GTDB taxonomy): domain Bacteria; phylum Pseudomonadota; class Gammaproteobacteria; order Burkholderiales; family Rhodocyclaceae; genus Niveibacterium. The sequence goes on from CAMFLH010000194.1 coordinate 4,263, forward strand.
TGCCTTTGACCGCCAGCGCTTCGCGCTTGTCACCGGCGATCAGCGCCGCTTCGCCGCCTTCGCGCTCGAAGCAGGCGCGCATCGCGTTCGGGTCGGAGATCAGCAGGCGGAAGTACCAGGGCACGATTTCCTTCACCAGCCGCCGCGCCTGATCGGCGGATGCCAGTGCGTCGGCATAGCTCACCTGATCGGCGACCGGCAGGTTCGGCGTCAGGGTCAGATGAACTTGAAGGCTGTCCTTCTTCTGGTTGGTGACGAACTCGGCCTTGTCCGCGAGCGCGGCTTCAGAACGCGGCACCTCAATATCGCCCTCTTCACCGAGCGGTACATCGATGTCGGTGTTATCACCGATCAGGCGGACGCGGATATCGGTGGGCTTAACCGATTTGTCCGCCGACTTCACCTGCATGCGCATGCGCACCTTGTCGTGTTCGACGCGGTCGATCTGGCTGAAGAATTTGTAGGCGTCGGCGTAGGGCATGATGGCCGGATCGCGTACGCCTTTCACGACCAGCTTCTCGGTGGGGGTGTCGGCCGTCGGCGCGGGCGGCTCCTCGTCAGCGAGGGCGGCGAGCGGCGACAGCAGCAAGACGAGGGCGATGCGCTTCATGGCGGGTCCTGTTGATGAGGGCGGCGGCGATTCTCGCCGTGCCATGAATCGGCAAGGTGTCCGAAACGTAAGCGTTTGTCAGTGCTGCAGCGTCAGCGCGAGCGCGATGGGCAGGAAGATCAGCGCGAACAGGTTGCCGATCATCACGATGGAGGCGACTTTCTCCGGTTCCTGGCGGTAGCGTTCGGCGAACATGAAGTTGAGCACGGCTGGCGGCAGCGCACCGAACACGATCACCAGCGCGCGCTGCAGCGGCGGCAAATCAACGACCGATACCACCAGCCCTGCGACCAGCAGGCCGCCCATCGGCCGCAACAGCGCACCGCCAACGCCGATGCGCCACGCGTGGAAGTTGGCGTCGGTGAGGCGCACGCCGAGCGAAAACAGCATCAGCGGAATCGAGATGTCGCCGACCATCTTGATCGCCAGCATCAGCGGCGGCCATACCGCGATGCCGGCGGTGCCGACGGCAATCCCAGCGAGCGTGGCCAGCACCGAGGGCACCTTCCAGATCGTCGCGAGCCGGGTCTTGTGATCGAGCAGCCAAGCGCCGTACGAGAAGTGCAGGAAGTTCGAGACCATGAACATCACGACCGCCGGCGCCAGCGCCTGCTCGCCGAAAGCCAGCACCGCCAGCGGCAGGCCGAGGTTGCCGCAGTTGTTGAACATCGTTGGCGGCACCAGCGTCTTGACTGCGACGCCGCTGACGCGTGAGGCGAGCCAGCCGAGCAGACCGAATGCGACCACCATGAAGACGGAAATACCGGCCAGCGGCAGGAAGTCGGCGAGGTGGAATTCCTTTGAAACCAGTGCCGCGAACACCAGAGCCGGCACGAAGACGTCCATGTTGAGCTTGTTCGCCACCGTGAGATCCGGCTTCGCGCGGCGAGCCACCAGCCAGCCGAGGCCGACGATGGCAAAGAGCGGGAACAGGATCGATACGATGCGCAGGAACATGAGGCCATCCGCCAGTTGGAGAACGGATTCTAGCCAGCCTGGGGCGGGCGGCTATCCGTAGTGTTACGGGGCAGTAGCGTTCGCGCAGCAAAAAGGGCGCCGTAGCGCCCTTTGATGTTGGACCGTCGTGCGGATCAGAAGCGATAGCCGACGCCGACGCCGATCAGCCACGGATCGATGTTGAGGGTGTCGACGACCACGCCGCCTGCCTTCACATCGGTGCCGATCCAGGTCTTCTTGATGTCGGCGTTCAGATACCACTGCGGGCTGATTTCGTAGTCGAGACCGGCCTGAACCGATGCGCCCCAGCTGGTGCGCTCGATGTCGATGCCTGCCGGCAGATTCACATCCCAGAAGCGCGTCATGTTCACGCCGAGGCCCACATAGGGTTTGAACGCGCCCATCGGGTGGTGGTACTGCAGCATAAAGTGCGGCGGCAGTTGCTTGACGGTACCGATCTTGGTGCCGCCGAGCTCGATGTCATGCGTCTGCGGCACGCTCAACACCACTTCGAGCGCGATGTTCGGCGTGAAGAAATAGCTGATGTCGAGATCGGGCAGCCACTTGTCGCTGGCCGTTACTTCGGCGGGCAGCAGGTTATCGCTGTTGCCGTTGTCGTTGATCATGCTGACGGCGCGGCCGCGTACGAGCCAATTGCCATCTGCAGCGAATGCCGCCCCCGCGGCAAACATGCTGGTTGCGATCGCCCCCGCGATCGCAGTCCGGATGATGCTGGACATAACTCCCCCAATTGATTGAATGTTGCTGTGCAGAAAAACTGCACGTGCAGTGTGGTTTTTGTCCGGCGCTGGCGTTTGAGCGGTATCAAGTGTTCAAATTCCAGCCTGACGCTGGATGCGACGACTGTCGTTTTTCCGCACTCCGTTGCAGCAACCATTTGATCCATCAACGCATTTACTTCGAGTACCCACCGATGCATCGCTACTGGCTTGCCGACGTTTTCACCGACCGCCCGTTTTCGGGCAACCCGCTGGCCGTGTTTCCGGACGGTGCCGCGGTCGATCCGGCGCAGATGCAGGCGATTGCCGGCGAGCTGAATCTTTCGGAAACCGTGTTCGTGCTGCCGCCGGATGATCCGGCCCACGCCGCACGCGTACGCATCTTCACACCGGCGAGCGAACTGCCTTTTGCTGGCCACCCGACCATCGGCACTGCTTTGCTGCTGGCGCGTTTTGCGCCGCAAGCCCTGGCCGATGGCGAACATCTGCTGGTGCTGGAAGAAGGGGTCGGCCCGGTGCCGGTGCGGGTCACGATGCAGGGCGGGCAAGCGCTGCGCGCCGAGTTCGCCGCTGCGCAGGCGCCCAGTTTTGCGCCGCCGCCGCCGGACATCGCAACGATGCTGGGTATCGACGCCGACGACATCCTGCCGCGTTGCAGCGTGGCGTCCTGCGGCGTGCCCTTCCTGTGTGTGCCGCTGCGCAACCGCGCCGCGCTGTCGCGCATCGTGCCGAACAACGCGGCGATGCAGCGCGGCCTTGCGGGGCTTGCTCACGGCATCTACGCCTACGCCGAAGACCTCGACCGGCCGACGCTGTTGCACGCGCGGATGTTCGCGACGGGCCTTGGCATCGTCGAAGACCCGGCCACCGGGTCGGCCGCAGCGGCGCTGGGTGGGCTGCTGGGCACCTACGACTCGCGGAGCGATGCGGATCTCTCGTGGGAGATCTCGCAAGGCGAGGATCTCGGGCGCCCAAGCCGCATCGTCGTGACCACCGAGATTCGGCAAGCGCGCGTGGCGGCGGTGCGTGTGGGTGGGCAGGCGGTCTTCATGGGTGAAGGCCGGCTCGTCACCCGCTGATTTCAACGAGACGGATGATTGATATGGATATTCAGCGTATCGGCGTGACGCCGCGTTATGCCGACGCCGTGGTGCATGGCGGTGTCGTGCATGCAGTGGAAGTGCCGCCCACCGAAGCGGGCGACATCACGGAACAAACCCGGGGCCTGCTCGAGACATTGGAAGCGACGCTTGAGCGCGCCGGCAGCAGCAAGGCACGGCTTCTGACGGCCACCGTGTATCTGACCGACATGGCGGACTACGACGGCTTCAACGCCGTCTGGGATGCTTGGCTGGTGCCCGGCTGTGCGCCGTCGCGCGCCTGCGTCAAGGTGGCGGGGCTGGCGCGCGCGGGTTGGCGCGTCGAGGTCGTCGTCAGTGCGGCGTCACTCGCCTAGCGCCAAGAACAGGCACTCCCAGTCGCTGCGTCGACTTCGATGCGTGCGATTGCCGGTGATCCGATGATCCACCGGCTCGACGCGCCCCAGCTTCGTGATGTCGATGTGCACGCCGCTTGCCGGGCGCCTCATGGGGCCGGTTGTGATAGTGCAGTTGGCGTCTTCCCCTTGGTGACTGGCAGAGCAAGGTTGCGCACGGCGCCTTGCTCACCTTCCGCGCAGGTGCGCCTCTAGCAGATCGAGCTCCTGCGCCAGTGTGCCGCGGCTGCGAAAGTGGCGGCCGGCCTTGCCGTACCAGTATTCGGCGTCTTCGAGATCGCCCTCCTGCACATGAAGCAGTCCGTGCAGCCACGCGGCAGTCTCTGACGGGTCTTGCTGAACGAGCTTGTGCGCTTCGTTCCATTGTCCGGCACGTATCAAATCCAGGATGTCGAGCAGTGAGGGCATGACAGGGCTCCTTAAGCAGCCAGCGCTTTGTCCCACGGCGCCACCTCGCCGCCAAAGCGCGTCGCCAGAAAGTCCACCAGCAAGCGCAGCGCCAGCGGCTGGTGTTGCCGCGAGAGGTAGATGGCGTGGATGCCCAGCACTTCGGGCTCTTCGTCGGGCAGGAGTTGCACGAGGCGGCCGGCGCGCAGGTCGTCACCCACATAGTAGGTCGGCAGCATGCCGATGCCCGCGCCAGAGAGCACGGCGCGGCGCAGCACCGCCGTCTCGTTGGTGTGGAAGTTCCAGCTTACCGGCACCTCGATGACTTCCGAGCCACGCACGAATCGATACTGCCGGCCGATGCCAAAAGCGTGGGCAACGCAAGGATGCTGCTGCAGGTCGTCGAGGCTTTGCGGCGTTCCATGCAGGGCCAGATAAGCCGGCGACGCACACAGGATCGAGCGGCACCGCGCCAGCGGCCGCGTGATCATGGCCGGGTCCAGCGTGTTGGTGAGGCGCACCGCGAGATCGACACGCTCGCCGACGAGGTCGGCCGCCTTGTCACCCACCGACAGCACGATTTCCACCTGAGGGTGCTGCTGCTGGAAGTCGACCAGCGCGGCGGTGAGCTGGGCATCGGCGAATGAGCTGGAGGTGGTGACGCGCAGCTGGCCGGTGGGCTCACGACTGCGTTCGGAAGCCAAATGGGCGGCTTCTTCCGAAAG
>CAMFLH010000195.1 GCA_945957295.1 uncultured Uliginosibacterium sp.
GTCTCCTTGCTCGGTTTGAAGCGCAGTGCAGCGCCTGGCACCAGCAAGACACCTTTGCGCTCTGCGATGCGGATATCGGCGGTGGCGGTCATGCCAGGGCGCAACGTGAGGTCAGCGTTGCTCACCTGTAGCTCGGTCTTGTAGCTCACCACGTTCTCGACCAAGGTGGAGCCGTACTGCACTTTGGTTACTTTTGCAGCGTAGTTGCGATCTGGCCACGCATCGACGGTAAAGGAAGCGGGCTGTTCGTCATGCACCTTGCCGACATCCGCTTCTGCGACGTCCACCTTCAGCCGCATCTGAGCCAGATCCTCCGCCAGCACGAAGAGCTCGGGCGCAGTGAAGGATGCCGCCACCGTCTGGCCGGGGTCGATCTTGCGCGTCAGCACGACGCCATCGATCGGTGAGCGAATCGCCGCTTTGCCGAGGTCGGTCTCGTTGGTGCGCAATGCGGCCTCGGTTTCGGCCACGCTAGCGCGGGCCGACGCCACATCGGCGCGGGCACGTGCGGCGGTCGCGCGCGCGGTATCGAGTTCACTCTTGGCCGGTACCTTGCCACCCGATAGCTTGGCGACCTCTTCCTGGCGCGCAAGTGTCGCTTCACTCTCCACAAGCGTCGCTTGCGCCTGTTCTAGCCGCGCGCGAGCGGCCGCCAGTACGGCGCGGGCTTTCTCCGTCTGGTCACGCAGCTTGGAAAGGTCGAGGACCGCAAGCGTCTGTCCCTTACGCACGTGGTCGTTGGTATCCACCAACACTTGCGCGACGGTGCCGGAAAGCTCAGAACCCACGGTGACCTGGTTGGTCGGTTCAAGTTTGCCGGTCGCGGTGACAGTCACGACGAGGTCGCCACGCTTGACGGCGACTGTGTTGAACTTCGGCGCGCCATTGCCGCCGACGAGCGCCCTCACGCTGAGCCCCACAATCACCAGTAGGGCGATGATGAGTCCGCCGATCAAAACCACACGCTTGCGCGACCACTCAGTGCGCGTCTTGCCTAGATGGAGGAATTTCGACGTATTACTCATTGTTTGAATCTCCAGCGGCGGGCGCAGTCTCCGCCGCATCGGGCGACCATCCGCCGCCCAGCGCTTTGTACAGATTGACGAGTGCCTTCGCGCGCTCGCCCTGGGCAGTCGTCTGCTGATCCTGCAGCGACAAGAGCGTGCGCTGCGTATCGAGCAGGATCGACAAGTCGATCAACCCGGCTTGGTAGCGTTGCGAAGCGAGTTGTTCCGCCTCGTTTGCCGCGGTAGTCGCGGTGTTGAGGCTGGCAAGTCGCGTATTCGTGGTTCGCCAGGCAACGAGCGCGTTCTCCACTTCGTTCAGGGCCGTCAGCACCGTGGCCTGCCACGTAATCAGCGCCTGTTCCTGCAGCGCACTCTGGATTGCAATGGTTTGCCTGATCCGGCCAGCATCGAAGATCGGCGCGCTGAGTCCCCCGGCAACGCTTGCCAGTACGGCCTCAGGGCGGAACAAATCGCCCGCACTGAGCGAATCCGCCCCAATCGATCCGCTCAGTACCAACTTCGGATAGCGCGCCGCCTCGGCTTCTCCTACACGTGCGCTTGCGGCTGCAAGCTGCCGCTCCGCTGCACGGATGTCTGGCCGTTGCTGAAGCGTTTTGGCGGGAATCCCCAAACCCAGCGCGAACGCGAAATCGGGCAGGGGGCGTCGAGCACCAAGCAGGTCATCCACTGCGCCGGGCGTCTTCCCGGCCAGCAGCGCGAGCTGGTTCCGTGCCTCGGAAATGCTGCGCTCGACGCTCGGCAACGCAGCGCGCGCCTGCTCCAGGCTGCTCTTCGACTGCGCCACGTCCAGCGTAGAAGTCAGCCCTGCCTGCTCGCGCCAGCGCGTGATCTGGTCGGTTTCGTCGCGGCTCGCAAGCGTTGCCTGCAATACCGCGAGGCGGTTCTCCGCGGTGCGCAAATCGATGTAGGCGCTCGTCACCGCGGCGACCAGACTTACGCGGGCGGCATACAGATTCGCCTGAGCGGCGCCGACATCCGCTTCGGCGGCCTCAACAGCGCGGCGTTTGCCGCCGAACAGATCAACCTCCCAACTCAAGTCGGCCGACGCGGCGTAACTGCGGCTGGTTATTGTTTTGTCGTTTGGACGAGCTGCCTGGTTCCGCGCCGTCGCAGAAGCATCGACAGCTGCCATCTGAGCTGCTTCCGACAAACCACGTCGTGCGCGTGCCTCAACCAGCCGTGCCATTGCGCTGCGCAAGTCGGTGCTATCCGCCAGCGCAGCGCTCACCAGCGCATTCAGCGTCGGATCCTCGAATTGTTGCCACCAGCGCGAGAGCAATTCTGGCGAAGCAGGTGCCGCCGCGTTCTCCTCAAACACGTTCTTCCAACCTGGATAGCTTGTCAGTGGCGGCTCACGATAGTCCGGCCCGACACTCGCACAGGCCGACAGCGCGAGCGCGCACAACACCGCCAATCTGAGACCGGGCGTGAACGCGCTAAATTGGACAATCTGCTTCCGCCACACCGGGCGAGAACCCGCCCACGTTTTACTTGATAAACGCATGGCGCAAGGATAGCCGTTGCTTCGTTGCGGGGTGCATCCGGCCTGTAGCAGCGGGGGCGGCGTTGTGGCCGAGTGTGACTGTGGCTGCTCGCGCTAACAAACAGAAACAAGCGCAGAGAACCGCGCCCACGACTTTACATAATACAGATTATGCGCTGTCCGAGAGCTCGAAAAAAAGGCCAAAGGGCCTTGATTTCGCTGACCGCGACCAAACTGTTCGCTCCGCTGTGGACGATAATCCTCTGGTTCCTACGCCGTTGTCAACACAACGGCTCCCGCCGTCAGGCCTCGGAAACCGTTTGGACGTAAGGAACGATGGCGATGTTGGCGGGTGGAACGGGACTAACCCAGCGTTCCGGATAGCGAAGTACGACCGCCGCGAGTTTGCCCACGCGCTGTCCGCCGCGGCCGATCACTGCGTAATTCAGGATGTTCGAGTTCTCGGGCCCAACGACATTCCACCGCGCCCGGATCACCAGGCGCTGAACCGTCATCCCATCCGTAGCAGCTTCGCAGCATTGGCTTGCGTAGTCGCGGAAGATCCTGGGCGTTACCAGTGCCATGCCTTCCTTCACGAAATGCACGGGCGCTCCGGCCTCGTTGTACTTGATTGCCCCGTCTGCGATGCCTTGTTGCAGCCAGGTCATGAACTGGATGGCCACTGGATCCGGCTCCGCGTCCGCTGCCATCTTGGGTGGTACGGCGAATGCCTGCACTGGCGCACTTCCCATTCCGTTGGGCCGGCGCGTTCTACGCACCGGCACCGCCCCGGCGGCTGGCGCAGCATCCCCCTCGTCGAGAAGATCACTGTCGCGCTGTTCAGCGTTGGGTGGATTTGGCGCAGGTGCCTTCACAGTTGCTTCAGGGCTTGCGTCAGCCGCTGGCCCGCTGGCCGGCGAGCGCGCCGCGCTGTACGCCGGCTCAGGCACGCTCTGGCGCAGGATGCCGCCGGTTGGTTTGGACTTCGGTGGCGCAACCCGCGGTGCCGTGGGCGCAGGCACACCCGCCGCGGTGGCTGGCGCATCGACGGGCTTTCTGACCGCATTCGCCGCTCGCGGCGGCGGCACGCTCTGCGGTTTGCGCTGCGCGGAGCTCAACGATGGTGATGGCGGTGACGGCGGCAACGGTGGTAAGGGGGGCGCCATCGGCATGCTAGGTGCCGGCGAATCGGCGAGCTCGTCCGGCTCGTCGATTCGCGCAGCTGGACCAGAAGGCTGTTGAACGCTGGGAAGGATTGGCTCAGCGACCGGTGTGTTGGTCTCAATAGGCTCGCCTTCGCTCGCGCTGTCCGCTTTCGCGTCCTCACGAGGCACTGGAACAATCTGCCCACTCATTGCTGCGGGATAGCCCGCTGGATCAGTCCAGATCCGGTTGAGAGGGAACTTCAGCATCGAAAAACAGTGCGTGTAGCCGTCGCCTTCCAGCCGCACATACCAGATCGCTTGTTTGGTCTCCGGGTTGACCTCGATGACGCGGTAGTCCTGCCAGGTGTCAAAGAGGCGGTCGTTCTTCGTTGCACCAGGTACGCCGGGATCTTCTGGATCAGCCCGCAACAGCTCGGCGCGGACTTCGTCCGCGACGCGCTTGGCCACGAACCAGATTGCGCCATCAAAGACCCAGCCGGCTGCGCCATCTCGGTTCAGGGGCAGCCGGGTGCCTTGCGCGAGCAACGCACGTAGCGCATCCATCATCCGCTCGACCAGCGGGAGATGGGTGGCCGAGGCAAACCGCTCGCGTGAGCCGGTGGCCAGGTTCTGCGCGGTCGAGTGCTGGTCGGCGCGACGCACGATCTGGGCGAGTGCGCCCTTCTCAACCGACTCTTCGGCCGAGAGAAACGCAATGAGCTCTTCGTAGATCTTCGGTTCCCGGCCGAGGAAGGCCAGCGCGGGCGCGGGCACCATCGCGAGCAGCAGCGCGACCGGCAGTTTCTTGTGGGCCTGATAGTCGCGCTCGGCCCGTGGCGCAAAGCCCACGCGGTACTCAGTGAAGCCGGAAGCCTCCAGGCTACCGGCGAGGGGCACCCAGCGTCGCGTCGCACGCGTGGCGTCGCGTCCCTCGATGCGCAAGTCGGTCAGCACCTTGCCGATGTCGTGCAGCAATGCGCCAAAGAACACCGCATAGCTCCACGCTGCGCGGGTCCGGGCTATGTCCTCGGCGGTCGCGTTGCGCGGCAGCAGCTGGCCGTTGCGCAGCTTCAGGGCTGCAACGATCACTTCGAGCGTGTGCGCCAGCAGGCCGCCGACGTGCGCATGGTGGTGCGACTCGGACGCCGGCATGAGCTGAACGAAGGTCGCGTAGTGGTTGATCGCCGGCAGCAAGTCACGCTGGAACGCTGCTTCGGACTGTTGCGACTGGATGTAAATCTGGCTCAGTGCTTTGCCATCGTTGGCCAAGAGGGTTGCGGCCGGCAAGACCTTGAGCCAGCCTGGCTCGGATCCGGCTCTCAGCTCCGCGAGACTTGGCTGTGGCTTAGCTGTGTCAGGTGGCGCGGCCGGGCTCGCTGTTTGCGCGGAGAGTCGTGCCAGGGCCACTTTGGCGACTTGCGAGACATTTCCCCAAACCTTCCCGAGCATGGATCAAGACCCGGTTTGCGCTTGGCAGAACTTCAACAACAACCAGGACTGCACTGCTTCAGTGGTGGGTTCCGGGTGGGGCCAACTCCAGACATCAACAATCTCGCCTTGGCTGAAGTCGGCAAAGGTCTGGCTTAGTGGATCCCATCGCACGCCGTTGCGGCTGGCCTTGTAATAGCAGTGTGGAAGTTCAGAGAGCTCAGTGGCGAGTTGCTCGGCGTCGGGCAGATGGCCTTCGTCGGCGTAGCGCGCGAGCAGGTTCTGCACCTGGACGACTGGATCGTCGTCTTGCCAGAGGTAGCGCTCCAGCCCCTCGTACTGCGCCAGCCATTGCAGGATGGCCGTGCGCCAGGCCGGCTCGGTCAGGCCGTCGAGGAACAACGCGATAGTCATCGTGGCTTGCCGCCGCTCCTGCTCACGTTCATCAGATAGCGGCGGCAAGCGGGTCATGGTTGCGGTCACGGCAAATTCTGGCGTTGGACGAGCGGCCGGCTCGAAATACGGACTGCTGCAGCGTGACACCGGCCGGCCACCAAAGGGCCGGGATACGCAGCGGCGATTCTGGCGCTTTTCGCCTTTCAGTCACACCGATAAATACGATGCTGAAAAATCGACTTCTCGGTTGCGCCAGCGGGTCTTTCGTGATAGCCGCAGGCATCACGCCCCGTAAGCCCTTGCCGTAGTCGGTCGCCCTTCCCTGTAATGCCTTTGCGCCAGCCCCAGCCTCATGGGGCTGGCGCGGCCTTTCGATAGGGCCAGTACCCCCTTCAAGCGGCCAGCTCCCCTGAGCTGGCTTCCCTTTGGCCCACCTGCGTGCGGCCGTCAGGCGCATGGCCCTGCTTTTTCGGCAAAGCCTTCCAATTTACTGCGCGCAGGCTGAATCGTCCAGCGTTTAACCGGTAAACGTTTCCGGACTTTTCAGTGGAAACGCATATGACGAATTCCTAAAGTTCGGCCCGTGACTGGCCTGCTGTTGCCCGGCCTTCCCCCCGAGAGGTTCGGGGGCTTTTCTTCCCCAGGAGGTTCGCATGCGTTGTCTGTTTGCACTTGCGCTGCTCCTGCTCACGGGTTCCGCCCTTGCGGGGACCGCTGATGCAGAGCCTGATGCGTTGCGCGTATCGCGCTACACCACGGTCGCTGCGACACCCTCAGAAGCGGAGCGCGATCCGCTGCGAGCCGTCATCCGCGTCACGTTCCCGCGGCCGGAGGTGCGCACCGTGGCCGATGCGATCGCTTACATCCTGCCGCGCACCGGTTATCGCTTCAGTCCCGAAGCGCTTGCCGACCCCGAGTTTGCAGAGCTGCTGCGCCAGCCCCTGCCTGAATCTCAACGCGTGCTGGGCCCCTACACCGCCATCAGCGTGCTGCAGACCTTGGCCGGCGACGGCTACCAGCTTGGCCCCGATGCCGCCACGCGCCGGATTCGTGTAACAGGCCGCGCGACCGGTGAGTCGGTTGCAGCCGACGCCATTGCGCAGCGGAGCGAGGCGGCCGTACCCCCGGTCGCCGTCAAGGCGCTGCCGGCAAAGTCGCAGGAGGTCCAATGAGCACGCCCGTTGAAATCGGCTCGGGCTCGGCCGCCCGCCGAGGCACCGCCTCCAAGGCGCTATTTGCCCTCGTGGTATTGGTTGCCGTCGCAGGCTACGGCGTTTATCTGTATCGCACCCGCTTGACAAACGACACGCCCGCAGGGCGCCCCGACCCGGTGCTGGTGAAACTGAGCGCACTGGAGTCGCGCATGGATCGTAGCGCCGCGATCGAAGCGGATCTGCAGCGCGGGCTTGCCGACTTGCAGCGCAAGCTGGAGATCCTGATTCAGTCGGCATCCAACATCGGCGCCGATACGAGTGCGTTGCGCGAACGCGCCGAACACCCGCCGGCGCCGCAGCCTGCCGCACTGCCGACCAAGAGCGTACGCCGCGCCGCTGCGCCCAAACCGGCACAGCCCTCCCCCCCTGCCCCACAGGCCGACGCCTCCCGTGTCCTCGGCGTGGATTCCTGGAACGGGCAACCCGTGGTCGCAGTATCCACGGGCGGGCGCATTGAGTTCCTGCGTAACGGGGATGTGTTGGGGGACGCGACGCTTCAGAGCGCCGACGCCGGCAAGCAACGCGCGACGTTCGCACGCCACCACAAGCCGGGCGCAGCACCCGCCGAACGCGTCGTCCAGCCGCTCAAACTCGATGACGCCGAGGTTTCGCCGTGATGCGCTGCCTGGGCACCCCTTTGCTGCTGCCCGCAATGCTGGCATTGGCGCTGGCCTTCACCGCCCCGGGCGCCGATGCGGTCGAACCCGTGTCGGTGCTGGCAGGCAAGACAAGCGCGCAGAACACCGAGGTTGATGCAACGACGCGCGACGCGGCGCGCGACTGGGGGCTCTCGGTGGATGAGATCCGTCGCTACCAGTCTTTGATGCGCGGCTACCGCGGCTCGGTCTCCGACCCGCGCATCTCGCCCATCGAGGTGCTCGGTATCCACGCGCGAGACGACGCGGAGCGCCGTCGCTACGCCGAGCTGCTGGTCAAGATCATGGTGCAGGACGCCGATCGCATCCTCGCGTTTGAGCGCGAGCGGATGGCCGCTGTTGCACGCCTCTACCCGCAGGGCTTGAAGGTGCTCGACTACGGCAAGGGCGACGGCAGCACCCGACCGCCCACGGCCAAGGGTCTTGTCGTACCCCCGTCCAAAGGGGCCGGGCAGTGATTTCGCGTCGCGCCTTCGTCGCGCTGGGCTTGGGCCTGCCGTGCATCGCAAACGCCGCACCGGCCCGCTACACCGTGCCGACCGGCTACAGCGCTGTGGGGCGCGAAGTAGGTGTGCCACCGGCGATTCTCTTTGCTGTGGCAATGGAAGAGTCCCGCCGGCTGTGGGCTGGGACAACGGAACGACGCCTCTTGCCCTACCCCTGGACCTTGAATGTGGCTGGCACGCCCTGCCGCTTCGACTCGGCGAAGGCTTGTCTGGGCTACCTGCAGTTGCAGTTGCAGAGCGGCTGCAGCCTGGTGGACATCGGGCTGATGCAGGTCTGCTGGAAATACCACGCGCACCGCTTCACCAACGCGGCGCAGGCCGTCGATCCCTATACGAACCTGCGTGTCGGTGCGCGGATCCTGCGTGAGCACTATGACGCGAGCGCCGAATGGCTGGATGCGATCGGGCGCTATCACGCTCCCGCCGACGCCGCCCGGGCGCGTGCTTACGCATCGCGCGTTGCCGGCCATCTGTCGAGGATCGCGTATGCGTAACGCCATGCTGCGCTGCACGGGCTTTGCCCTGGTGTCACTCGTTTATCCGCTGACCGCAGCCGGCGCGCTGGTCACGCTCTATGACACTGGCCGCACTGTGCCCGTCACCAGTCTGCTCGCGCCGCTGGGCGAGCAAATGCTGCCCGATCGCAGTCTTGGGGCGCAGCCGAGCAACGTTGCCGGCTTCGATCCCTTCCCGGTGCGCAGCGCCAAGCTCACGCCGGGCGTGCTGCAGCCGCGCGCAGCGCTGCGCTTGCCCGGTGCATTGCCGCATCCGCTCGCCCTGGTGGGCTCAGACGAACGCTCCTACCAGTGGCTGCGCCAGTCAGCCAAGGCGCTCACGCGGCTGGGTGCCGCGATTCAGGTGGTCGAGGCGCCGAACCTCGCGGCCTATCAACGTCTGCGCACCTTGGTGCCGGATCTGTCCGTCATGCCCGCTTCCGCCGATCCATTGGCTCAAAGCTATGGCCTGACCACCTATCCGATCCTGATTCAGACCGATGGACGGGTCTCCCAATGAGCGAACACGCGATTGAAGCCTGGCTTCGCCCGCCCGTTGAGCTGTGGAGTGCTGCGGTGGCCGGCACCAGTGCGTCGATTGCACTGGTGACACCCTGGGCGCTCATGCTTACGCCTGAACTCGGCCTCGTCACGGCGGGCGTGCTGGGCGGCTTCGCTGGATGGCGCGCCCGCGCCGGTTTCCGCGTGCTGCGCTACCAGCGCAACATGCGTCGCTTGCCGGTGTTGGCTCTGTTGCAAAGATTGGCGGCAGTCAGAGGTAGGCTGTCGCTCTGCGCCGA